>QKCO01000148.1 GCA_003245635.1 Treponema sp.
GCCCCAACTACGTATTCCTGACCGGCTGGGACGGATCGATGTACGTCCAGCCCTTTAATCCCGAACTGGAAGGCACGAACCAATGGGATATGCGGGACGTCAAGGGCCGGTTCATCGCCCGGGAACTGAAAGAGGCGGTTCTCGCGCATCCGGAAGGGGCTTTCGCCTCGTATTTCTATGTTCCTCCCGGGCAATCGGATGCGAAAGCGAAGCTGTCCTTCGTGGTGGCCGTTCCGGAACTGGAAGCAATTCTCGGCACGGGCATGTACGCGGAGGCCTTCTCGTCCGAACGGCTGAAGGTGCTCGCCCGCGCCCGCGCGGGCAGCCTGGCGCTCATGTTCGTCACCGCCCTCGTCGCCTGCTTCGTCGTGTTCACGCTTCATAACACGAACCGGCGGCTCGAGCGGGAACTGGCCCGGCTCGCCGATGCCGAATCGTCTCTGGCCGTCTCCGAGCGCAACCTGAAGAGCGTGTTCGACCTGCTCGATGAGGGAATCGTCGTAGCCGACGCCGAGGGCCGCGTGGTCGACTGCAGCGAGGGATTTCTGCGGATGCACGGAGTAGAGCGGGTCGACGCTTCGGGCATTTCGCTCGGCGATTTTTCCGAGCTGTGGATCGACCCTGAGCGGAGAAGGCGGCTGCTCGATCGGCTCGCGGAAGGATCGGTGCTCCGCTTCGACGATCGGGGCCGGAAGGCGGACGGAACCTTTTTCGACGTCGAGGGTGTGCTCGAGAAAGGGTTCTGGAACGGCGACCCCGTCTACATCGTCGAACTGCGGGACGTGAGCGAGAAGAAGGCCGCGGGAAACGCGCTCCGCTCGCGCACCGAGGATCTCGAGCGCTTCGAGCGGCTGGTCGTCGGCAGGGAACTGAAGATGGTGGAGCTGAAGAAGCGGATAGCCGAACTCGAGGGGGCCGGAGGAGGCAGCGATGTCCGATGAGCCGCGTCCGGACTGGGACGGCATCCGCGAACGATTCATCGGGCTCGACGAATCCTTTTCGGTAAAGAGCTACTATCCGCAGCTCCGGCGGCGGCTGAAGGAGCTCGAGGAGAACCGCGCCTATCTCGAGCAGAAGTCCGCAGCGCTCCTCAATCTGCTCGAGGACTTCGAAGCGGAGCGGCGGAAGGCCATCGAGAACGAAGCCCGCCTCAAGGCCGTTTTCGAAAACCTGCCGTTCGCCCTTTGGGCGGCGGACGCTTCCGGCTCGATCGTGCTGGCCAACGAATCGGCGGCGGCGCGCTACGGCATGGTCCCCGGCGCGGCGATCGGCGATCTTCCGTTCGGCGGCGAAGTGCGCGGCTTCCTGACTGAGGACTTTTTCGCCGCCCTCTCCGGAGCGGCGGGCAACAGCGAGCGCCGGATCGAGGCGGACGGCCGCGGCGCGTGGATACAAGCCATCTCGGCGCCCATCGTCGCCGACGGCAGCGTGCGCGGCGTGCTGGGCGCGGATATCGACGTTTCGCGCTTGAAGCAGGCCGAGGAATCCTTGTCGGCGATGAACGAGCAGCTCGAAACGAAGGTCCAGGAGCGGACCGAGCAGCTGCGCGCGAAGGTAGCTCAGTTGCGCGATACGCAAGATCGGCTGGTCATGTCGGAGAAGCTCGCTGCGCTCGGCCGGCTGGCGGCGGGCCTCGCCCATGAGCTGAATTCGCCGCTCGGCGCCATCGAATCGTCGAGTTCGATGCTCGCCGATTCGGCGCTCAGCGCGGTGACGAACCTGGGGCATCTTCTCGAGCGGCTGCCGAAGGATGCCGTCCCCGTCCTCTTTTCCCTGATCGCCGAGACGCTGCCCTCGGCCGAACGGCTCGCGGACGGGGACCGCAAGCACAAGCGGGAGCTCGCCTCGCGCCTGCGCGGCGCGGGGGCTTCGTCTCCGGATCATCTCGCCGAATTGATAGACGAGATGGACGCCTACGCCCGCGTCGAAAGCCTGATCGAGCGCTTCGGCATCGAGACGGCCGCTTCCCTGTTCGAAGCCGCTTCCTCCCTGGTTACTCTGGTGCGGTCCTCCCTCATCATCCGCCATGCCGCCGACCGGGCCTCCGTCGTCGTAAAAGCGCTCAGGAGCTTCGACGGCGGAAGCCTGGACGAGGCCGATTCGCTCGGCCGATTCGCCGACTCCTCCGGCGCGGCCTTTCCGGTCGATGTCGACGCGGGGCTTTCGTCGGCTCTCGAACTATACCGGAGCAGGCTCCGCGGCGGCATCGAGGTCAAGCTGCTTCTAGCGGCCGGAGACGCGAGAGCCCGCGGGGACGAAGCCGCTTTAGGCCAGGCGTGGCGCAATATCATCGGAAATGCCTTGCAGGCGATGGAATATCGCGGTACGCTCGAGATATCCTCAAGCGTACGGGGGGAAGAAATTCTCGTCGAGATCGCGGATTCCGGACCGGGCATCCCCGAGTCCATCGGAGAACGCGTTTTCGAGCCCTTCTTCACCACGAAGCCGGTAGGGGAGGGAAACGGATTCGGGCTGGTTGTCGCAAAGCGGGTCGTCGAACGCTGCGGCGGTTCGATCGCTTTCGAAAGCAAGCCCGGAAGGACCGTTTTTCGCGTACGGCTGCCGACGTTCGGAATGAAGGGAGAGACACCATGAGCCGCGCCATCCTATGCGTCGACGATGAAGCGATCATCGTCATGTCCTTGAAGCAGGAGCTTCGAAGCCATTACCGGGACCGCTTCATCTACGAGACGGCGCTCAACGCCAAAGAAGCCATGGAAATCATCGACGAACTGGCCTCGGCGGGCATCTCGGTCATTACGATCATCTCGGACTGGCTGATGCCGGGCCTCAAGGGCGACGAATTCATCGCCAAGGTCCAAGAACGCTACCCGGCCATCAATGCGATCATCGTCACCGGCCACGCGGACGAAGCGAGCCTGGACCGCATGCGGCACGACGGCCGCCTGTCCCACGTTCTCCGCAAGCCCTGGATATCCCGGGACTTGATCGAGGCCGTGGACCGCTGCATCAGCTGATGCCGATTTCAAAAGTCTTCAACTTTTGAAATCCGTCAACTCCGGCCGTGCAGTTTCGTTGTTGCAATTTCAAGATTCATAAGAAATTATGTTCAAGCAACAACGAAACTGCGAGAGGTTCCTGCAAAACTAACCGAGTTTTGCAGGAACCTCAGCTGACGGCCGCCGCCTTCCGCGCGCGCGCGTGGTGCCTGACGCTGGCGACGGAGGATCCGGTCACCGCGGTCAGGATGATCGCGCCGCCGAAGAGCGCCGAAGCAGCGGGCTGTTCCCCGGCGACCAGGAAAACCCAGACCGGGTTGAGCACGGGCTCCATGACCGCCGCGAGCATCGACTGGACCGCGGACACGCGCCTGATGCCGTAGGCGAACAGGAGCGACGCGATGCCGATCTGCACGACGCCGAGCATCGATATGCCGAAGACCGCCGAGGGCGTGAATGCCGGCGGGTGGAAGAGCGCGAAAGGGAGTCCCACGGCCGCGGTCAAAAGATGCGACAAGAGGATCGAATCCTCGGGCATGCCGTCCTTCTGCATGCGCATGAATACCGAATAGAGCGCGAAAGTCACGCCGGAGACGAGCGCCAGGCCGTCGCCGAGGAAATTCCCGCCGCCGATTCCATCCTTGAAGAACACGTAGAGCCCCACGCCGAGCGCACCGAGGGCAAGCCAGTGCTCCTTGCGCGGCTTCTCCTTCGCCAGCAGCCAGCCGAAGATGGCCGCGTAGATCGGAGCCGAATACTGCAGCAGGATGGCGTTCGCTGCGGTCGTCAGCTTGTTCGCCGCCACGAAGAGGAGCATCGTCGACGCGTTCATCGCCGCCGCGCCCCAAAGCGCGAAACGGTTCCCCGATTCGGCGGAAATAGCGCGGACCCTGCCGCTCTTCGCGCGGACCATCCGCATTGCGAACATGAATACCGCGGCTATGAGGCTCCGTCCCCCGGCGATGACCATGGGGTGCCAATCGATCGTTTTTATGAATAGGCCGCCCGTGCTCCAGATCGTCGCGCAGGCGACGATGGCGAAGAGGCCCTTCGCTGTTCTGTCCATGGCCGCGATAGTATCGCGCTCCCCGCGCGTCGCGCAATCGGGATCGCCTGATTGGAACGCGAATCCGCCGCATCTTCGCTCAACTCGGTCCCTCGGCGCACCGATATTGCTAATGGAGGCTACAGCGTGGTTAGAGGCTGGTATACGGGAGCGAGCGGCATGACGGCGCAGCAGTGGCGTCTGGACGCGATCTCCAACAACTTGGCGAACGTGGACGTGGACGGCTACAAGAAGGACATCGCCGTGCACAAGGCGTTCCCCGAACTCCTCATGCGGCGGCTCAACGACGACGGCGTCTACCGCCATCCGTTCGGCTCCGCCGACGCCGCGCCGGTCATAGGCAGGATCGGAACCGGCGTCGAGCTCAACGAACTGTACACCTCCCTCGAACAGGGCGCGATGAAGGAAACGGAGAACGACTTCGACATCGCGCTCGACGGAAAAGGCTTCATGTCCGTGGCGACCCCGTACGGCGAGCGCTACACCCGCAACGGATCTTTCCAGCTCGGCAAGGAAGGGTACCTGGAAACCAAGGAAGGGTTTCCCGTCCTCGGAGAGAACGGCCCCATCAAGGTGAAGGCCAACAACTTCATGGTCGACAAGGACGGAAAGGTCTGGGTGAACGCGGAGTACGCCGACGGGGACCCGACGCGGCTGGTGTCCAAGGAAAACAACGCCTGGGGACAGACTGTGCTGCTCGATACGCTCAAGATCGTCGACTTCGATCCGGAGCGCACCCGCTACCTGCAGAAGCAGGGTTCGAGCCTCTACAAGGCGACCGAAACCTCGGGCGCGGCCCGCGCGATGGAGGCGGGGAGCCGCCCCAAGGTCGTGCAGGGCTTCGTCGAGGCGTCGAACGTGAACGTGGTGACCGAGATGGTGCAGATGATCGAAGTCAACCGTGCGTACGAAGCCAATCAGAAGGTCGTTCAGTCCGAGGACGCGATGCTTGGCAAGCTCATCAATGAAGTAGTGAGGTTATAGTAAATGGTCAGAAGCCTTTGGACCGCCGCTTCCGGCATGATCGGACAGCAGGCCAATATCGATACGATCTCCAACAACCTCTCCAACGTGAACACGTCGGGTTTTAAAAAGATGCGCGTCGATTTCGAGGATCTGCTCTA
>QKCO01000011.1 GCA_003245635.1 Treponema sp.
ACGAGGAAGACGAGGACACGCAGGCCAACAAGTACCTGTTCTTCCGGATCGATAGGGAATCGTACGGGATCGGAATCCGGCACGTGATCGAGATCGTGGAGCTGCAGCGGATATCGGCGGTGCCCGATATGCCCGGCTACGTGAAGGGCGTGATCAACCTGCGCGGGAAGGTGATCCCTGCGGTGGACCTCCGGCTACGCTTCGGGATGTCCGAACGGAATTATGACGACCGGACCTGCATAGTGGTGAGCGAAATCGGGGGAGTGAGCCTGGGCTTCATCGTGGACACGGTGGAGGAAGTGCTCGAGATCCCGGAGAACCAGGTGGAGCCGGCGCCGCAGTTCAAGACGGTGTCGGGCCGCGAGCGCTACATCGCGGGGATGGGCAAGCTCGGGGAGGCGGTGAAGATCCTGCTCGACGTGGAGAAGCTGGTGAAGGACGAGGAGCTGCACGCGATGGACGCGGCGGCGGAGCCTCGGCCTTCGCTCTAGGGGCGGAATGGACGAGATACTGGGCATCACCGATGCGGAATTCAAAGATGCCGCTGCGCTCGTCTACGAGCGTTTCGGCATCCACCTTACCGACCAGAAGCGCGCGCTCGTGGCCGGGCGGCTCGCCAAGCGGGTCCGTTCGCTCGGATTGCCGAATCTCGGCGCGTACCTGGCGAAAGTGCGGGCAGATGATTCGGGCACCGAACTGAGCGAATTCATCAACCGCATCACGACGAACCATTCCTTCTTCTATCGGGAGAAAGACCATTTCGAATTCCTGACTTCCACCGTCATGCCGGCCATCAAGCGCCGCCTGAAGGACGATCCGGCGTATCCGATCCGTTTCTGGAGCGCCGGCTGCGCCGCCGGCGAGGAAGCGTACACCTTGGCCATGCTCATCCGCGAATCGCTCGGCCCTTTGGCCGAGACCGCCGATTGGGGGGTGCTCGCCACCGACGTATCGCTTTCGGCGCTGGGCCAGGCGCGCGGCGGCTCCTACCCGTCGAGCCGCGTGGCGGAGCTGCCCCCCGCGTGGCGGGGCGCCTACCTGGAGCGTACGGGCGAAGACGAATGGACGGTAACGAACGAGCTGCGCCGTTCCGTGCTTTTCAAGCGGCTCAACCTGATGAACGAGCAATACCCGTTCAAGGGCCAGTTCGACGTGGTGTTTTGCCGCAACGTAATGATCTACTTCGATGTTCCGACCCGCCGAACCCTCGTCGACCGCATCTACCGCTACATGAAGAAGGACGGCTGGTTTTTCGTGGGGCACTCCGAAGCCCTTCCCCGCGACACGTGCCCGTTCAGCTACACGATGCCGGCGACCTACCAAAAGCGAGCGGAGTCCGCGCGATGACGCCGTCTCTGCGGGAATTGGACCTGCGCATCGTCGCCGTCGCCAACCAGAAGGGAGGCGTCGGCAAGACCGTCACCGTCGCGACGCTCGCTTCGGGCTTGGCCCGTCGCGGCCAGCGCGTGCTCCTGGTGGACGGGGATCCGCAGGGCAACCTCTCCCAACTGTTCGGCGCACCCGAGGGACGGCCGGAACTCGGCGGCCTCCTGGAACTCCTCTCCGAGGACGGCGCCGCGCCGCTTTCGTCGGCCAAGCTCGATTCGTTCATCGTCAAGCGCGTGAAGCTGCGTCTTGATCTCCTTCCGGTGCACCGCCGCCGGCTGCGGACCGAGCTCGGCGACGAGAGGATCATCCGCGCCGAGAAAGGCTTCGCGCTGTGCCTCGAACGTCTCGCCGCGCGCTACGACTGGATACTCCTCGACACCTCGCCGTCGAACGGCGCTCTCGAGCGCCTGCTCGTCTCCGCCTGCCGGGCGGTCGTCATTCCGATGGAGTTTCAGGTTTTCTCCGTGTCGGGTCTGGAATCGATCCTGGAGGAAGTCGCCGAGTGCTCTCGCCGCGCCGGCCGCGCGATCCGGCCGCACGCGCTCGTGTTCACCAAGGCCGAGAACGGGCTGGCCCGCGTCGAGACCTACCGCAAACTGTTCGCGTCGTTCAAGATTCCCATTTTCGAAGTCTGCAAATCCGAATACGTGCCGCGGGCGCTCGAACGCGGCCGCACCTTGTGGGAAGCCGCACCGTCGGGCTACGCGGCGCGCGACTACGGCCGCATTCTGGATAAAAGCTTTTTAGGGTGAAAGATGAAGAAGCAAACGGATAGAACCGAAACGAGGGACCGACTGAATTCGCTGATTCCCGGCGCCGGGAGGGGGGGCTACAGCCTTTCCTCCGCGGCTGCCGATCCGCTCAAGCGGAAGCTGCGCGGCCGCTGGGCCGTGGTCGAGCACGTGCTCGCCGGGGATAGCTGGCTGTCGAAGTTCCTATCCCGTTCGCTGCGCGGCGTCGAGCTGACCGGCGCGGAATACCGCGCCGAATACGAATTCCGCGACGGCATCTGCCTCAAGCGCGTAGAGATCCAGGGCACGCTTCCCGCCGGGGATCAAAGCGCCGAATACAGGTACCGGCTGCGGGTCGCCTCCTCCTGGGATCTGGACGGGCCCGAGTTCCTTGCGATACGGCCGGAACTCGGCTACCAGTGCACCGAGCTCGGCGGGGAGCCCGCCGCGGTCAAGGACCTCGACGATCCGCCCGATCCCGTTTCGGTTTCGTTCCGCTTCGACGGCGAGGCGCTCCTGCTCGAGGAAGGCGACGACTTCAAGCGCCTGGTGCGGATCCGATGAGCGAACGGAAGACGCGCGTCCTGATAGTCGACGACTCGGCGGTCGCGCGCGACCTGCTCGAGCGAGGCCTCTCGCTCGACAAGGACATCGAGGTCGTCGGCAAGGCGTCCGACGCGTATTCGGCTCGGGACAAGATCGTTTTCCTGAAGCCCGACGTGCTCACCTTGGATGTCGAGATGCCGCGCATGGACGGCATCGAGTTTCTCAAGAGGCTGATTCCCCAGTATCCGATCCCTACGGTAGTGGTCTCGGCCGTGACCGCCGAAGGTTCGCGCCGGGCCCTGGACGCGCTGGAAGCCGGCGCGGTGGAAGTGGTCGGGAAGCCGAGCGCCAACGACCGCGGCGCGCTCCGCGAGATGCTGGCCGACCTCGCCGAAAAAGTGAAGGCCGCGGCGGCCTCCGATTTGTCCAAGCTGGCCGGTCGGGCGAAGCCCCG
Source organism: Treponema sp. (assembly GCA_003245635.1). GTDB lineage: Bacteria > Spirochaetota > Spirochaetia > Treponematales > Breznakiellaceae > SZUA-426. The sequence continues at coordinate 3,121 of QKCO01000011.1, forward strand.
TCCCAAAGCGCCGCGCGCCGCTCCCGCGGCGCGGCCGTCCGGGCGCGTCAGCCGCGTGGTCGCCATCGGCGCCTCCACCGGCGGAACGGTCGCCCTGCATCATGTCATCGAAGCGCTGCCGGCCGATATGCCGCCCATCCTCGTGGTGCAGCACATGCCGCCGGTGTTCACGCGGATGTTCGCCGAATCTCTCGACCGTTCTTCCGCGCTTTCCGTTTCCGAAGCGGCCGACGGGGACCCGCTGGAGCGGGGAAGGGTCTACATCGCCCCCGGCGACCGGCATCTTTCGCTCGCGCGCAAGAACGGCGGCTACATCGTGTCCGTCGGGGATGAGGCGAAGGTGAGCGGCCACCGTCCGTCCGTGGACGTGCTTTTCCGTTCGGTCGCCGCGGAGGCGGGGGCCGACGGGGTCGGCGTGCTGCTGACCGGCATGGGCCGCGACGGAGCCGACGGGCTCTTGAAAATGAGGGAAACGGGGGCCCGCTGCATCTCGCAGGACGAAGCCTCCTCGGTCGTCTGGGGGATGCCTCGCGAAGCCTGGGAGGCGGGGGCGGCGGAAAAGCTCGTGCCGCTCGATGAAATCGCCGGCGAAATCATGCTACTATTGGGGCGAGAAAAAACATGAGCATGAAGAACATAGGCATCGGCGAGTGGGCCGTTTCGAATACGGTCGACGAGGTACTCAAAACCTACGCGCTGGGTTCCTGCGTGGCCGTCATCATCTACGACTCCAAGGCGAAAGTCGCCGGACTCATCCACGTCGCCCTGCCCGAATCGCGCGTCGACCCCGAACGGGCGCGCATCCAGCCGGGCTATTTCGCCGACAGCGGCCTGCCGCTGATGATCGAGGAGATGAAGAAGCTCGGAGCCTCCCGCTCGGGCGTTTGGGTGAAGCTGGCCGGAGGGGCCTCGGTGATGGACCCGGGGAATTTTTTCGATATCGGAAAGCGGAACATCCTCGCGGTCAAGCGCGTGCTCTGGAAAAGCTCCCTCGGTCCGATAGCGGAAGACACCGGGGGGAGCATCAGCCGGACTGTCTCCTTCACCGTCGCCGACGGGAGCGTGGCGATCTCCTCCGGCCAGAAATCATGGAACATATAAGGAGCGACCGATGGCTGCATTTCATTCGGTACTCATCGTAGACGATTCCTCGACATCGCGGATGATCGTTCAGCGCTGCATCGAGATGGCCGGCGTTTCGGTCGGGTCCTTCACCTGCGCCGAGAACGGCCTGGACGCGCTGTCCGCGATCAAGAAGGACAAGGGCATCGATCTGGTGGTGACCGACCTCAATATGCCGAAAATGGACGGCAGGGCCTTCGCCCGCATACTCAAGAGCGACCCCGCCCTCAGCTCCATCAAGCTGGTCGTGGTCTCGAGCATTGCCGACGGGGACGCCGAAGCGGAGCTGAAGATGCTCGGCGCCGCTTCGGTCGTGAAGAAGCCGGTGTCTCCGGCGAAGATGAACGCCGCGCTGGGAGGCCTGTAATGGAAGAACGTTCCGCGATCGTCCTGGACGCCGAACGGGCCGCACGGGTCCTTTCGGAGTGCGTCCCTTCGATCTTCGGCGAGATGGCGTTCATGGACGCCGTCCCGGTCTCCGTCGCGTGGGGACCCGAGGCGGATTCCGCCGCATCCGGCATTTCCGGAGCGGACGCGTCCCATATCGCCATCGATATGCTGAAGCCGCTTTCCTGCAGGCTCGAACTCGTCTTTCCGCAGGCGCTGGGCGACCGCATAAACGAGACGCTGTACGGTGAAGCGGCCGAAGTTCCGGCGGCTATCGAAGGGGACGATTCGACGCTCGAGCTGCTAAACGTCCTGTCGGGCGCCTTCCTGAGCGGCTATTTCGGGCAGGGCGCTTCCTTCAAGCTCGAGCTACCGTTCTTCATCTACGGGGAAGCCGAAGTTTCAGGTCCCGCCATCGCGCGGGTGGAGATCGACGCCGAAGGCCTGCCCGTGGAGGCTACGCTCCGGTCGATCCGCTATCGGTACTGAAAGCGACCGTTATACGGGCTCCGTTCCGAGATTCGAACGAAATCGTCCCGCACAGCTCTTCCGCGAGCAGCTTCACCAGCTTGAGCCCGAGGCTGTCGGTCTTGGCAGGATCGAAACCCTCGGGGAAGCCGGGGCCGTCGTCGGCGACCGTAAGCTCCGCGCGTCCGCCGTCGACCCTCAAGCGGATTTCGACGCGGTTTTCTGAGCATTCGTTCCGGCCGTATTTGAGCGAGTTCGTCAAAGTCTCGGAGACGATGAGGCCGAGATAGAGCGCCTGCTTGAAGCCCATCTCGATATTCGGGATGTCGAGCTCGAGCTTGGTCCGGCAGTCCGCCGGGCGCACCGTATCGAACAGATCGGTCGCTATGGTTCCCAGGTAATCGTCGAGGCGAACGGACATCGATGTCTCGCGCTTGTGCATCGATTCGTGGAGCACGGAGAAAGACCGTATCCGCCCGTCGAGGTCATCGAGCGCCGCGCGGAGCGGTCCGTCGCTCATCCCTTCCTTCTGTATGCCGATCAGGCTGCTGATCATGTTAAGGTTGTTCTTGACCCGATGGTTGAGTTCCTTCATCAGGTATTCTTTTTCCTGCACCGAGCTGCGCAGAGACTCCTCCGTCTCCACGCGGAGCGCCAATTCGGTGCGGGCGGCCCTGATGCGCGCGGAAACCTCCGTGCGGTCCTCCACCGCCAGCAGCATGAGGCGGTTTCCGTCTTCGGCGGAAAAGCTCGTCGCGGTCACATGCTGCACCCTCTCGATGCGGCGGGGGTCGGAGTGGGGGAATAGGCAACCGTTGAGCTGGTAGGAGAAGATGACCGGCGGACCGCCTTCTTCGAGCAACTCGAGGCGGGCCCGGAAGCTTTCCGATTCGAAGCGGGGAAACAGGGCGCCGAGCCGCTTGCCGAGGATCGCCTGCCGGCGGACATCGGTCCAGTATTCCATGGACGCGTTCCAGAACCTTACCGTCATTTCGCGGTCGCAGACGATGATTCCGATGGGCACGCAGTCGAAAAGGCCGAAATCGGGAGTCAAGACGATATACCGGCAACGGCACCGAGCTGGCGCTTGAGCGATTCGAAAGACACCATCGAAAAGAATACGGCGATATTTCCGCGGATGTTCTTCATCTCGACGCTGAATTGCGTCTCGGCGAGCAGGACTATATTCTCGCCTTGAATGCCCGCGTCGGAAACCAGCAGCGCCGCGTCCCCTTCGAGGTACGAAGGGACGCTGTAGTCCAGATGGAAGGACAAGGCGTTCGAAATCGTTCCGATGAGCGCGTTGATCACGATATTCCCGACTTCGCAGAGGGTTCCCGCGCGGATGGCGTCCAGGCCTTCCTCCACCACCTGCTCGTCCCCGATGATGCAGTCGACCAGTCGTCCGGCCTCCGGGGTCGAGAAGATGAGTTCCACCGAGCCGTCCAGGCTGCCCGCGTAGCGCATCTGCACCGCGGACAGCTTGTCGCCCTCGCTTGCGGACAGTTCGGGGATCAGCTGGTCGGTGCGGATCAGGCGTATGCAGGGCGCGGTAAGCGCGATATGGGAATCGAGCATCGTATTGAGCACGTCGGCGGCCTTCCCGATTCCCAGGCCGACGAGTTCAGACAGCGCGTCGAGGGTTTCCGGCTCGAGCTTCATCGACGTTCGAGGATTTCGCGCACAATCGCCGTCAGCGCGTCCTTTTTGATCGGCTTGTTCACCATAAGCGCCGCGCCCGCGGCCATGATCCGCTGCCTGGTCGACTCCTGGATGTCCGCGGACACCACCATGACGGGCAGGGCAGGCTTCATGGCCTTTATGGCCGCGAGCGCGGCGAAGCCGTCCATGTCGGGCATGAGCAGATCGAGCAGGACCAGATCGAAGTCCGCGCTCTTCAGCGTCTCGAGCGCCGCCGATCCGCTGGCCGCTTCGGCGATCTCGTAGTTTTCGGCGAGTATCCGCTTGAGGATGCCCCGCGCCGTGAAAGAATCGTCGACTATCAGTATCTTGGCCATGCCGCTACCCCTTCAATAGAGAGGCGAGGTCGGCTTGCGCGAGGCTGTCCGCGATGGCGTCGGCTCCGGCTTCGCGCAGTTCCGCTTCGGGAAAAGTCGTCAGCAGGGCGAGGCAGCGCATTCCGGCGGCCTTGGCGGCCTGCACGCCCGCGATGGCGTCCTCGACCACCCAGCAGCGCTCCGGCGCGGCGGAAATGAGCTCCGCGGCCTTCAGGAAAATGTCGGGGAAGGGCTTCCGCCGCTCCACGTCCAGGCCGTTGACCATGGCGTCGAATTCGCCGTGGTCGAGCCCGATCTCGTGCAGGTTCGCGAGCATCTTCACCTTGTCGGTGCTCGTCGCGAGCGCGGTCTTGAGCCCCTTCGCGCGGCAGCCGGCCACGAAGGAGGCGGCGCCGGGCAGCTCCTTCAGCTTGCCTTTGACGATATCGCAGTAGATCTCGTAGGTGCGCGCCTTGTCCCTCTCCACGTCGAACGCCGCGATTCCGTACTTGGCCGCGACGCCGCCGAGGAAGCGGTTCTCCCCGAAGCCGACGAAAGGCTTGAAGTCTTCGTGACGCACGGAAACGCCGTGCGTCTGGGCGAACATGAGGCGGCCCGCCTCAGCGATGAACCATTCGGAGTCCATGAGGACTCCATCCATATCGAAGATGAAGGCTTCGACGGTCATGCGCGGTTCAGAGGTAGCGGCAGAGGTAGGAACTCGGTTCGGCTACCTTGAGCGCGAATTTGGAGGAGGCCGGCACGCGGAATTCCTGGCCGGCTGCGTAGACTTTCCATTCGGTTTCGCCGGGCAGCTTCACCGTCAGCGCGCCCGAGACGACGATCATCAGCTCGGGACCGGCGGTCCCGAATTCGTAGTCGCCCGCTTCCATGACGCCGACGGAGGCCTTGCCGTCCGAGGCTTCGAATCCGATGGACTTCACTTTTCCGCCGAAATACTCGTTATTCTTCAGCATAATAAAAATATGATATCAAACTTTATCGCCACGCGCCAGCGGCACACCAGGGAATTTCCGAGATTTTAGAGATATCTGCGCTCGTCCTCTCCCATGACGTCCGCGTAGAGCTCGATGTAGGGCTTGATGGTGCTCATCGCGACCTTCCCCAGGAGCACTTCCTCGACTTGGAACAGGCCGACCACTCCGGACATGTTGACGTCGATGCGGATAGGCTTTTCGGTTCCGGCCGAGAGCTTGACGCCTTCGATCGAATTGGCCGAGTGCTTGTGGATGTCGCCGACCCGCGGCTCCGCGTTGAGCGCCATCGGTATGCGCGCGCGGCCCTTCTGCATGTCGCAGCCGTCCGCGACCAGGATGACGCCGGCTTCGATCGAGTGGATCTTCCTGCCCGCCATGTGGCCGACGATCCCTTCGACGGCGAGCGACCGGACGATGACGCGCTTGGCGGTGTCGCTTCCGTAGATTTCCTTGAGCAGGCGGTCGATGATCGGATGGGCTAGGTAGGTGCTGTGGAGCTCGTGGTCCTGCCGGCCGATGGTCATGCCGAGGTCGTGGAGGAACGAGGCGAGGAGAACCGCCGTCAGGCTGTCCTCGAAATCGCCGACTTCCTCGCTCTCGAGGCTCGTGCGTATTCCGGCGCGGCGCAGGAGCGACATCATCGTGACGGCGTTCAGCGCGACCGTGCGCATGTGGACCGGTCCGTGGTCGTTGTAGCCGAGCCGCTTGATCGACACGGTGTTCGCGTATTCCTGCATCGCATGTATTTCATCGTCGGCCAGGAGCATCTCGGTCAGACGCTGCGCCGCTCCGGAGAGCCCCAGCTGGGCGACGGCGCCGATCAGCTTTCGGTCTATCGACAGTTCTTTCGGTGATTTCATAGCTATAAGATACGGATCGGCGGGTGGAAAATCCATCCGGCCGCCGCTTTCTCATCGCAAGCTCATCCAACTTTCTTGTAAATTGAACGTCCGGGCTTTAGTCTTTATGCATGTTTCCCCGAAGGGCCGGCCTTCGTCTCCTATCATCGATAGCCGCATCGATCTGCGTCGCCGCCGCTTCGGCCGACGTTCCCCTCCACGGTCCGGCCGCGCGCCTGGTGGCCATCGAGTATCCGGCCGCCGCCGGGGCCGACTGGATCAGCAGCGAAACCGAATTCGTTGCCGTGTTTCCCCTCCCGCTGCGCGCGCTCGCCGAGGTGCTTTCCGACTACACTTCCTATCCCACGTTCGTCCCGAATCTGGAAAGGACGACCGTCATGGCTCCGGCCGCCGACGGTCCGGTTATCCGGCAGGATTGCCTTTTCGCCGCGTTCGGGCGCAGGTTTGAAAGCAGCTACGATCTGGCGATGCGCCAAGACGCTTCCGCGCTGCCGGGGAAGTGGGTTCTCGCCTGGAAGCTCGCCGGGTCCGACGGAAGCGTGGGGGCTTCCGAGGGCCGCTGGACGCTCGAGGACATCGGGGGCTCCGACGGGCCCGCGACCCGCGTGACGCATCGGAACAGCTGCCTCGTCCGCAAGACGTTTCCCTTCCAGGACAGCATCATGCGCGCCTTTGCGGACCGCTCCATGAGCAAATACATCCTGTCCGTCTACGAGGAAGCCCGATCCCGCGAGGGCCGCGGTCCCCTCGCGTCCGCGGCGCGGTAAATCCTTCACACGGCCGGCCGATCTCGGGGTATCATGGATGCATGAGGCTCCGCGCTCAGTTCTTCTTCATCTATGCGCTCATCTTCTGCAGCGTCCTCGTGGTCGTGGCTTTTTCCCAGTTCACCGTCCGGCGTCTGGAACTCATCCGCGATACCGTGGACGCGGGAGCTTCCCTGCTCGATCAGTCCCGCCGAGTCAGGGCGCTGACCAAGGACATCATGATCGGCGCGTTCGCTCCGGACACCTATTCGGACCTGAAGGACGTCGTCTACTTCGAGCCGTACGCGGCGGGCCTCCGCGAGTGGAAGGAGACCGTCGACCGCTTCCGCTCCAGCTTCGCGTCTTTCATGGACGATCCGCTGCTCATGGATCTCGTGCGGCGCGGCGTGCTCGGCGACGAGTACGACACGGCCTGGATCATGAGCCGCAAGGCCTTCGAGGGCCTGGCTTCGCTCATCGGCCGGGTAGACATGCTGCGGGACCGCGGGCTGCTGGGCAGCGAGAACCTGTACGCGCTCATCCAGGGCTCGAGCGATCCGGTGCTCACCGGCCTATTCGCCGAAACGCGGCAGATTTCGTATTACCTGGCCAACAGCTTCGAGAGTTACCTGAACTATTTCATCGAAAGCCTCGAGCGGGAAGCTTCGCGCGCGCGGGAGGACATGCTCGCCTTGTTCCTCGCGCTCGGCTGCGTGACCGCGGTGCTCGCGACGGCCGTCGCGCTGTTCTTCTCCTCCCGGATCGTGCGCCGCCTGCGGGCGGTCGGCGAAGCGATCCGACGCGTGTCTCTGGGCGATTTCTCGACGCCCCTCGATTTCCGCACCGCCGACGAGTTCCATGACCTGTCGGTCGACTTCAACAAGTATACCGACGCTCTCAAGGACAACGTGGGAGGCATGGTGTCCCTGGCGCGGGATGTCGCCGAAAAGACCTGGGCCGCCGAGCGCGCCGAGGGCGACGCGCTGGAAGGCGCCGGGGACGGCATCGTCGAGCGGGTGACGGCATCGATCGTGGAGGCTGCGGTCCGCGATATCGGGGCGGTCGGCGGCGCGTTCTTCGCCGTCGGCGCCGAAGCCGCGGGCGCTCCGGTCGTCTCCGGGGACGCGCGTTTCGCTTCCGACGCTTCCCGCGGGTTTCCAGCGGCGCTCACCGCGCTGGCCGACGGGGCCGCTCCCTGCGTCGTGTCCGACGGCAGATCCGAAACGGGGCCCGCCGTGCTCGCCGGACCGCTGGGCGCCGCCGACCGGCGCTTCGGCGTGCTCGCGCTGGCCGCTTCGGGGCGTTCCTTCAACGACCTCGACCTCATCCGCTTCGCGAACTACCTCGAGTTCGCCGGGCTCATAGCCGACAACGCGGCGCAGTACGTCGAGCTGGTCGAGCGCCGCAGCGCCGAATACCAGGCTCTGCAGTCCCAGGTTCAGCCGCATTTCCTTTACAACGTGCTCGCCGTCTTCGCGGCGCTCAACCGGGCGGGAGAGACGGAGGATCTCGAGCGCTCGATACTCGCGCTCAAGGATCTGCTCCGGTACGCGGTCGACCACGGCGGCGAGGCCACGGTCGGCGAGGAATTGGCGTTCTGCCGAAGCTACTGCGAGCTGCAGGGCATGCGCTTCCGGGACCGCCTGTCCTGGGTCGTCGAGTGCGCCGGGGAGGCCTCTACCTGGCGGCTTCCGAAGCTGCTGATGCAGCCGCTGGTGGAGAACGCCGTGATCCACGGCCTGGAGCCGAACGCCGATCCGGGGACAGTCCGCGTGTCGGCCGCGGTGCGTTCCTCGAGCGCGGCGGGCAGGGAACTGATTCTGTCCGTGGAGGACGACGGGCGCGGCTTCGATCCTGCGGCGACGGCGAAGGGCGTCGGGACGACCAACGTAGAACGGCGGCTCGCGCTCGCCTTCCCCGGCGCGCGCATGTCCGTCCGTTCGGAACCGGGGGCGGGTACCTTAGTCGAGATCGTGATTCCGGAGGCCGTTTCGTGCGCATAGCGGTCGCCGACGACGAGCCTCTGGTCCGCTCCCTCGTCCGCAGCCTCATCCTCGAAGTCCGCCCCGAGACGGTCGTGCTGGAAGCCTCCGACGGGATCGAGCTCGCGGCCTTGCTCGCAGAAGGGAAGGCGGACGCCGCTTTCGTCGATATACGGATGCCGAAGATGGACGGATTCGCCGCCCTGGCCGCGGTGCGGGAAAAAGGCCGGAAAGCGCCGTGGTTCGTGCTCAGCTCCTATTCCGATTTCGCCTACGCGAAGCGGGCGATCGAATTGGGCGCCCTCGGCTACGCGCTGAAGCCTCCCTCGCCCGCGGAGATCCGCTCGGCCCTGGCGCAGCTCTCCGATTCGGTGGCCGAAGACCGGTCCAAGGCCGGCGATCGTTTCTTGCGCGACCTGGCCCTCTACCTCATGGGCAACGCCGACGAGCCGCCGGATCTCGGCGCCTCCGTACGGTATTCGGCCGCGTTCGTCTGCCTGGACGGGGAGATCGGACGGGAGAAGCGGGAAAAGCGGGCGCTTGCCGTCGCTCGCCTGATCGGGGAACGCGCGAAGCGCTACGCGGACGAGGGCCTGCTCGTCGCGTCCGTCGCCTGGGGCGCTTCGGGGGACGTGGCCGCGCTCGCCGCGTTTCCCGCCGAAAGCGCTTCGGCGGAAGCGGCCGCCAAGCGTTTCTGGAACGAAGCAGCTCCGGCCGCCGAAGCCGAATCGTCCGGCGCCGTCCGCGCGCTGGTCCTCGTCTCCGGCACGGAGTGCGAAGCCAGCAAGACCACCCTCGAATCCCTCCGCGAACTCTCCCTGCGGCGCGCCGCGCTGCCCGGCGGCGCGCTCGCGGCCGAGCGCGCCCGGTCCCTGCTTTCGGTCGTCTCCCCCTCGGAGCTCGCCGCAGCCGAACGGGCCGCCGCGCTCGTCGATTGTCTGCGCGACGGAGATTCGATCGGCCTCAACGCTTCTCTGCGCGATCTGTTCGCCGCCGGAGCGCCCCCGCGGAGCGCGGCCGTTCTGCTGGACCGCTATCTCGGCAGGGGGGCGGCGGCGCTTCCCGAGCCGGAGTTCCGCGCCGCCTGCGAAGGCGCCCTCGAGGGGGCGGCGGACCGGGGCTCGGACCGGGACACGATATCCGCGGTGGAGGCTTTCATCCGCCGCCGCTACGCCGAGCGCGTCAGCGTCGAGGAAACGGCGCGCGTCTTCGGCCTGACGCCCAACTACCTTTCGGCCCTTTTCCATAAGCGCGTCGGGACGACCTTCGTGCAGTACGTCACCGAAGTGCGGCTGTTCAAGGCGCGGGACGCGCTGCGGGAAGGCCGGAGCGTGAAGGAAACCGCGCGCGAGGTGGGCTACGGCAGCGAACGTCATTTCACGCGCCTGTACCGCGAACGCTTCGGACACGCGCCCGCCTTCGAGAAAAAAAATACGGCGAAATCGTAGATTCACTGCCTATATTGCGTAGATCGGCATCCTATCCGAATACGGAAAACGGTCCCTAAAATACACATGTTCTCAACACGCATCACGATTAAGGAGGATCATTGTGAAAAGAAGCGTTAAGGTGATTATGGCCGCTGCCGTGCTGAGCATGGTCGGCTCGTTCGCGTTCGCGGGCGGAAAGTCGGATACCAAGGCCGCTCCCGCCGGAAAGAAAGTCCGCGTGGCCGTTCTCGTGAAAAGCCTCGGAAACGGCTTCTTCGAAGCCGTCCGCGACGGCGCCAACGAGGCCGCCAAGGAACTCGGCGACGTCGAGATCATCTACCAGGGACCGAGTTCGGCCACCGCCGAAGGCCAGATCGAAATCATCAACAACCTGATCGCGACCAAGGTCGACGCGATCGCCATTTCCGCCAACGACCAGGACGCGCTCGTTCCCGCCGCCAAGAAGGCGATGGAAGCCGGCATCAAGGTCATCTCCTTCGACTCCGGCGTCGCCGAGGCCGGCCGCATCCTGCACCTGGCTCCCTCCGACACCGAGCTCATCGGCCGCAGCCAGATGCGCCAGCTCGCCGAGATGGTCGGCTGGTCCGGCGAAGTCGCTATTCTCTCCGCCACTGCCCAGGCCACCAACCAGAACGCCTGGATCGAGTACATGAAGAAGGAGCTGGCCGAGAATCCGAAGATGAAGGACATGAAGCTTGCGGCTGTCGTCTACGGCGACGATTCCTCCGACAAGTCCTACCGCGAGGCGCTCGGCCTGTTCAAGTCCTACCCGAACCTGAAGGGCATCACCTGCCCGACCACGGTCGGCGTCGCGGCCACCGCCAAGGCCATCCAGGATCAGGGCCTCACCGGCAAGATCCAGCTCGGCGGCCTCGGCCTCCCGTCGGAGATGAAGGCGTACGTCGAATCCGGCGTCTCCAAGGGCATCGCCCTGTGGAACCCGATCGACCTCGGCTACACCTCCACCTACATACTGTACAACCTGGTGAAAGGCAAGAACACCGGCAAGGAAGGCGACGCCATCGGCGCCGGCCGCATGGGAACCATCAAGGTCGGCGCCAAGGGCCTGGCCATCATGGGCGAACCCTTCACCTTCAACAAGGACAACATCGCCAAGTACGCGGCGATGTTCTAATCGCCTCCTTTGCCCGTCCGCGGTCCTAAGCCCGGGCGGGCTTTTTTATGGAGATTCCGAGCCGATGCAAGAGGCTATCCTGGAACTGAAAGACATCGCCATGTACTTCCCCGGCATCAAGGCTTTGGATGGAGTCCGCTTCGCGTGCCGCACGGGGGAAGTCCACGCGCTGATCGGAGAGAACGGGGCCGGCAAATCGACCCTGGTGAAAGTCATGACCGGCGTCTACCGGCCGACCGCGGGGGAAATCGTCCTCGACGGCAAATCGGTATCCTTTTCTTCGCCGCTCGAGGCCCGCAAGGCCGGCATAGCGGTCATCCATCAGGAAACGTCGATGTTCGGCGATCTTTCCGTCGCCGAGAATATCTTCATGGGGCACGCTCCGCGCCGTTCCCTCATTAAGGGCCTGCGCCTGTCGCCGATCGATTGGAAAACGATGCGCGAAGAGTCCGCCGCCCTCCTTTCCCGGCTCGGCCTCAAGGTCGATCCGCGCACGCTCGTGAAGGACCTGTCCACCGCCGAGCGCCATCTGGTCGAGATCGCCAAGGCCCTCTCGATGGAGGCGCGCGTGCTCATCATGGACGAGCCGACGAGCGCCCTGTCCATACACGAAACCGAGGAACTGTTCGCCCTGGTCAAGCGCCTGCGGGACGAGGGCGTCGCGATAGTGTTCATTTCCCATAAGTTCGAGGAATTGTTCGAGATCGCCGACTACTACACGGTCCTCCGGGACGGCAAGTACATCGGCGAAGGCTCGATGAAGAACGCGAAGGAGAACGAGCTGGTGAAGATGATGGTCGGCCGCAGCGTCGATCAGCTCTTCCCGAAGGTAGAGGCCGAAATCGGTGAAGTCGCCCTCCGCGCCGAAGGACTGTCCCAGACGGGCATCTTCAAGGACATCTCCTTCGAGGTTCGCAAGGGCGAGATCCTGGGCTTCTTCGGCTTGGTGGGAGCCGGCCGCAGCGAGGTGATGCGCGCCCTCATCGGCGTCGATCCCCTGGACGGGGGGACCGTGAGCATGGACGGCCGCGCCGTCCGCTTCTCGAGCCCCGGCGCCGCGATGGCAAAAGGCATCGTCTACGTTCCGGAGGACCGGCAGAAGCAGGGAGCGATCCTGGCGATGTCGATCGCCGAGAACATCACGCTGCCGCAGATCGATGCGCTCAGCGACCGCGGCTGGCTCAACCCGAAAAAGGAAGCGGCGGTCGCCGCCGACTACGCCCAGCGCCTGGAAGTGAAAGCCGCCGGGCTCGGCTACGACGTGCAGACGCTCTCCGGCGGCAATCAGCAGAAGGTCGTGCTGGCCAAATGGCTGGCGTCCGATCCCCGCGTGCTCATCCTGGACGAACCGACCAAGGGCATCGACGTCGCCACCAAGTCGGCGGTGCACGGTATCGTGTCGCAGCTGGCGGCGAAGGGGCTGGCGGTCGTCATGATTTCGTCAGAACTGCCCGAGATCATGGGCATGGCCGACCGCGTGGCGGTCATGCACGAGGGTACCGTGTCCGCGGTCATCGACCGCAAAGATTTCTCGGAGGAGCGGATCATGCGCGCAGCCATGGGAAGTCCCGCCGAAGCGGGGGGAGCCGCCTAAGATGAAGCAATTCCTGAAGCGGAGAGAGGTGACACTCTCCATCATACTGATTCTGTTCATCGGTCTGGTGAGCCTGCGGGCGCCGGGCTTCGCTACCCCGGGGAACCTGGCCGACGTGCTCAACGACACCGCGGTGCTCATGCTCGCGGCCTCGGCCCAGTTCCTGATCCTGCTCCTCAACGGCATCGACCTGTCGATCCCGTCGATGATGGCGCTCACCGGCATGCTCGTGTCGATGCTCAACATGGCCGCGCCGAACCTGCCGATCCCCGTCGTGATCGTCACGGCGATCGCGATCGGATTCCTGCTGGGGAGCGTCAACGGCCTCCTGGTCGGCTACCTCCGGTTCCCGCCGATCATCGCGACCCTCGGCACGATCGCCATCTACCGGGCGATGGTCTTCGTGGTTTCGGGCGGCCAGTGGGTCAGCGCGCACGAAATGTCGGAGATCTACGTTTCGATACCCCATACGCCTTTCCTCGGCATTCCGGGCATCATCTGGTACACCGGCGCCACCCTTGTCCTCATCGGGCTCTTCCTCACCTTCACGCCGGCGGGCCGCGCGGTCTACGCGGTCGGCGGAAACCCGACGGCCTCTCGGCTGGCGGGCATCAAGAACGAGCGCGTGCAGTTCATGGCCTTCGCCCTCTCAGGCGCGATCTCGGGCCTCGCGGGGCTCCTGTACGTGACCCGCTACGCCGCCGCCCAGAACGACACGGCGGTCGGCTACGAGCTGCAGGCCGTGGCCGCCTGCGTGATCGGCGGCGTCAGCGTCGTCGGCGGTTCGGGCAACATCGTCGGCGTCGTGCTCGGCGCGCTGTTCCTGGGCCTCCTGTACAACGCGCTCACCGTCGTGAACCTGTCTCCCTTCTACCAGATGGCGATCCAGGGAGCCGCCATCCTGGTCGCGATCATCGCCAATACAGTCGTCGACCGCAACAACCGCCGAAAGATGCTCGCCCGGAGGGAACTGGCATGAGCGCACTGGAAAACACCCACGACGTCGCGGCGGTCGAAGGCCGCCGGATCGAGATCAAGCGTTCCGATCGGCTGGCTGCCTTCTTCAAGAGCTGGGAAGTCATCCTCAGCCTCGTGTTCGTGGCCGTCATGATCGGGGGCTCCTTCATCTCGCCGTACTTCCTTGACGCGGGAAATCTCCTGGACACCACCTTCAACTTCATGGAAAAGGCGGTGGTCGCCCTCCCGATGATGTTCATCATCCTCTGCGGAGACATCGACGTCTCGGTCGGGTCCATCATCGCGCTCTCCTCGCTCTGCATGGGAGCGGCGTCCGCGGCCGGCATGCAGACGGCGACGATCGTCCTGATCGGGATCGCCGTCGGACTCGCCGCCGGCTTCGTCAACGGCTGGCTCATCACCAAGTTCGATGTGCCCGCGATCGCCGTCACCATCGGAACGATGTCCCTGTACCGCGGCATCTCGCAGGCGGTGCTCGGCGACCAGGCCTACACCAAGTATCCGGAAAGCTTCGCCTTCTTCGGCCAGGGCTACCTCCCCGGCACGAAGGTGCCCTTCGAGCTCGTCCTGTTCCTGCTGCTCTCGGTCGTGAGCGGCCTGATCCTCCACAAGACGACCTTCGGCCGCCGGGTGTACGCGCTCGGCCGCAACGCCACCGCCGCGCGCTTTTCCGGCGTGAATGTGGCCCGAATGCGCGTGATCGTATTTTCGGCCACGGGCCTGTTCTGCGGCATCGCCGCGGTGCTCCTCACCAGCCGCATCGGCTCGACGCGGCCGAACATCGCCATGGGCATCGAGCTCGACGCGATCACGAGCGTCGTGCTCGGCGGCGTGGCGATCACCGGCGGCTTCGGCGGCATCTACGGGGTGGTGCTCGCGAACTTCCTCCTGGGCTACCTCAAATTCGGCATGGGCCTGGTGAACGTCCCCGGCCGCGTCATGAACCTGGTCACGGGTCTTCTCCTGATCGTCGCGATCATCATCCCCGAATTGATCAAACGCGCCGAGAAGCGTACGGTACGCAGATGAGGAGTCAAAAGCGATGAGAAGGAACGCGTTCGCGATGCGCCTGAAGCCGGGCATGGAAACGGAGTACCAGAGGAGGCACGACGAGATCTGGCCGGAGCTCAAGGCCGAGCTCCGCAAGGCGGGCATCTCCGACTATTCGATCTACCTCGACCGGAAGACGAATACCCTGTTCGCTTTCCAGTACCTGGCGGACGACGCGACGGACGCAGAGCTGCCTCAGCTCCCGATCGTCCAAAAGTGGTGGCACATGATGGCCGACCTCATGGCCACCAATCCCGACGAGTCGCCGGTGAGCGATCCGCTGGCGGAAATGTTCCACATGGATTGAGGCGCCCGTCTTCACCTAACGTTCCAGCGACCGCTTGATTCCCGCGCAGAACGATACGCTGCGGATGGGGTCGGCGGCCGCTAAGCCGTATTCTTCCGCGATAAGCAGAGAAGGCAATACGCTTGTCCGGTAATTCGCGGAGACGATCAGCTGCGTGTCGCGCATGAGAGCCCGTCCTATGCTCGCGCCGATTTCGGCGACGCCGCACGAATAGTATTGAAGCAGCAGCGTCGCGTGCTGGAAACCGATTCCGGCGAACGCGCGCACCTGGAACGTTCCGATGGAACCGCTGTAGAAAAGTTCGAGGATTTCCTGATGGATCGTCCCCTCGATGGGGGACGATTGCGGATGGATGACCGCCAGATTCGCGAAAACCGCCTGCATCCCCCAGCCGCCCCCATCGGGATGCCGATCGAAACGTCGAACGTCGGAGTGATGGGGTAGGCGCCGTCCCGCGCCAAGTGATCGGCGAATTTTCCGGTGAACAGTCCCGCGCCCATTTCCAG
>QKCO01000079.1 GCA_003245635.1 Treponema sp.
GATGGCGCCGTCTATCAGCTTCTGATAGCCGTACACGGCGAACACTGAATCCGGATTGGTGCTGGTGGCGGGGCTGTCGGCATAGTACTTGAGGGCGACGACGACGCCGTGCAGATCGGACTGGAGCGCGTCGGCGGTCGTGCTCGGAGCGGTCTGGAGGTAGGAGGCGGGCAGGAAGCTCTGGCTCGAGTTGTTCTGATCGTCGAAGTAGAGAACCCAAGTGTTCGCGCGGCTGGTCACCTTGAAGTCGAACTTGAAGGTCGCCTTCCGATACGGATTCATGTCGGCGCCGGAAGTCGTCGTGATCTTCTGGCCGGCGCTCAGCGCAAGGGAAGGCGCCGGATTGCCGTACGTGGACGGCGCGCCGGTGGTGGTGATCTCCGCCGGCGCGTAGGTGGAGGCCGACGACGGAATCTCCGATCCCGAATCCATGGTGTAGACCGATCCGCCCGCGTAGGACGGCGTCGCGAACGAAACGACCGGGCTCGCCCAGGAAGCGATGACGGAAGAGGATCCGGTTTCGTACGCGTAGACGTTCACCTGCAGATAATACGTCGTGGCGTAGGCAAGACCGCTCACCGTGGTGGAGTTCTCGCTGATCGAGTAGGGAGCATCGGACAGGGAGGCCGCGGACGTGCCGAGCTGCATGATCTGGCCTACATTCTCATACTGGGGCGGAACGAGGTCATCCCAGCTCAGGTTGAAGGATACCGACTCGAGGTCGACGGCCGTCGTGCCGAGCGGCATGTATCCGACCATGAAATTCCACCGGCTCGTCTGGGAGACCGATGCGGGAGCGACGATGCGGCAGGTCTCGCCGGTCGTGGAAACGGTGGCCGCGTTCTTATCTTTGGCGACGAAAGCGGCGTAGTAGGTCGCTCCGGCGGTCGGAGCAGCGGAGAGGTACTGCTTGAAAGTCGTATAGCCGTCCGCCTCGACGCCGTTTATGGCAGTCGCTATGGCCGTCGAACTGGTCGCGGAGGAGAGGGTGAAGTACAGATCGCCGATCGTCGTGTCGTAGGCGCCGCCGTACGCGAAGCTGAGATACCAGCCGTCGAGGTCGTAGCCGAGGACAATGTCGCCGTAATCGCGGGGCGGCATGATCTGCACGGAATACGAGCGAGACGACAGCGTATTGCCTAAGGAGTCAATGACCTTAAGGCCCCAATAGTACGTGCTGCCGATGGTCAGCCGCGCTTGGCCGATCTTTTCGAGGATCGTATAGAGCGGAACCTCATAGCTAATCGCTTCGCCTACGCCGGCGGTGCCCGTTCCGTCCTCCTCAGCTACGCTCGAGCTGTATACGAGGTTCGCGTCGCTGAAGATGTCGGAAGTTTCGCTGAAATAGGCATCGTAGTAGAGCGCCGCCGTTTGTGCGTTGTCCACTACGTACGAGGAGTCCCCGTCGTAGAACAAATTAGTCGTCCCATCGGGATCCTGCACCGCGGACCAGGTGATGCCCTTGAACAGATCGATGGGCACCTCGCCGGACTGAACGGACGCGGTGTCGGTGGTCTCCGTGTCCGTATCGGTTTCCGTATCGGAACTGGAGCTTGAACTGGAATTGGACGTGTCGCAGGATAGGAGCAGCGCGGCGATCAGCGTCGCGAGCCCTACGAATTCGAGAGCTTTCATACGCATGGCTTCCTCCAAACTTGATTACATGAACTTTTGGGCCGATCGACTTTTTCGCATGGACTTCAGGAGAACGCATCGCAGCGGATTCTTTTTTTTCGATTCAGGCGCATTCGATTCGGTACCGCTTCACCTCCTTTCCCGTTTTCGTCGAATGTTTCCAACCGAGCCTCAGCCGAATAGCCCGTGTTCATCATCTTAATAAGCTTAATACTTTTAACATTTAATTGCATCGCATCCCATCAAACAAATCGAAAAAGCGGCATCCCTGCCGCCGCGGAATCGGCGAAGCGCAGCTTCGCTCGATTCCGCGGGCTTTCACTGCGCCCCCCGTTAAGCCGGGAGCACGGCGGCTTGTTGGTCCGGTACGCTTCGGAAGCTCACGCCTCCCAGTAAGGCCGGGCGCGCCAGCAAAAACGGGCACGAACGGTTCCCGCAGGCGGCGGACCTAAGGTCCGTCGCCGAGGACAAGTGAGTGCCCGTTTTTTGCGTCGGCAGCCCGGGCATTGCAGGAAAGCTTGCGCTTACAATAGCGCGTCGAGGTCGAACTCGGCCGCGGTGCACGGCATCGTCACGCCCCAGGCCTCGAGGAGCGCCGGATGGAGTTCGCCGAACACGCCGATCTTCTCGCCCTTGTACAGGATCGCGGCGGCGCGGCCGGGGATGAAATGAGCATCCGTCGCCTCCTCCACGTCGTACTCGCGGTTGAGATAATAGAAGATGGCCTGCAGGCGGCTCGAGACGGTGTTGAAGTTCGCGTCCGCCGAGGCGTCCAGGAAGCCCAGGTGCTGGCGGGTGCGCACGCCGTAGTTCTCGCGGTCGTCCAGGTACGCGACCTTGCCGACCTCGAAGATGCGGTGCGGATACACCGCGTTGCCGGAGACGGATTCCGACATCATGAGGCAGGGCAGGATCGAATCGCGCACGTACTCGAAGTTCTCGGACATGGGGTTGGAGATGCGGACTATCCTGGAACCGTCGCCGAGCATCTTCTCGACGAAGTCCTTGCGGCTGCCCATGTAGTTGTAGATCATCTCCTGGAACCCCAGGCCTATGAGGCTTTCCTTCGCCTTGCGGCTGAAGGAGGTGATCGGCGTCAGACGCCCGATGGTGAAATCGCGCGGCTGCATAGGCGCGAAGGACTTCATCGTCCGCCCGATCATGACGTCCTCGACGACGTCCGCCGCGTGGAGGAAGTCGTTGCGGTACGGCGAAGGGAATACGCGCACGCCCTCGACGGCCTTTTCCGTCGCGGTTTCCTTGTCGGTCGCCTTCTCCACCCGGCAGTCCATCCGGTCGATCGCCGCGACGCATTCGTCGGCGGACAGCTTTTCGCCCAGGAATTTCTCCACGCGGGCGAGCGAGCAGAAGGTCGGCTCCTGGAAGTAGTAGGGGGTGGTCACCTTCCGGCCGAAGGGCGTGTCGTAGGAGTACTCGACCTCGACCGGCTCGATGGTGTAGCCCTGGTCGGCCAGGTCGCAGGCCATCATGTTCGCGGCCAGCGTCACCGAGGGCTGGTCGGTGCCGGTCAGCTCGATGAAGAGGTCGGTATCGCCGACCTGCACCGCGCCGAGGTCGGCCGAGTTGATGATGGGCGGGTACGAGAGGATGGCGCCCTTCGCGTCCAGGAGGAGCGGATGGACGGCCTCGTTCTCGAGGATGAAGCCGTATTCCTTGCCCTTCGGGTGCTCGGCCAGGATCTCGCGGAGGTTCATCGGACGGTCCCACTGGAGCGGGACGAACTTAACGGATTCGGGATCGACGGCCTTGTAATGGACCGGCCACTCGATGATGGCGATGCGGTACAGGCCCATGGACACCGAGCGGCGCTTGCGGCCGAAGTTCCAGCACACCTTCTCCTGGGTCTGGATCATGTCCTTGAGCGAGGCGTCGGTGACCGACTTCCCGGAAGCGACGAAACCGGCCAGGAAGGGCCGGACTTTTTGCGCGCTTGAGTCGACCACGACCTTACGCGTCGCCTTCTTCATGTTTCCCGGCGTCGAGAAGAAATCGTAGGACGATTTCTTTCCGCCGTTGTGCACGCGCAGCGCGCGCGCAACGCCCGCGGTGGACCAGAGGTCGGGGCGGTTGGTGTCGTTGAGCTCGATCTTGAGGATGCGGTCATCCTCCGGCAAGCTCTTGTCCGAATCCTCGTCCAGCTCCGCCTTGGCGCAGGTCAGCGCCTCCTCGAAAGCGTCGCGGCCGTCCCAGCGGCGGCCGACCATATCGTAAAACAGCTTCTCGTTGACTTCTATCTTGGGCATATCTTGTTTCCTCTCAATCGGCCGCTCAGCGCGCCGCCTCTTTCGCGCGGCGCAGGCGCACGTTCTCGATGTCGTTGCTGAACAGCTCGCGGAGGTCGTTCAGCCCCAGGGCCATGAGGGCCATGCGGTCGATGCCGATGCCCCACGCGGCGACCGGCACGTCGATGCCGAGGGACTTGGTCACCTCGGGGCGGAAGATGCCCGAACCGCCGAGCTCGAACCAGCCGAGCACCGGATGCTTGATGTGCACCTCCACCGACGGCTCGGTGAAGGGGAAGTAGCCGGGAACGTACTTCACTTCCTTGGCGCCGGCGACCTCGACGGCGAACATCTCGAGGAACCCGAGCAGCGTGCGGAGGTTGACCTCCTCGCCCAGGACGATGCCTTCGGTCTGGTAGAAGTCGGAAAGGTGCGTCGCGTCGACCTTGTCGTAGCGGAAGCAGCGGGCGATGCCGAAGTACTTGCCGGGGATCTTGGCCTTGGGCAGCTGGCGGGCCGAAAGCACCGTGCCCTGGCTGCGCAGAATCAGGCGCTTGGTGAACTCGCGGTCGAAGGAATAGCTCCAGCCGCGGCTGCCGGTCTTCCCGCCGTTCTCATGCGCGCCGGCGACGTTGGAGAGCCAGGGCTCCTCGATGGACTTGGCCTTGGTCGGGGAGGCGACGTGGTAGACGTCGTGGATGTCGCGGGCCGAGTGGAACTGCGGCATGAAGAGGGCGTCCGAATTCCAGAATTCGGTTTCCACGAGCGATCCGTCGAACTCCTCGAAGCCGAGGGACACGAGCTTGTCCTTCACGTCCTCAAGGAACTTGGCGTAGGGGTTGGAGCGGCCGACGATGAGGCGCGTTCCGGGAACTTTCACGTTGTAGGCGCGGAAGGTCGCGTTCTTCCACTCGCCGGAGGCGAGCATCTCGGGGGTGAGGGTGCCGATCTCGTCGCCGGTGATGCCGGCGGCCTCGAGGGCGGCGGCGACGGCGTCGCGGTCGGCGGACAGGCCGAACACGACCGTCTCGCGCTCGACGACGCGGAACGCGGCATCGGCCGCGCCGCGCTTCTTGGCGACGCCCGCCATCGCGAGCTTTTCGGCTTCGGACAGGTCGCCCTCGGCGAGGACGCCGCCTTCCGCCGCGGCGGCCTTGTCCAGGAGGCCGCGGAGGACGGACAGCTTGGCCGCCGGATGGGCGGGGTCCTTCAAGTGCGCGGCGAGGTCGGCCGCCGCGGCCAGGGCGACGCGCTT
>QKCO01000139.1 GCA_003245635.1 Treponema sp.
GACGGTCGTCCGCGCCGCCGCCGCCGAAGCGATCGGCTCGATCGGATCGGACCCCGAAGGCCGCGCGATGGCAGTATTCGAGGATGCGGTGTTTCCGCCCCGGGCGTCGCGGGACGAACGGCTGCTGATAGCCGTCGCTTCTTCGATCGGAGCGATCTGCCGTTTTTCCGGACCGCCGCTGTCCGAGCGGGGTATCCGCGTTCTGGTATCGCTGGCGACGGCGGATAGGCCCGCCGTCGTCCGCAAGAGCGCGCGGTCCGAAATGGAGTCGTTCACCGCGCGAGATTTTGTCGGAAATTAGTGTCCTCGGGACACGTATCGGATATACTTATTCAAGAATCGAGGATACTAGGAGGAATCGATGTCGCCAGCCGGCAAAGCCTTTTTCCGACGCCCGCGCGCGCTTATCGCCGCTTCAAGCCTAGCGTTGCTGTTCGCCGCCGGAGCACCGGCCATCGAGGTCGATCGGGCGGAGCTTGAAAAAAGCGGTAGGGAGCGGATCGTATTCATCAACTACGAAGGACCGCATTCGACCATAGACAGCGCAGAGGACATCCTCGGCATCGGACGCGCGCTCGGCGCGGCCGTCAAGGCGGGCGCGACAAAAGCGGGCGACCAGCGGCGCTACTGGGCGGCCCACTCGGTCGAAGCGGGGAACGCCGGCACGGCGCTCGACGCCGACGTGGTCGCGCTCGGCGTGGACGCCGGAGTCGACCATATCAGGAACCTCCGCCTGATCCTTCGCGGTTTTCTTGAAGCCGCTTACGGCTATGGAGCCAAGGACGCCGCGCTGCTGGCGGAATTCGCTACGGTCTACAACGCGGTCCACCGCGGCGACTGGGAATACTATTCCGGCAAATACAGCCCGAAGGCGCTCGGCACCCTGGACAAGACCAAGGTCGGACTCTCAGTCCGTTTCGACGAATGGCCCGGCAGGGCGATGATCGTCATTCCGCTGTCCTCGGGGGCCCAGGGGGGCTCGCTCAGCACGGTCGATACGTCGCCGCTCACCGAAAAGAAAGTCGTCGACGAACTGCGGAAAAAGGACGACATGGGGATCGATTCCCGCAAGGACATGGTCGACCTGAAAGAGCGCGAAGCCGCAGACGCCAAGCAGAAGGCCCAACTCGAGCGGGAAGCCATCGTCGCCGAGGAAAAGAAGATCGCCGAGGAAAAGGCCGCCCTGCAGGCCGATAAGGACAAGGCGGCCGCCGATCGTGCCGCCGTGGACAAGGCCGAACGAGAGGCCGCCGCGAAGCCTAAGGCGGAATCGGGCACCCCGGCCGCCGCCGAGGAGAAGAAGGCCGAGGCCGAACGCCAGGCCGCGAAGGAACAGGTTGCGGAAAAAGAGAAAGAGATAGCGGCGAAGGAAGAAGCGGTCGCGAAGCAGGAAGCGGCCGTCGAGCAGAAGAAGGAAGAAGCGGCCAAGACCGAAGCCCTCGCCGAAAAGAAGTCAAGCGAAGCGAGCGCCGAACGCAAGGACATCGCCGCCGACCAGCAGAAGGTCATCAGCAAGGAAGAAGCCGCCGCAGCGGCCGAGCCGAAGCCGACGGGCGAGCTGACGATGAAGATGCTGTCGAACGACGCCCCCTTCGCCCGCTTCGTCATCCTCGACGTGAACTCGCTCTCGGAGATAAAGGCTTCGGCTATCGATACCGTGCGCAGCAGGTCGATCGCGGAAATCGGCGGAAAGATCGTCGCGGTCGCGGGCAAAACCGGCGGCAACGGCGCGGTGCGCTTGATTTCGGTCGATAAAGAGTCGCTCGAAATGGTCGCGCAGGGAGAGGACGACATCGACCCGAACAGCCCGGTATGGGTATCGGGCGACGCGGTCTACGCGATTGCGGTATCGGGCGGAGCGCTCAAGCTCGGCCTGTACGGCGCCGATTTGAAGAGGAAGGCGATCTCGAAGGAAACGCTGCATCCGTTCGCGGCGCTCCGCTTCGTCGCGGGCTTCGTCCTTACCCAGGCGGCGGACGGGTCTCCCCTGGTCCTCAACGCCGCGGACCTCACCGCCGCCCCGAAACGCTGAGAGGGCCCCGGCGGCCGGCCAGGAAACGACCGGCCGCCTTCAGCTGAGGGATTCGTACAGGTCGGCGTATTTCCGCGCCGACCTTACCCAAGAAAAATCCTTCCGCATCGCGCGCGAGCGCATCCGGCCGATGAGTTCGCTTTTGTTGTAGTACGCCCAGACGGCCCAGCCCACCGTGTCGTAGATTGCGCGCGGGGTCAGGTCGTCGAACATGAAACCCGTACCATCCCCCGTTTCCTGATCGAAGTTTTCCACCGTATCCGCCAGACCTCCCGTGCACCGCACGATGGGCAGGGTCCCGTAGGCGAGCGAATACATCTGGTTGAGGCCGCAGGGTTCGTAGCGGCTCGGCATCAGGAAAAAATCGGCGCCGGCTTCGATCAAGTGGCTGAGCCGTTCATTGTAGCCGATCGTCGCCCTGAGATTCGGCAGGCGGGAAGCCAGGCTGCGCAATTCGTTCTCGCACCACTTTTCGCCCGACCCCAGAATAACCATCTGCACGCGCATATCCGCGCAGATCGACCAGGCCGAGCCGTAGGACGCCCCGAACAGCTCCCCGACGCCCTTCTGGTCTGTCAGCCGCGTGATCATTCCGATGACAGGGATGTCGGGATCGACCGGCAGACCGAATTCCTTCTGTAGGGCCGCCTTATCGACGGCCTTGCCGCTCAGATCGTCCGGATCGTATCGGCTGGGGATCGTGGGGTCCTTGCGCGGATTCCATACGTCGGCGTCTATTCCGTTCAGGATACCCGCATAGTCGGCCGAGCGCGCGCGCAGCACGCCGTCGAGCCTGAAGCCGTAGGCGGCGGTTTTCGTCTCTTCCGCGTAGGTCGGCGAAACCGTCGTCAGCCTATCGGCGCAGACGAGTCCCGCTTTGAGAAGGTTCATGCGGTCCCAATCCTCGAAACCGGCGACCTTGAATATGTCCCAGGGAAGCCGCGTATACGGAAAGCTTTCCTTCGAATAGACGCCCTGGTAGCCGAGATTGTGGATCGTCAGCACCGATTTCGTGTTGGCGAAACCATCGGTCTTCTCTCCGAAACGCAGCATGACCGGAACCAGGGCCGTCGGCCAGTCGTGGGCGTGCAGGATATCCGGATACCAGCCGATTTTGCGGCAGAGCTGGAACACGGCCCGGGAGAAGAACGAAAAGCGCCGCGGGTTGTCGGAAAAATCCGGTTCAGACGGCGTGCCGTACACGCCGTCCCGGCCGAAGAATATCTCATGATCGATGAAGTAAACCGGTATTTCGGGACCCTGCTCATCGGCTCCGTGAGGCGGCGGAAGGCGCGATCGATAGACGGAAGACCACTCCTCTCCCCCGCCGACGTGAACGCCGAGAGGACCTTCGAGCGCTTCCAGCTTTTCACGGTCGATCCCGTAGTAGCGGGGCATGACGATGCGCACGTCGTGGCCGAGCGAGGCGAGCGCGAGGGATAAGGCTGAAACGGCATCGGCGAGACCGCCGGTTTTGGCGAAGGGAACCGCTTCGCTCGTGGTCATCAGGATCTTCATGGCTCGAAGTATACGGCCGCCCGCGCTTCTAAGCAAGCGAAGCAGCGCGGGCTGTTCCGTATCGCTAGGCGCCGAAAAGCGTCTTCGTTTCCTCGTCCTCGACCTTGGTCGCCAAGCTCACGACGACCATGAGCAGGATCGAAACAGGCACCGAGACGATGATCGCGTCCACTTGGGATACGATGCTTTTGCCCGCCAAGGTTCCGACGCCGAACACCGCCTTGCAGAGTCCGAGCGGAACCGATTCCTTGGCATGGACGAAGGCGAGCCAGAAGGAGCTCGTGAGGACGCCGCCCGCGAAGCTCGCGATGGCGCCCGCGCGGGTCGCGCGCTTCCAGTAGAGCGCGCTGAAATAGGCCGGCAGGAAGGCGGCGGCGCAGATGCCGAAGAAGATCGCGGTGCCGGTCGCGACGATCGCCGAGCCCGCCTCGAAGAACTTCGGAAGGCCCCAGGCGAGGAAAGCGCTGACCAGAATGCCGAAAACCATCGCCAGGCGGGTCACCGCGGTCGAATCCTTAGAATGGATCTTGAGGCCCATCTCAAGGAAGTCGCGCCCGAAGGCTGTGCCCATCGCGTGGAACTGGGAGGAAAGCGTCGACATCGCCGCAGAGAGCAGCGTGATCATGAAGACGGCCGAAAACCAGCCGGGCATCGCGCTGGTGATGTAGAGCGGTATGATGTTGTCGACCTTGCCGCCAGCGGCCGCCACGGAGATCTTGCCGAAGGCGGGGTTGGCGAAAAACCAGGCGTTGGAGAGCGCGCCGACGACGAACGCGACGCCGGTCATCATGAAGATGAACAGGCCCCCGATGAGCACGGCTCGGTTTAGCTCGCGGTCGCTGCGCACGGTCATGAAGCGGACGACCAGCTGCGGCTGGGCGAGCACGCCGATGCCGACGCCGAGCACGATCGTGGACACCAGCTGCCACCAGAGCACGCTGCCGGCGGCGGGCATAGCGGTCCAGCCGCGGTGGCCGGCGGCCTTCAGGTTGGCCGGCACCTGCGCGACGATGTCGCTGAGGGCCTGGTGGGCCCTCGTCACGCCGCCGAAGGCGGCATAGGTGGCGATCAAGAGCACCGTCATGCCGATGAACATGAGCGCGCCCTGGAAGGCGTCGGAATACATGACGCCCTTCATGCCGCCCATGACGACGTAGAGAGCGACGATGGCGACGAAGAACACGAGGGCCACGTCATAGGAGATAGAGAAGCTCTGGGCGATGAACTGGGCCCCGCCGATGATGACCGCGCCCGCGTACAGCGGCATCGCGACGAAGATGAGGAGTCCGCTCGCCGACTGGAGGAAGGGAGAGCCGTAGCGCTTCTTGAGGATCTCGGGGAAAGTGTGCGCGTCCAAGGCGTGGCCGAGCTTTCGCGTCCGCTTGCCGAATACGATGAAGGCGATGAAGATGCCGACGATGATGTTGAGGAAGGTGAGCCAGAGCAGCCCCATGCCGAACACCGCCGCGGCGCCGCCGAAACCGACGATAGCGGAGGTCGAAATGAAAGTCGCTCCGTACGAAATCGCCATGACCAAGGGGTGCGCCTTTCGACCTGCGACCAAGTAATCCGAGGCGTTCTTCGTGCTCTTGAAACCGAGGTAGCTCAAATAGGCGGTCACCGCCAGGAATACGACGAGAACCGATCCGATAAGTACGACGTTCACGCTTTGTCTCCTAGTTCGGGATCCTTCCGTTCCCATTCGGCTTCTTCGGCGATCTCCGCCTTCTCTTCAGCCGATTCCGGCTTGTTCCAGTTGACGATCCCGTAGCCGACGCAGAGCGCCGCCGAGAGGATCGTGAGGACGTAGGCCGCGGCCACGCCTCCTCCGCTTAATCCGAGCATCGATTACCCCTTTCTCTCATAGATGCCGTCCGAAAGGACGGACAGGATGAACTTCCAATCGGCCAGATACGCCCGGGAAACCGTTTCGCGGTTTTCGGAAGCCTCGAGGGCCGCGATGAAATCGTTGCGCGTCTTCACCAGAAGCCAGCGCAGCAGATCGAGCAGCTGAGCCTTCGCGAAACGGACGGAAGAGAAATCCGCGTCGCCGAACAGCTTCTGGAACTGATCGCCGAACACGCGTTCGGATTTAGCCTTGGCGTCAGGATCGTTCAGCGTCGCCAGGGAAGCGATGAGCCGGACGTGGGTCGGATGCTCTAGGTAGAAATCGAGAGCGGCGGTCGATGCCGCCATCACCCGGAGGAGAATGTCGTCCGGCGCTCCGCCGCCGGAGCGCAGCCGACCCCGAATGAAGTCGTACAGGGCGCCGTACGCGATATCGACCACGTGCAGGAAAAGGTCCTCTTTCGATTCGATGTATTCGTAGAGGCCGCCTTTCGAGATGCCGGATTTTCGGATGATGCGGTCGGTCGAACCGCGCTCGTAGCCGTAGGTCCCGAACTCCTCCATCGCGGATACTTCGACGCGCCGGCGCTTTTCCTCGTCGAGGTTGTAGAAAGTCGCTTTCATCGGAAC
The DNA here is from genome assembly GCA_003245635.1 of Treponema sp. Classification (GTDB taxonomy): domain Bacteria; phylum Spirochaetota; class Spirochaetia; order Treponematales; family Breznakiellaceae; genus SZUA-426. Next base: position 6,029 of record QKCO01000139.1, read on the forward strand.
TCCCGACTAGTCAGTAGCCTATTTAATTAGGATACCGACCAATTAGTCGGCTCGACTCATGATAAAGGAGGAGCGGTCAAAAATCCAGCGAAATCGTGCAGAGGGGAAACCGCCTTCCGAAAGCGCGCCGAGGCGTTTCGGAAGGCGAAGAAAAAGAACGGGAACTTAGAACTTTTCTATCGTCGAAAGCCCGTGCTCCTGCACGATCTTCAGGCCGTGCGCGACGTCCTCCACCTTGAAGATGACGATGGCCTTGCCTTCGCAGCCTTCAAGCGAGGCGTACAGGTACTCGATGTTGACGCCGGTATCCTTGAAGAGCTTCATGACCTTCGCCAGGCTCCCCGGCTGGTCGTCGATCTCGACGGCGAGGACATCGGTCACGCGGGTGGTGAAGCCGGCGTTCACAAGGGCCTCGGTCGCCGCGTCCGGCTTGTTGACGATGACGCGGAGGATGCCGAAATCGGCCGTATCCGCGATGGAGATGGCGCGGATGTCCACGCCCGCCTTGGCGATGACGCCCGTCACTTCGGCAAGACGGCCGGCGTTGTTTTCAAGGAAAATCGAAATCTGCTTGATCTGCATGGCGGCCTCCTTAGATCTTTCGCTTGTCGATGACGCGCTTGGCTTTTCCGATCGAACGTTCGATCGTCTTCGGCTCGACGAGCTTCACCTTGAGCAGTATGCCGAGCTTACTCTTCATGACGCCCTCGATGCGGCTGCGGAGCGTTTCGAGTCCCTTGGTCTCGTCGGAGAAGAGCTCCTTCTTGACTTCGACCTGTAGCTCGACCTCGTCCAGGTGAGTCGGGCCGCGGTCGACGATGATGAGGTAATGGGGATCGGTACCTTCGATCTCGATGAGGGCGTGCTCGATCTGGCTAGGGAAGACGTTGACGCCGCGGATGATGAGCATGTCGTCGGTGCGGCCGAACAGGCGGTTCATCCTGACGGTGGTGCGGCCGCAGGAGCAGCGCTCGCGGCGGAGGAACGTGACGTCGCGGGTGCGGTAGCGCAGCAGCGGCGTGCCTTCCTTGGTGAGCGTCGTGAATACGAGCTCGCCCTTCTCGCCGTCGGGGAGCACCCTGCCCGTCTCGGGATCGATGATCTCGGGGTAGAAGAGGTCCTCGTTGACGTGAAGACCGTCCTTCGCCTCGCACTCGAAGGCGACGCCGGGACCGGTTATCTCGGTCAGGCCGTAGATGTCGTAGGCATCGATGCCCCACTTCTCCTCGATCTCCCGGCGCATGTTCTCGCTCCAGGGCTCCGCTCCGAAGCAGCCGGCCTTGATGCCCATGGACTTCGGATCGTAGCCGGTCTCGGCGGCTTCCTCCGCCATGAACAGCGCGTAGGAGGGCGTGCAGGTGAGGATGGTCGAACCGAAGCTCTTCATGACCATCAGCTGCTTCTGGGTGTTGCCCGAGGACATCGGGATGATGTTCGCGCCCAGGGATTTGGCGCCGTAGTGGACGCCGAGGCCGCCGGTGAAGAGGCCGTAGCCGTAGCAGTTCTGGACCGTGTCGTTGCGCGTGCCGCCGGCGCCCGCCAAGGTGCGCGCCATCGCCTCGCCCCAGGCTTCCACGTCAGAGCGGGTATACGCGTCGACGACTGGAACGCCGGTCGTGCCCGAGGACATGTGGATCTCCTCGATCTCCGCCTGGGGACAGGCCAATAGGCCGTAGGGATAGGTTTCCCGCAGGTCATCCTTGGTCGTGAAGGGCAACTTGGAGATGTCGGCGAGGCACCGGATGTCGCGGGGGGTCACGCCCGCGGCGTCGAGCTTGGCCCTGTAGAACGGAACCTTCTCGTAGAGCTTCTCCACCAGGTTTTTGAGCCGGGCGAACTGCAACCTTTCGAGGCTCCCCTGCTCCATCGCTTCGTATTCGGGATTGAAGATCACTTTACCTCTCCCTGTTAAAGAAATTTGAACGCAGATAAACGCAGATTAAAACGAATGGAAGCAAATGTTGAGAGAAAAGAGCGTAGAGACCGAAGCTCCAAATTCATCGATTCCTCCATCCTCATCTGCGTCGATCCGCGTTCATCTGCGTTCTATTCTCTACTTCCTACACATCTTTGGGTCTGGTGTCGTGGACGCGCTTGGCTTTGCCTTCGGAGACCGGCAGCGCGCCGCCCTGATGCAGCTCGACGCGCGGATTGATCGTGATGGACGCCTGGAGGGTCTTCCTGATCTTTTCCTTGAGCGCGTTGAGCGGCCGCGCGTCGTCGGCGAAGATGCTCGAACCGACCTCGACCTTCACGGTGAGCTTGTCCAAAGACCCGTCCTTCTCCACGACGATCAGGTAGTTGTTGCCGACCTCCTTCATCGCCATGACGACTTCCTCGATCTGGCTGGGGAAGACGTTCACGCCGTTGATGATGAGCATATCGTCGGTGCGCCCGGTGATGCGCCTGAGGCGCCGGTGCGTGCGGCCGCAGACGCAGGGCTCGGTGTAGAAGGAGCTGAGGTCGCGCGTGCGGTAGCGCAGTATCGGAGTGGCGGTCCGGCAGAGGATGGTGAAGACGATCTCGCCGGTCTCGCCTGCGGGAAGCGGCTTCAGGGTGTCTCGGTCGACGATCTCGGTGAGGTATCCGTCCTCCCAGACGTGCATCCCGTCCTTGGCCTGGCACTCGAACGCGACGCCCGGGCCGTTCATTTCCGAAAGGCCGTAGGAGTTGTACACGTCGATGCCGAGCATCGCCTCGATCTTCCTGCGCGTGTCTTCCGAATAGGGCTCGGCGCCCGCGAAGGCCTTCTTCAGCTTGAGGCTCCGAGGATCGACGCCCTCCTCCTCCATTTTCGACTGCACGTGCAGGAGGAAGCTCGGCGTCGCGTGGACGACGGTCGTGCCGAAATCCTTCATGAGCTTGAACTGCTTGGTCGTGTTGCCGGATCCCGAGGGGATGACCATCATGCCGACTTCCTCGGCGCCGTAGTGGAAGCCGAGTCCGCCGGTAAAGAGGCCGTAGGTGATCATGTTCTGGAAAACGTCGCTTTTGGTGCAGCCGGTGCCGTAGATGCAGCGCGCCACGTAATCGGCCCAGCGCGCCACGTCCTGCCGGGAAAGGTAGATGACGGTGGGGATGCCGGTGGTGCCGCTCGAGGCGTGCATCCTCACCACCTCGTCCAGCGGCGAGGCGAGCATCCCGTAGGGAAAGGCCGCGCGGAGATCGTCCTTGGTGGTGAAGGGAATCTTCGAAATATCGGAAACCGACTCGATGTCGTCGGCGCTCGTTATGCCGACGCCGCCGAGCCGTTCCTTGTAGAAGGGAGTCAGGAGAGCCCGGCCGACGGTTTCCTTGAGCGCCTTCAGCTGCTGCGCCTCCAGGTCTTCGCGGGATATGCACTCCTTGTTCTTGTCCCAGTACTGGAATGTCACGCGCGCGCCTCCGCCGCCTTCCGCCCCAGGTCGAAGGCTTTCGTATTCGCCGCGACGACGCTCGGATCCTTGGCGGCGAACATCTCGCAGATGGTGCCCTTGAGGGTGTCCGCCGATACCGGCAGGAAGTGGGAAGCGGCGCCGACCATGACCATGTTGACCGCGCGGGCGAGTCCGGCTTCCTTGGCGAGGGACTCCGCCGCGACCAAGCGGCTCTGGGGCAGGACGCGCACGGCGCCGTGGATGACTTCGAGCTCCGGATAGTCAGGGATATTCACGAAGGGCTCGGCGGCGGTCACCAGGGCGCCGTCGGGGGATAGCCACCCTACGTAGCGGAGGCTTTCGATCGGTTCGAGGGAGAGCACGAGATCGGCGCCGCCGCGGGGAACCAGATCCGAGGCGATGGCGCCGTCGGAGATGCGCAGGTGCGCTAGAACCGCGCCGCCGCGCTGGGCCATGCCGTGGACTTCGGACTGCCGGACGGACAATCCCTCGGTAACCGCAGCTCGGGCGATGATGGCGGCCAGCGACAGGACGCCCTGTCCGCCGACGCCGCAAAGTATTACGTCACGCTTCATATCGCATCATCCTTCGCAGGCGGCTGCGCCCGCCGCCTTCGCTTTCGCTTTTTTCTGCCGGGCCTTAAATGCCTCCAGGCATTCGCGCCTGAAAATCACGACCGAAAGGCCCCTGTACTCGATTTCCTTCTTGAAGGCCGCCAGATTCGCCTCGGCGTTCTTCTTGAGGGCCTCGAGCACGACGATGTGCGAGGGATCGACCCCGAGCCCCTGGAGCAGCGGCACCATGCTCGCGGAGGGAAGCATGGTCTCCTGGCAGCCGGTCATCGCCACGATGGAGTTGTCCAGGATCACCAGCGTCATCGGCGTGTTCGCCTTTACCGCGTCGATCAGCGGCGTGATGCCCGAGTGAAGGAAGGTCGAGTCGCCGATCACGCCGATCGCGTACTCGATGCCGGCGTCCGAGGCGCCTTTGGCCATATTGACCGACGCGCCCATGCAGACGATGGTCTCGGGGACCGCATAGGGAGGGAGCGCGCCCAGGGCGTAGCAGCCGATATCGGAAGTGACCGCGACGGAGGCTTTCCCAGCGGTGGCCTGCTTGATGATCTCGTAGCTGTCGCCGTGCGGACAACCCTTGCACAGCTGCGGCGGCCTGCCGGGCAGCTTGGGAAGATCGGCCTTCAGCGCCGCGCGGGGGGCGAGGCCGAGGGCGACGCGCACGTTGTCGGGGTCGAGCTCACCCGAGCGCGGGAGGCTCCCTTCGAGCTTGCCCTTCACCGAAACGGCGGGCGGGAGGAAACCGCGCATTTTCTCCTCGAGAACGGGCATGCCTTCTTCGATGAAGAGCACCGTCTTCGCCTTCGCGCAGAGCGCGCGGATAGATTCCACCGGCGCCGGGTACGCGCCGATATGCAGGCGCGCAGGCAGCTTGCCGCCGCGCGAAGCGGCGAAGTCGGCGAGGTTCTCTTCGTAGTAGTTGCCCCCGAGCCCCGAGGTGACGACGGCGAACTCGGCGTCCCGGCCCTCAGTCTCCAGCTTGTTGCTCGGATGGGAAGCGGACCAGGCGGCGAAATCCGCCTGCTTGGCGATAAGGGAATCGTATCGGCGGCGCGCGTAGGCGGGCAGCAGCATCCACTGCGTCTTGTCCTCGGCCTTCGACAGCGCGTTCTGCGCGCGCGGCTCTGAAGGAACGACGCCGGCTCGCGCGTGCGAGAGGCGGGTCGTCAAGCGGATAACCACCGGCACGGCGAAGCGCTCGGACAGGTCGAAGGCCTCGCGGGTCATCGCGTAGGCTTCCTGCTGGCTTCTCGGCTCGAGGCAGGGAACCATCGCGAAGGCGGCGTAGAAGCGGGAGTCCTGCTCGTCCTGGGAGCTGTGCATGCCCGGATCGTCGGCGACCGCGAGCACGAGGCCTCCCTTGATCCCCAGGAGCGCGGCATTGACGAAGGGATCGGCGGCGACGTTGAGCCCGACGTGCTTCATGGTCACGATGGTCCGCTTTCCGGCGAAGGAAACTCCGAGCGCCGCCTCGAGGGCGGTCTTCTCGTTGGTGGACCAGGCGGCGAGCGGGCCTCCCCGCTCGTGCTCGGCGATCAGGTACTCCATGATTTCGGTGGAGGGCGTACCGGGGTAGCCGTACGCGGCGCTCACGCCCGCGTGCAGGGCCCCCAGGGCGACGGCTTCGTCGCCGAGAAGCGCAAGTTCTTTCATAGTGTCTCCAGCTTACCGGGCTCCGCGAGCCCTGTCGAGATTTTTTTGCGTCGGAAGACGCGACAGCGAAAGAAACGCCATCGCCGCTAGGAATTCCGCCACTGTTCGGCCGCTGCTTTGAAGGCGGCCCGGGAAGCCTCGATAATCTTTTCGTCGACGCAGTAGGCTAGACGTATCCAGCCGGGTCCGCCGAAACCGGTGCCCGGAACGCCCAGAATCAAATGCTCCTTGAGGACGTCTACGAAACCCATGTCGTCGGCGCTCGGTTTTCCGTCCTTCTTCGCCGGAACGCGGCAGAATAGGTAGAAAGCGCCCTCGGGCTCGGCGTACTCGATGCCGGCCTCGTCGAGCACTGACTTAAAGACGTCGCGGCGCCGGGCGTAGACGCCGACGTCTACGCGCGCCTCGGTAAGCTCCGCGACGATGCGCTGCATGAGCGCGGGAGCGTTGACGTAGCCGAGGACGCGGGTCGCGTAGGCGAGCGCTCCGAGCATTTCAGCGCGGTCCCGCATGCCGGGGGCGACTGCGATGTAGCCGATGCGCTCGCCGGGCAGCGAGAGACTCTTCGAGTAGGAGGTGACGACCAGCGACTCCTCGTAGGCGCTGAGGATGCCGGGTACTTCCCTGCCCTCGTAGACGATCTCGCGGTATGGCTCATCGGCGAGGAGGTACGGATAGCGGCCGGTCTTTTCCCCGTGGGCGCGCAGCGCCGCGGCGAGCGCGGCGATCGTGGACGCGGGGTAGACCCGGCCGGTCGGATTGTGCGGGGAATTGATGAGCACCGCCGCGGTTTTGGGCGTCAGGGCGGCGGCCAGAGCCGGAACATCGAGGTCGAAATCGTCCTTCGTGGGAACCAGGACCATGCGCCCGCCGTGATTGCCGATGTAGGAGCCGTACTCGACGAAGAAGGGCTTGGGAACGACCACCTCGTCGCCGGGGTTGAGGATGGACTTCAGGACGACGTTGAGCGCGCCGGCCGCTCCGACGGACATGATGACCGAATCGCCGCCGATCTCCACGCCGTGCTCGCGGGAAGCCTTCTTGGCCAGCGCGGAGCGGACGGCGGGGTACCCCGCGTTCGCCATATAGCCGTGGGAGCCTTTCGCGTCTTCGCCCGTCATCCGCACCAGGACGCGGTGGAATTCGGAAGGCGGCTCGATATCGGGGTTGCCGATGGAAAAGTCGAAGACCTTGTCGGCGCCGTACCGCTTCTTCAACAGATCGCCTTCCTCGAACATTTTCCTGATGAAGGAGCCTTTTATCTGGGCTTCACGAATCGCGTCGGCTATGGGCATGCTGTCCTCCGTCGTTGTTGATGACGGGTGGAGCATACCATAAATCAGACGATGTAGGAATCGACGATGCGCATCAGCTCGGCCATCTTTTCCGACGCGTCCCCTTCGGCCACCGCCTCGGCGACGCAGGTGTTCATGTGCTGGCGGAGGATAGTCGAATTGGCCTTCTTCAGGAGGGCGACGACGGCGAGAATCTGCTTGGAGACGTCGATGCAGTAGCGGTCGTCCTCTATCATCTTGACGATGCCGTCGATCTGTCCTCGCGCGGTCTTGAGCGAGGCGAGGGCTTTCTTGCTTTCGCAGCTGCAGTGGTCCATGGCGATACTCCCGTCCCCCTCCTCGGGAGGGGGACGGGAATACGTTACCGTCGTTTCACGGACGCGTCAAGGACGCGGCGCGTCGACGACGCGGCTCAGGCTACTTCACTAAGCGGTACTTGCCGTAGCCGGTATCGGCGACCCCGAGCGACACGATGCCGTCGTCGGGAAGCGCGTCGGCGCCGAGGGGCGAGGTGTAGAAGACCACCGGACCGGCCGCGTTCATCGGCGAGAGCTTCCAGTTCCCGTCGGTCTTGGGATCGATCTTCTTGCGCATCTCGATGTACTTGAGGATGACCTGCCGGCTTTCATCGGGAGACGCGAAGATGATGCGGGCGGGCCCGACGTTCGGGAAATGGCCGCCGCCGTACGCGCGGTAATTGTTGGTGACCACCACGAAGTCCTGCTTCGGATCGATCGGAGCGCCGTTGAACTTCAAGTTTTTGATGCGTTCGGCGGATGCATCCCGGAGCGTGCCGTCCTCGTTGTAGCGGGCGGGAGCGGTCGCGTCGATCTCGTAGGTCACGCCGTCGAACACGTCGTAGTTGTAGGTCGGGAATTTATCGTTGATGAGATTCTGCTCTTCAGTCGAAGCCGGATCGATGCGGTTGAACTGGCCCGCGCTCATTTCGAGCCATTCCTTGACTTCGGCGCCGTTCAGCTTAACCATCGCCACCGTGTTGGAGTAGACGTACAGATCGGCGATGTTCTTGACCGCCAGCACACCCGCGGGCACGTTCGTATAGTACTTCGGGCCCTGGCGTCCGCCGGCCTTGAAGGGAGCCGCGGCGGAGAGAATAGGCAACTTCGCGTAGGCCGTATCCTTGAGCGCGTCCTTGGCGTACCACATCTGCGCTTCGTTGATGATCTGCACCGAATACGCGTCGCGGACGAGGGCGAAGAAGCTGTTGAGCGGAGCCAGCAGTTCGCCGTTCGCCGCCGGACCGCCGGCCTCGCCGCCGCCTATGGGCGCGCGGATGAACGCGAGAGCGCCTTCGTGCTCCTTGGAGAGCAGAGCGACGAGCTTCGGATCGGCCGCCATGAGGCTCTGCTTCTTTGCGGAGTCCCACACGGGCAGCAGCTTCGCGCCCGCGTCGACGCGGACCCAAGCGTTGCCCCGCTTCTCGAAGCTGAGCTCGATGCGGCCGAGATTGTCGGCGAAGCTTCCCGGCATGACGACGCCGACGCCGTTGATCGTGCCCTTCGCGATGTCGGCGCCCGAAATCTTGGCGAAGGCGCTCGACGGGAACTTCTGGTGCGCGTGGCCGGTGACCACCGCGTCGACGCCGGGAATCTGGGTGAGGTAGTAGCCGGCGTTCTCCTCGCCGCCCTTTCGCGGGAAGTCCACGATGCCGGTATGCGCCAGGAGGACCACGACGTCGGCGCCCTTCTCCTTCATCAGCTTCACGTATTCGAGCGCCGACTCGTATATGTCGCGGGTCTCTACCTTCCCCGAGAGGTTCGCGCCGTCCCAGGAGGTGATCTGCGGCGGGGCGAAACCGGTCACGCCGATCCTGAGCAGCTGGCTCTTGCCGTCCCTATCCTTGAATTGGCGGGTGAGGATGGCGTACGGAACAAAATAGGGCGAACCGTCCCGTGCCCTGACGACGTTGGCCGACACGACGGGGAACGAGGCGCCGGCGATGACGGAAGTCAGGTACGGCAGGCCGAAGTTGAACTCGTGGTTGCCGAGCGTCATCGCGTCGTAGCCCATCGCGTTCATGAGCTTCATGATCGGGCTCGTCTCGCCGTCCTTCGGCGGATTCTTCGCGAGGTATTCGCCGAAGGGATTCCCCTGTATATTGTCGCCGTTGTCGAACAGCAGCACGTTCGCATCGGCCGCGCGTTCGGCTTCGATGCCGGACGCGATCTTTACCAAGCCGTACGAATCGGTCGGCATGTCCGAGAAATAGTCGTAGTTGAGGTAGTTGTTGTGGACGTCCGACGTGGCGAGGATCGTCAGATCGACCGTCTGGGCGAAGGCGAAGGCCGCCGAAAGCAGCAGGACCGCGGCGGCGACGATAGGCCGCGAACAACGTTTTAGCGATTTCATGCATTTCCCTCCGTGACACGGACTCTAGAACGGCCTAACGGCCGTTCATTCAAGTATAGGAGAAATGCATGAAAAAAGCGTGACTATTTCTTCCGCTTTCGATTAAACGAGCGTCCGCGCGATGCGCACGACGTCGGCGAAGACGCCGCCGGCCGTAACCTGCGCGCCCGCGCCGGGCCCCTTCACCACCAGCGGCAGCGAGGAGTAGCGGTCGGTCGTCACCACGACCATGTTGTCCGCGTCCACCAGGGAGCGGAAAGGATCGTTAGCCGCCGCTTCGCGGACGAAGATCTTCGCCTTGCCGTCCTCCACCACCGCGACGTAGCGCAGCGCCTTGCCCTTGGACTCGGCCGCCTTGCGCTTCTGCTCGAAAGCGGCGTCCTGCTTCTCGAGTTCCTCGAAGAACGCGTCGACGCTCGGCGCCTTGAGGCAGGAATCAGGCAGGATCGGCTCGATCTCGACGTCCTCGAACTCGAGGGCCATGCCGCACTCGCGGGCCAGTATGAGCGCCTTGCGCGCGGCGTCCATGGCGTTCAGATCGTCGCGCGGATCGGGCTCCGTGTAGCCCTTCGCCTTCGCTTCGCGCACGAGCGCGGAGAAGGTTTTGGCCCCGTCCCAGTTGTTGAAGATGAAGCTCAGGGTGCCCGATACGACCGCCTCGATCCGGCGCACCCGGTCCCCCGAAAGGAACAGGTCGTGCAGCGTGGAGATTACCGGGAGGCCAGCGCAGACGGTGGTTTCGTAGAGATACGGAATGCCCCGCTCGCGCGAATAGTCGACCAGCGCGCGGTAGTCGGCGTATTTGCCCGAGTTAGCCCGCTTGTTCGGGGTGACGATCGGCACGGCGAGCTTGAGCAGTTCCATATAGACCGTCGGGACCGCATCGCCCGCGGTGCAGTCGCAGAACGCCGTGTTGGGAAGGTTGAAGCCTTTCATGCGCTCGACGAACGCCTTCAAGTCGAAGCCTTCGCCCGCGTCGAGCGCCGCCTTTGCGGCCGCCGGATCGAGTCCGTGCCGGTCGAAGGCCATGCGCCGGGAATTGGCGACGCCGATCAAGTTGACCCGGATGCGGTGCTGATCGCTCAGGAGCTCCCGCTGGCGGGAAATCTGCTCGAGGAGCGTACCGCCGATCAGGCCGACGCCGACGAGGAAGAGGTTCACCGAGCGGACGCCGGAAAGGAAGAAGGCTTCGTGCACCGCGTTGAGCGCCTTGGATTCGTCGTTCCGGGCGATGACCGCGGAAATGTTGAGCTCCGAGGAGCCTTGGGCGATGGCGAAGATGTTGACGCCGTTGCGGCCGAGCGAATGGAACACCTTGCCCGAGATTCCCGGCGTCCGCTTCATGCCGGCGCCGACGACCGCGATGATGGACATATCCCGCTCGATCGCCGGGTAGTCGATGGAGCCGGCCGAAATTTCCCGTTCGAATTCGTCCTTTATCGCGTTGCCCGCCGGAACGGCGTCCTTGGGAAGGACCGCGAAACAGATCGAGTGCTCGCTCGAGGCCTGGGAAATGAGGATGACGTTGATGCCGCGGCGCGCGAGGCAGCCGAACAGGCGGGAGGAGAACCCGGTGACGCCGACCATGCCGGGCCCCTGGACCCGCACCAGGGAAACGTCCTTGATCGAGCTGACGCCGCGGACCGGATATTGTCCCGGAGGCACGTCGCTCGCGATGAGCGTGCCGGAGCAGGATGGGTTGAAGGTATTGCGGATGCGGATCGGGATGCCCTTCTCGAAGGCGGGGCGCACGGTCGGGGGGTGCAGGACCTTCGCCCCGAAGTGGGAGAGCTCCATCGCCTCCTCGTAGGAGATCGACTCGATGCGGAAGGCGGTCTTGACCTGCTTCGGATCGGCGGTGAGTATGCCGTCTACGTCGGTCCAGATCTCGATTTCATCCGCGCCGATCGCGGCGCCGAACAGCGCGGTCGACAAATCGGAGCCGCCGCGTCCGAGGGTCGTGGTATGGCCGTCCTCCGTCGCGGCGATGAAGCCGGTCGCGATCTGCAGCGCTGGGCGCGAATTGAGCGCGGCGCGGACGGAAGCGTAGCTTTCTTCTTTCCGGCAAACCGCAGCGCCGTACTGGTCGTCGGTGCGCAGCACCAGGCGAGCGTCGAGGAAATCGGCCTCCTTGCCGGCCGAACGGAACGCGCGGGACACGATGAAGGCCGAAAGGCGCTCGCCGAAGCTCATCACGAAATCGAGCGAACGCGCGGACAGCTCGCCGAGCAGACGCACGCCCTTGAGCGTGCCTGCGAGCTCTTCGAAAGCCGCCGCCACGAATTCGTCGGCCACCTTTCGGTCTTCGCCGGCGCAGAGTTCCGCAACCGATTCGTCGTGGCGCTTGCGCATCGAAAGCAGCTTCTCCTCGTATATGCCGTCTCCGGCCTCCGCCAGGCGCGCCGTTTCGATGAGCTGGTCCGTGATCCCGGAAAAGGCGGACACGACGACGATGCGCGTCTTGCCCTCGTGCGCTCCGTCGCGCACGACATCGATGAGCTTCCGGATCGCCAGGGGCGAGCCGACCGAGGTTCCGCAGAATTTCAGGACCAGCATGGGGGACTCCGTATAAATATGCAAACTTCAAGTCAGTTGTATAGTTTTCGGACGGGGGAATCAAGAGGAGACGCGGCTAGACGGCTTCGAACACGAGCACGCGGTCGTCAGCGGTGGATGAAATTTTCGCCCGCAGCGCTTCGGTCATATCCTGTCTCTGAGCCTCAAGAGGCAAGGATACGCCGAAGAGAAAACGCTGCCGCAGATCCTCGAGCAGTTCTTCGCCGCTGATTTTCCCGAACAGGATGCAGACCCGCGCGTCGGGCTTCGCTGGGCAGTCGGTCCGCTCAAGGAAGGGCACTTCGCCGGAGCAGAGGGCGTCGCCCGGCTTTCCGCAGTAGGCAGCCGAACTTTTCGTTCCCGCGACCAGCGCGCGCGCGTTGCCGCAGAGAATGGTCGAAAGACGGGACGCATTCCGGTTGTAGACGCAGTAGGCCGCGGAAAACGGCGAAGCGCCGGGGTACGCGTTTCTGACGGAGTAGTTCATCAGAACGACGGCCTCGTCCGGCGAAAGCAGCGGCGTCGCGACGCGCGGCAGAAGCAGGCGCAGGGCATTCGCCA
>QKCO01000025.1 GCA_003245635.1 Treponema sp.
AAGTTTAAAATGTCAAATCCTCTTGATTATTTAGTATAAATACAATAATTAATAATGTTAACATTTGATTTGTGGGGGTTGGCAATGAAAAGGAAAAGATACGCCGCTTTGATCCTGCTGCTTTTCGCAGCGGGATTTGTAACCGGATGCGATCTATTCGGCAAAGCGGAGACGCCCGCAACCTACCATAAGGTCAACGCGTCGATCGAAGTCAAGACGCTGGAGGCGGCCCAATGAAACGCCTTCTCGCGGTTTTCGCCCTTCTGTGGGCGGCATTTTCGGCGATCGCCGACGGATATATGTACTTGGACGTGGACGGCATACAGGTGCATTTCACCGAAATCAGGTTCTTCGACCAGTACGGCGGGAGGGGCGATGCCCTGGCCTACGTGGCGCTGAACCAGACCGTCAACCTGACCGGCGAGCTGGGAGACGTCTTCTCGGGAAGCGTGCAGCTGAACGTGCAGGATGGTCTGAGCAGCCTCGACTTCAGCATCATCAATATCGAGATTTCAGGCGGCGTTTCGATCAAGGGGCATGCCTACGACAGCGATTCTGGGTTGCATGTCTACACTACCACCTCAGGAATCCAGTCGATCGATCTTGGTTCCGAAACCTGGTCCGCTCAGGATGCGACCGGTTACGATTACCTTTCCAACGCGTACGTCTATTCGCCCGCCGACGGCGGGGAAGTGCAGGAGACCACCTTCATGCCGGCGACGGTCTCCTATCCAGTCGACGGCTCGTTCGATATCTCGCTTATGGTGGAAACCTATAAGTGCGCCTACTACTGGGACGGCGATGACTCGACGCGGCATGACTTCGTATGGTCATGGCACGAGCAAAACAGCACTTACTTCCCTACCGGAACGCCCGCCGTCGGCATCACCTACCTTCCGCTGTACGTCTCGGTCAACGGCTCTCTCAGCGCGGAGACCTACGTGATGGCGCTCTCTCAGCCGGAATTGTCCGGACTGCCCGACAGTCCGAACGAGACGCGCACTGCTTCGTTCACGCTCGTGTTCGATCAGGGCGATCAATTCTTCATCGGCAGGTCGATCCACGCGGAGCCTCGGGGCGGCAATGACGTGTACCAGCTTTGGGTGCCGCAGTTCATCAGCAATGGTACCGAGTCGGCGGGCCTGTATTCCTTCGATTTCAAGGATTATTCGGATAACGGCGGGTGGAGTCTCGGGGCGCGCATGACCGGCTTCTCCCGGCTGTCGGTCGGTGAGCAGTCTTCGGCGACTCTGGAGAATTACGATCCTTACAACGGCGGTACGGCAACAGTATATTATCAGCGCGTCAAATAGCCGCATTTTCCCGTCCCGGAGCGCGTTTCGACGAACCGGGGCGGTTCTTTTTTTCGGAATATGAAAAATTGTTTTTCGCGCTACAATTAAGGCAAATGGGTTACGATACCATCATCGATTCGAGCCCGATCGGGAAGCGCCTGGACGGCATGAAGCAGGACGATGCGCGCATGCTCGTCTTCGGGGGAAAGAGGGTTCCGCTGACCGGCAAACTGGTCATCGGCCGCGATCCCGCCTGCCATATCGTCATCGAAAACAAGCTGGTGAGCTGGAAGCACGCGATGATCCAGAAAATCAAGGACGACTATTTCGTGAAGGACCTCGAGAGCACGAACGGAACGTTCGTGAACGGAGCCCGCGTGCCCGAGGGCAAATACGTCAAGCTCGAATCGGGCGACAAGATAAAGATCGGGAAGACGGTTCTCCAGCTCAACTGAGCCGCCGGCCGCCTCAGCGGTCGTAGATGAGGACCTGCTCCCGGTCTTCGTCCTTGAGCCCCTTGAGGAGGCGCAGGTCCGCAGCGGTCTCCCCGTGGGGCGTTTGCCGGTAGGGCACGAAGCCGGAGGCCGCCAGGTTGCGGTTCACGACGAGCTCATCCTTGCGCGCGAGCGCCTGGAGCCGGCAGGCCAGGTTGATGCCGTAGCCGACGTAGTCGCGGTACTTCAGCTGCGACGCTTCGGCGGAAATTTCGTATTTGAAGACTTTATCCGTCACCAGGGCGCCCGCCAGCCCGAGTCCGGGGTAGGGCTTGAAGAGCTCCTCGTCGACGAAGGCGGTGTAGGTGTCGAATACCTGCAGGGCGCCCGAAACGGTCGATTCGTCCGTTTCGTCCCAGATGACGATGGCTCCGTCCCCCATCAGCTTGTAATAGGAGCAGCCGTAGCCGAACTGGTTGACGCAGGAGAGCAGGTTCGAGGTGAAGTCCTTGATGAGCTTGAAGACGTCCTCCTCATCGTTGCAGCAGAGGAAGTCGCTGAAATTGCGTATATCGACGCAGAGCACGAGCGCGTTCGGCTTGGTTTCGCCGAGGTAGACGTTGTCGAAGATGTCCACCGGCATTTTCCTGAGGCCGTCGAGCGCCGATTGGTCGAGCTCGACTCCTCGGTCGAGCACGGAAACGAGCCGCCGCTCGCCGCCGAGCATCTTCTCCACCTCGGCAAGGATGAGTTCGTCGGTGGGGAAGCCTCCGAGCGGGCGGCGCTCGACGAAGGCGGGGATGTCCCCGTCGGCGTCGGCGATCATGACCGAACCGTCGTCCTCGCAGGCTATGAGCAGGGCTTGCCGCTTGCCGGTGATGGGGTCCTCGACGATTATGTGCTTATTCTTGAATGTGACGATGCCGCGCTCTGCCATGGCCGGCAGTATAGCATAGGGGGCGGGCAGGATGAATCCTGGCGGAGGGGATTTTTACCTTGTTGCCGAACCGGGCGCGTGCCGGTTCTCGGCGACCGCCCTGCGCGCTTCCTCGAGCGCCTGCGCGACCAGCGAAGCGCTCAGGCGCCGTTCCGGCCGCCGCCCCTCGTTGAGGGCCTCCTCGAGCCGCGCCGCGAGCGCGTCTTCGGGGCCGGCGAGGACGGCCGGAAGGCGCTTGGTGGATATGATGTAGCCGACCGGAGAGTCGAATCGCTCTCCGATCAGTTCGCGGAATACCCAGACGAGCCGAGCCGCTTTCTTTTTTTCGGGGGAAAGGCGCGGGTAGCCGGGGAATTTGCGCTCGTACATCCGGTACTGGTCGACGCGGTAGTCGGATGCCGGCAGCAGCGCGCAGGCTTGCCGGTAGCGCTCGTCGAGCCCTTTTTCGGCGAGCTCCTGCCGGAAGCCGGTCTCGATGGACAGGAGCCGTTCGACATCGCCCGCCGCGTATTCGAGCAGTTTACGGGTAATGGGCCGCTTGAGCCAGTTCGCGCGCTGGAAGCCGTCCTTCGCGGACTTCTCGATGCCGAGGTAGGACGCGAGGTCTACCTTGAGTCCGAGCAGCTTCTGCGCGACGGCGACGTCCCGTATCGGACGGATGCCGCAGCCGAGCACGTTCTGGACGATGAACAGATCATTCTTGCTCGAGAACATGACCTTGGCGATATCAGGGGCCTCGAGCAGAGCCGCAAGCCCTTCGGTCTCCCGCCCGAGCGCGAGCACGTCGATGATGACCGTTTCTTCCCCGTCGAAGCACTGTATGATGGAAACCGAGTAGCGGTAGCGGTAGGAGCCCTGGTCCGCTTCCAGGTCGAGGGCTATTTCGCCTACGCCGCGGCCGCGAAGGCCGTCGAGATAGGCTGCGACGCTTTTCGCGTCGGCGATGATGCGTATATCGCTCATGGGCGTATCGCGGCCCGCCGGCTTCCGGCCGGCCGCGGATCGGCGTCTATTCTTTCGCCGTCATGATGGCGCCGAGCACGAGCAGATGAGCCGACAGCACCTTGAGGAACGAGAGCAGGGTCCCCAGCGACTTGAAGGCGCCGTCGAGCAGGCCGCCCTTGCCGACCACGTCGACCAGGAAGATCACCACGATCCAAAGGATCAGGATGATCATGAGCGCCAGCTTGTTGAAGGAACCGGTATCCATGAAGAAGCCCAGGATGATGAACACGCCGGCGGCGAGTTCGAGGAGGCCCAGCACGACCACGACCAGGTTCGCCAGATCGCCCTTCAGAAAGCCGTGAACCGCGGTGGCGAGCTCGTTGCCGGAAAAACCGGCCTGGAGCTTGCCGAGGAATCCGGAATCGAGCTGGAGCGTCATGATGCCCGTGACGATCAGGAACACGGCCAGCGCGATCTTCAGGATCATGTTTGCCGGCGAAGACGAACGAGAACTTGCCATACGATCTCCTCCCTATGGAACGATGATAGTGCGCTTAGCATAGTGACGTACGCGGAGAAATGCAAACGCAAAAAAAAAATGTCCCGTTAAGCGGGGGCCCGGAATAAAGTTTCGTTTTGCGCCTATGCCGCGTGTCTCCTGCGAAAGGTGGCTAAATATACTAGAAAGGATTAACGATTCGCTATATATGACTCGTTAAATTTCAAAATATGGCTAATAAATTTGAAAAATTCAAATAAATAGATTAACGTTAATCTAATGAGCGTGCGCTTGAAGGATATTTCTGAAGCCACATCCTTTTCCGTGAACACCGTTTCACGCGCCCTTAGAGGCGATCGCCGCATCAGCGAGGCGACGCGGCGCGCAGTGAGCGAAAAGGCCGAAGAGCTCGGATATATTCCCAATACGATCGCCGGAACCATGCGTTCCAAGCGCTCCCGGACCATCGGCGTCGTTTCAGCCGACTCCTCCAATCCGTTTTTCGCCGATGTCATCCTGGGCATAGAGGAGGCGGCCCGCAAGCTCGATCATCATATACTGCTGGTCAACACGGAGGAGCGACCGGAAAACGAGCGGGAGGCCGTCAAGCTGCTGCTCGGGCGCCGAGTCGACGGTTTCGTCGTGATGCCCTCCTACGACGATCCTGAAAATACGCGGATGTACCAAAATCTGAAGGTTCCTTTCATATTCGCCGGACGGCGCGTTCGCGGCATCGAGAATCGGTCGATATTGCACGGAGATAGCGCCGGTATGCGTTCGGTTGCGGATTTCTTCCTCGACCGGGGGCATCGGCGCATCCTCTATATCGGCGGACCGCGCAATATCAGCAGCTCGGTGGATCGCTTCGAAGGATTCCGCTCGTCCTACGGGGCTCGCGGCATAGAGATCGACCCGTCCCTGATGGTGGAGAGTTCCGGCCATATCGAGGACGGGTACGCGAAAACGAACGGCGCTCTGCATCGGGGTCTCGACTTCACGGCGGTCGCGTGCTTCAACGACCTGGTGGCGATGGGAACCCTGAAGTCGCTGTTCGAGAACGATAGGGCCGTTCCCCGGGACGTCGAGGTGTTCGGCTTCGACAACTTGTACATGAGCCAATTCATGCGTCCGAGCCTCAGTTCCGTCGACGTCCCTAAGACGCGCTTGGGTCGATTGGCGGTCAAAGAACTGATAAGGCATATCGAGGATCCCCATAGAGAATACCGGGAGCTCTTATTGGAACCGAGGCTGGTTTTCAGGGAAACGACCTCGACTTCGATACACGTTTCATGAGCCTATTAAGGAGGTACGCATGAAAAAGTCGAACGGATCGAAAATTCTGATCGCAGCATCTGCGGTCGCGCTCTGCCTCTCTCCGGTTTTCGCCGGCGGCAAGACGGAAGCGCCGGCGAAGGGACCGATCGAGGTGTCCTTCTGGTCCTTGTTCACCGGCGGCGACGGGGAATTCTTCGACGCGATGGTGGACGAATTCAATCGCACCCACTCGGATATCGTCGCGAAGACCGATACGGTGAAATTCGACAACTACTACACCAAGCTGACGACCGCGCTTTCGGCGAAGAACGCTCCCGATGTGGTCGTCGTGCACCAGTCGAATCTGCTGCGCTACGTTCCCAAGGGCGTTCTGTATCCGCTGGACGACCTCTTGGCCTCGATGAACGCGCCTCTGGGGGACTTCGTCCAGGCGCCGCTCGACGCATGCCGTTTCGACGGGAAACTGTACTCGCTCCCGCTGGATGTGCACGCGCTCATCATGTTCTACAACAACGATCTATTCGCCAAAGCGGGAGTGAATCAAGCGCCTCAGACCGCCGCCGAAGTGATCGCCGCCGCGCAAGCCGTACAAAATGCGACCGGAGCCATGGGGCTGGCCGTCGACAACACGACCGCCAAGTACAAGGCCTATACGCTCACTCGGCTGTTCATGTCCATGCTCGCGCAGCAGGGCGTCTCCATTCTGACTCCCGACAACAAGAAAGCCAACTTCAACAACGCGGCGGGAGAGACCGCCGTAAAGGCGCTGATAGACGAGGTGAATACGTATAAGGTTACTCCCGCCGGGCTGGACTACGACGGTGCGGTGAACGCGTTCAAGCTGGGGAAGGCCGGCATGCACATTAATGGCGTCTGGGCCACCGGCGCCTTCGAGAAGCAGGCCGGCTTGAATTTCACCGCGGTGCCGCTTCCTCCGATGTTCGGCAAGAGCGCCGCATGGGCCGGCTCCCATACGCTGGCGATCCCCATCCAGAAGGAGATGACGCAGGAGAAGCTCGAAGCTTCCATGACCTTCATCCTTTGGATGACCGAGCACGGCGAGATGTGGGCCAAGGCCGGCCACATCCCGACCAGGAAATCCGTATATTCCAAGCCCGAGTTCACTTCGTTGCCGCACCGGAAGGACTACGCGCCGGCGGCCGCCGCCGCGATCGCGCCGCCCCGAACCGCCGCCTGGGATGAAATCTATACGAACCTTTCCGACATGCTGGAGGCGGCAGTCGCAAAGAACAAGGATCCTAAGAGCGCGCTGGCCGAGATGGAAAGCGCGGTGAACAAGATCATCGCCAATTACTGAACGCGAGGGGGAGGGACACGTCCTGCGGAGTAGGTCAGCCCGACTCCTCCGCAGGGCGCTCCGCTCGCATCCTTCGCCGTGATACGACACGAGGTTGGTTCCGATGGCGATTCCCGGCAGAAACAACGCGCGAGACGGGGTACTGTTTTCCCTGCCGTTCCTGCTCGCGTACGGGCTCTTTATGGTATTTCCTCTTCTCTTCGGCCTGTTCATAAGCTTCTTCGACTGGGACATCCTTTCTTCGCGGCGCTTCATCGGATTGGGCAATTACATCAAACTGTTCAGCGACGGCACGTTCTACAGTTCGTTTTGGCATACGGTGCAGTTCGTACTGATCACGACGCCGCCCTTGCTCGTCGCGGGATTCGTTATGGCCCTTTCGGTCACTTCGGCGTCGCCGTTGCGGAACGTCTCGGAAAACGTATTCTTCCTGCCGTACATCCTTTCCATGACGGTCGTCGGCACGCTGTGGGCGTGGCTGATGCAGAAGGATTTCGGGTTCTTCAATCAGCTGATCAGAAAGTTCGGAGGTGCGGAAATCGGCTGGCTCGTCGACCCGTCGATGGCGATGTGGTCGGTGGGCCTGGCCACCCTCTGGTGGACGGCGGGTTTCAATATGGTGCTTTTTTCCGCCGGCATAAAGCAGATATCCAAGGAAATCTACGAATCGGCGGAGATGGACGGCGCCGGCTCTTTCACGCGTCTGTTCCGTATCACTATTCCGCTCATAAAGCCGACCATTACGCTCTGCCTCATCCTGCAGGTGATCGCCTCCTTCAACGTGTTCGGCCAAGTGTTCGTGATGACCGGAGGCGGTCCCTACGGCCAGACCCGAGTGCTCACCCAGTATGTCTATGAGACAGGATTCAAGTATTTCAAGATGGGCTATTCCGCGGCCATGTCCTACATCCTTTTCCTTGTAGTCCTTGGGGTGTCCGTATTCCAGTACGCGATCTGGGGAAAGGATGAGCAAGCATGAAGAAGCCGCTCCTCCGTATCCTTGAGCTGCTTTTCATTCTCCTATGGATATTCCCCTTGGTTTGGCTTCTCATTACTTCCCTGCAGCGGGAAAGCGACGTCGTCTCGGCAGCCTTCAGGTTCCTGCCCGCCGCCCCGACGTTCGAGAACTATATAAAGGCGCTCGGTTCGACCGATATTCTGGGCTGGCTGCGCAACTCGGTTGTCGTGTCCGCATCCGTTATGCTCGCTACGGTCCTGATCGATGCTCCCTTCGCGTACGCCTTGGCCAAAATCCGGTTCCCCGGCCGCGGCATGCTTTTCTGGTGCGCGATGGCCGGAATGATGGTGCCCTTCCAGGTGCTCATCATTCCCCTTTATCAGCAGTTCAACGCGTACGGCCTCGTCGATACGCTCGCGGGAGCGGCCTTGCCGCGTCTGGCCCTGCCGATCGGCATCTTCATCCTCAAGCAGTTCTTCGAGGGAATCCCTTCCGTGCTCGAGGAAGCGGCGTTCATCGACGGCGCGGGACGGGTCAAGGTGTTTCTGATGGTGATCCTTCCGCTCGGCAAGGCCGCGCTCGCAACGGTCGTCATCCTCTCCTTCATCAACGCGTGGAACGATTTCCTGTGGCCGCTCATCGTCATCAACGATACCGCACGGTATACGATAACGGTCGGCATCGCGAATTTCGAGGGAACCCACGGCACCGAGTATTCGCTGATCATGTCCGGCGCCTTGATCGCCTCCCTTCCGCAATTCGTTTTCTACTTCTTCTTCCGCAAAAGAATCATAGCCGGCATCGCCATGACGGGAATAAAGGGCTGAATATGCGGATCCTCATCGATGAGGCCGAAAAGCGGGCGCACGCCGCCGCCCCGGGCGGAAGCGGCATCCGTATCGGGTACCGGCTTTTCTTCGAAGGGCGGCCCCTCTTCCCGTCGTTCCTGTCGGCGAACGCCTCCACGGTCCGTGCGGTTTACGAAGAGGCCGGAGACCGTATAGCCGAGATCGAAGATGTCTTTTCCTCATCGGCGGGCCTGATTTCCGTCGAGCGCCGCTGGCTGCTGCGGCGTGCGGGGCCATGGACTCTATGCGCCGACCTATCGATGCCCGGGGAATCCTCCGACGCGATCCGTACCCGCCTGCGCGACGGCCATGCGGAATTGCTAATTCCCGCTGTCTGGTATCGGGGGAACTCGAGAGGCACGGGCGCATTCCCCCGGTCGTCCGTCTCTGATTCCTGGTCTTTCCTCGAGACCAGGACGCCGCTGCCGGGCTGCGTATGCATCGGAGGCGGCCGGACCATGATCTGCGCTGTTTCGCCTTCGGCGGTCTACGAACGTCTTTCTTCAGCGCGGGGCTCGGTCGAGGGCTCCGGCGCAGTGGAATTCGAGATTCCCGGGCGCGAATCGCCTTTTTCCTATACGGGGAAAACCTCGCTCGATCCGGCGTCCGAACAGGACCCCGGCGGCTTGGTCTTCGCCCTTGCAGAACTGCCGGTCTCGTATTCGCGGACGTTCTACTGCATGGCCGATGCGAGGAGGCCCGTGTCGCTCTACGGCGCGTACCGCGCATTCGCGGAGGCTTTGTCCCTCGAAGGATTCGGGGAAAGGCCCTGCCGCAGCGAATCCAATTCGGTGAGCTGGATGGACTATCGAGTATTGAAGCTGAGCCACCTGCTCTCCCTTGTCGAACGGGCTCCCGACGGCTCTGGCGCTTATCTCGCCATGGGGCGGCGGAACGGAGAATTGCAGGACGTATACGAATACACGGCCGGGTCCTTTTTGGTGAAAAGCCTGGAAGCCGCTTTCGTGCTTGCCCGATCCGAAGCTGCCGGCCCCGAGTCCGTTCCGTTCCTCGACCGGCTCGAGGCCTTGTTCGGTCCACCGTCCGCCGGTTCCGGGCTGGCCGAGCTCGCCGAGCGGATCGGCCGATTCTTCCTGGCCGGCGAGCGTGCTCCCGGCGTCCACCAGGACTGCTGCGATCCGAGCCGGGGTGTCTGGGGAGGCTATCTGGGCATCTCCGAGAACGACGGGTTCAGATTCCTGGTGAACGCGCGATGCAACGGCGAAGTCATGAAGGCGTACGCGCTTTTGTACGAACGGCTGCGCGAGCGCGGCCGCGACGTCCCGGAGTTCATCGAGCTGCCCAAGCGCGTCGCCGGCTTCTATCTGGCTCATCAGCTCGGCGGGGAGCATTCGGGTTCTTTCGGCCGCTGGTGGACTCCGGAGGGGGAGCCGGTCGATTCCCTGGGGACCAACGGCGCCTATATAGTCTCGTTCCTGATCGCGTTGGAACCGTATTTCGAAGACCGGGCCTCGCTCTCGGCCGCCGTTTCCCGGGCTGGGGCATATTACCGGCGCGTCGCGCTGGAAGGAGATTTCTTCGGCGACACTCTCGATGCCGATTCTTTCGATAAAGAGGCGGGCGCCGCGCTCCTGACCCTGTTCATGGATCTTTTCGAACGCGATGGAGATTTCAGGTGGCTCGAAGCCGCCGGGAGGTCGGCGGAATTCCTGCTGACTTGGGTCTGGCAGTACGATTGCGCGTTTCCGGCCGGAAGTCCTCTAGGCGTCCGCTCTTTCTCGACTTTGGGCATGACCTCGGTTTCCGTGGCCCATCACCATCTGGATTTCTACGGCATGTCGATCGCTTACGATTTCCTTCGCTATGCCGAGCGTTCCGGAGACCGATTTTATCGAACCCAGGCGGTGCGGATGCTGCGCGCCTGCCGCCAGCTAGTGGCTCGCCGGGAAGATCCGCTCGGGCGGGACGAACGCGATATCGGCTGGCAGCCGGAGCAGATCAACCATACCGAATGGGATTATTTCGATCGGCCCGACAAGCGCGCCGGCAATTTCGGCATAGACATCGCCTGGGTATCCGTGCTCGGCCTCGGAGCGTACCTGCGACTCGGGGAACGTTACCCGGATGCGCTCGAGGAGTCGGACAAGCGATAGGCGCCCTGCGGCGGCACCATCTCTATCAGACTCTCTCCTCGTAAAGGTTATCCGGGAACGTAATCGCGCAGCTGACTCCGGCAGCGCCGGACAGCTCGATCGTCCCCTGCAGCTGATGCTCCGCGGTAGCCTTGATGATTTGGAAGCCGAAGGTTTCCTGCTTCCGGAAATCGAAGCCCTGCGGCAGACCGATTCCGTCGTCGGCGACCTGAAGCTCGATATCGTTCCTTGAGTTCCGAAACAGCCGTATCGAGATTTCGCCTCGTTCCCTCCCGGGGAAGGCGTACTTGACCGCGTTGGAGACCAGTTCGAAGACGATCAAGCCGCACGGTATCGCCGTGTCGATCAGCAGCGACTCCTTCTCTGTATCGAATACGAGCGCGATCCGCTGGGACTCCGTTTCGTAGCTGTGGAGGGTGAGCTGCGCCAGTTCGCGGAGGTAGTCGGACATTTCGATCCGGGACAGGTTCTGGGATCGGTAGAGCCTCTCGTGGACCAGGGCCATGGCCATGATGCGGTTGTCGGTATCCTGCACCAATTTCTGCACGTCTTCATTCCGCGGCGCGGCCGCCGCCTGGAGCAGTAGCATCGAGCGGATGACCTGCAGGGTGTTTTTCGTCCGATGGAAGAGCTCCCGCAGCAGTGTCTCCTTCTCGCCCAAGGCCTGCACGAGCTTTTCTTCCGCCTGCTTCATCGGGGTGACGTCGCGGGAAATGCCGAGGACCGTATCGACCGTGCCGTCGTGCATGAATTCGGGGAAAAGCCGGCGGTCCAGATACAGCGGGCCGTCGGGCCCTTCCATGTCCAGAATGCATTGCGACGGCCGCTTGGTGTCGATGACCTCCGCGATTTTCCCTTCCCAGAGCTGAGAGGATGCCTCGTCCTGTCCGGCAAGGGGCGGCGTTTCGCCGCCGGCCTTTCCTTCCCGAGCGCCCGCGCTCAGGACCGCAGGGTTCTCGTATAGCCGCCGGCCGTCCCTGCCGTAGCGGATGATGTAGTCCTGGCTGTTTTCCGCAAGTGAGCGAAACTGCTCCTCCCTGTTCCGCAGCGTCTGCTCGGATCGGTGCCGGTGCAGCCGCATCAGCAGGAGCTTCCCCATGAGCACGGTCCCCACCGGATAAATGAGCATGAGCGGAAGGCTGACTTTCGCCAAGACGTCGAACGATACGGGGCGGGGCAGGGTCAGCATCAGCAGCATCATGGCGATATGGACGACGATGCCGAATAGGTAGAGGTCCAGATAGGATATATTCTCAAGCGACCGCTGCCTACGATGCCGCAGCAGCAGTCCCAGAATGCCGGAGGCCAGAATGACGGAAACCCCCGTCCACGCGCCGAGGCCTCCTTGGTACAGACGGAGGAGGCCGGTGACGGCCATGGCGATAAGAACCGGCACCGTTCCGAAAAAGAGGCCTCCGAGGCTGAGCAGGATCGAGCGGGTATCGAAAACGATCCCCGGCATGAACACCCAGGGCGTGAGCATTATGGCTATGCCGATCAGGCCCAGCACGATGCCGGTCAGCACTTGCCCGGTGAAGCGCTTGAAGTATTTATTAAGGATGATCGAATCGTACAGCAGCCCCAAGCTTATAAGCAGCGATGCGTTGTGGACGAATCCGATGAATGTCTGCAGCATCATCAATAAGCAAAGAATTGGTCATCGAGGGCTTTCGCGTCAAGGCGCGTTTCAAATATATTGGCTGCGGCATCCCGCCGCTTCGCCGCCGCATGCCGCAATCGCATACCTACTTCAAGGGGATCATCCATGTTCGAATACAGCACGTCAGGCACCTGTTCCACGAAAATAGTTTTCTCGATAGAGGACGGCTTGCTGCGGAACGTACGGTTCCATAGAGGCTGCGACGGAAACCTGAAGGCGATATCCAGTCTCGTGGAGGGATCTCCCGTCGAAGAGGTCGTCCGGAAATTGGCAGGCATCCGCTGCGGAGCGCGGGCCACCTCCTGCGCCGATCAGCTCTGCCGCGCGATATCGGAGGCGCTCCAACTGGAGGCCTGCTAGCTTCGGCGCCGGACGCCGTTCAGTTCCCGCAGCGCGCTTTCAGCTCGTCGAGGACCTTCCGCTGCGTCCTCAGGGCGTCCAGCGCTTCATCGCGCGAAACTCTTCTGAAGCGCAGCTTCTGGCCCGGCGCGTATTGTCCCAAAAGGTCGGTGTCCGTGGACGCTACTGTGAATATCCGCGGATAGCCGCCCACGGTCTGCCGATGCTTCAGCAGGATGATCGGGCCCTTCGGCGTCAGCTGTATCGTGCCGGTCGCCACCGCCGCGGAAACCATATTCCCGAGAGTTCCTCGCAGGGGAGCGCCGGGATGCTCCAGCCGCATTCCCATATCGCTCGTGTCGCGCGAGATCGTCCAGGCGATGTCGAAGAAACGTTCCGCGTCCGCCGCGCGCGCGTATTCCGGCCCTTCCATGACGCGTATGAAGCCTCGCCTGTCCATCCATCCCGCCATCGCGCCGAACGCGCCCCGGTCCCTTCCCTCGATCGACTCTTCCGCGCTCCCCCTCAGCGCTCGGAAGCAGAGATAGGTCCTGAACCCGTAATTGAGTTTGCCGAAGCTGAGGATATCGCCTTTTCTGCCGCGGTGGACCCGCCCGTGCCTGATCGCCGTCGCGCCGGCCGCGCCGGTCAAGCGCGTGCCGCAGTGGGCCGCGCCGGTCAGCACGAAAAGGGCGTCCGCTTCGAATACGAGCGTCGGCGGAAAAACCATTTCGAGGGCCGGCGCGCTTTCGGGATTGCCCAAGAGGATATTCCCCGTCCTGAACGAGAACAGGTCCATCGCGCCCCCGGGCGTATGGCCGGTATCCTGCTGTCCGAAGGCGGGGAGCGAAACGGTTCTGCATATCCCCTGCCTGGCGACCGCGAACATGAGGTCTACAGCTCCGCGAGCGCCGCAGCCAAGGCGAGGGCGAGGGGCGAATCGGAATGGATGCAGATCGTGTCCGCCCGGATTTCGACTTCCCTCCGGTCGGTTCCGCCGTCCGCGGACGCCGCGTAGGCGGCGACGCGCTGCTTCTCCATTATGTCCTGAGCCTGGACCACCGCTTCGGCAAGCGTTTCTATCGAAGCGTAGCCGAACTTCCGGTCGACCAGGGAAAGCCGATCAGTCGAGGGATCGTAGGCGTAGCGCCGTTCCGCGAAGGCTTCATAGGCGAGATCGATACCCTGCTCCCGGCATTCGTCGGCTATGCAGGAGCGGCAGGGCGCCACGACCGTACGCACTCCGTTTTCCTTCAGCCACTTCGCCAGGAAACCCGCCAGGTCCCTGTTTTTCCAGGAGTCGTTGTACAGGGCTCCGTGGAATTTCACCGCATCGACGCCGTCGATGAGCGCGTACTGCCGGTCCAGGCTCTTCAAGAGGTCGGCCGGAGCGATATCCATCGAGAGCCGGCCGAAATGTTCCCGGTCGGGATAGGACAGGTGGGCCGAGACCGATACGCCGAGCTTCCCGGCGAGCGCTTTGAACGCGGCGACGCTTTCGGCGTCTCCGGCATGGCCGCCGCAGGCGATGTTCGCCAGGGAAATGCGCTTCATCAGTTCCGCATCGACGGGATGTTCGGCGCCGCGCTCCCCGATATCGCAGTTGACGTGCATCAGAGGATCTCCTTCATCACGACCGTATCGCCGGGCTCGATTCCGAGGAGGAGCCGCGGGTCCGTCGAACCGATCAGGTTCCAGCCCCCCGGCGATTCCCGGGGGTAGATGCCCGTCTGGGCCCCGCCGATGGCGACGGCTCCTGCGGGAACTTTCAGCCGCGGGCAGTCCAGGCGCGGCGTCTCGAGCCGGGGATCCAAGCCGATCAGATACGGAAAGTTCGGCATGAAGCCCACCATGGCCACCGTGAAGACGCTCGCTTTGTGCAGATCGATAGCTTCCCGAATCGTCAGATCGTGCAGGTCCGCAACGCGTCCCAGATCTTCGCCGTCGTAGCGGACCGGAATTTCGACCGTTTTGCCCATCCGCGCTTCAGCGGACGGCTTTTCGGCGAAAACGGACGAAACGTAGGCTTCGAGCGCCGCGCCGTCCGTCTCGAGCGGGTCGAAATGCACCGCGAGCGCGTTGTAGGAGGGCACCAGATCCAAGATCCCCCGCTCCGCCATGCCGCCGTTCTTCAGCCTCCGGTACGTCCAAAGGATCCGGGCGGAAACCTCGGCGTCGATTGCGTCGGACAGGGACCAGCAGAGGCAGGAATCGCCGAGCGCGTACCGTTTCATCGGCGGCCCGCGTTCTCGATCAATTTCATGGTCATGCGGTAGGAATCGACGAAGGATTTCATCGGCAGGAACTCGAACCGCGAATGGAACAGGTGCGCGCCGGTGAAGTAGTTCGGGGTGACCAGCCCTTTCGCCGATAGGGCCGATCCGTCGGTTCCTCCGCGCATGGCGATGGTCTTCGGTTCGATGCCCAATTGCTCCATGGCCTCGTAGACGGCGGCGACCGCCGGGTGGGACCGATCCGCGCTGTTGCCGATATTGGCGTACACGTCCTCGATCTCGATGGAAAACTTCGCTTTCGGGTATTTCCGCCGGAGCGTATGGACCTCTTCGCGGATGCGGCGCTTCTTTTCCTCGTAGCCGGAGAGGTCATGGTCGCGCAGCGCCGCCTGGAGCGAAACCGCGGACTGGTCTCCGCTTATGCGGTTGAACCAGATATAGCCTTCTCTTCCCTCGGTCCGCTCGGGCGTTTCTTCCCGATCGAACCGTCCGATGAAATCCTGCGCGATGAGGATCGGATTCACGAGGACGCCTTTCGCAGACATCGGGTGCGCCGTGACGCCCTCGATCCGGATGGAGGCGGTGCCGGCGTTGAAGGTCTCGAACACGACTTCGCCCCGTTCGCACGAATCGATGGTGTAGGCGTAATCGGGACGGAAGCGGTTCAGGTCCAGCCGCTTCGAGCCGACCAGTCCGATCTCCTCGTCGGGGACGAAGGCGAGGTACACTTCCCCATGCGGGAACTCGTTCGCGAGAAGGGCTTCCGCCGCGCACATCACGACGCTCAGCGCCGCCTTGTTGTCCGCGCCCAGCACGCTCGTGCCGTCGGAAAAGAAGATGTCGTCGCCGAGGTACCGGTTTATTTCCGGGTGCGCCTTCTTATCGAAGTAGATGCCCCGTTCCTCGTTCAGCAGGATGTCCTGTCCCTCGTAATGGATTTTCCGCGGAACGATTTTCGGATTCAGCCCCACGTCGACGGTATCCAGGTGAGCCACGAAACCGATTTTCGGCCGGTTCGGGAGTCCGGGGATGCGCGCGGTCACGATGGCGTTCCCGTCCAGTTCCGCATCGGCGACGCCGAGGCCGCGCAATTCGTGGAATAAGACCTCCGCCAATTCGGTCTGCCCGGGGCTCGACGGCATGGTCCCGCTTGCCCCGTCGCTTTGGCTTTCGATGCCGACGTACTTCAAGAAGCGCTTTTCCAGAGCCGATGCGATGTCCATACGCGATTATTCCCTCCGCCGAGTCCGCTACGGCCTTGGGGCCTCCGTTCCTTTCAGGTAGCGCTCGATGGCGCGGTATTTTCCCTGGTAGCCCGAACAGCGGCAGAGATTGCCGTTCAGGTATTCCTTCATTTCTTCGAGGGTCGGGTCCGTCAGTTCCCGGCTCATGGCCAGCACGAGCATGATGAAGCCTGGAGAGCAGTATCCGCACTGGTCCACGCCTTCGTCGAGGAGCTTCTGCGCCAGCGCGCGGGCTTCGTCCTCGACGCCTTCGAGCGTGGTCACCCGGCGGCCGTTCATGCGCGCGCTCAAGGCCGAGCAGGAGAGCATCGGCTTCCCGTCGACCCAGACGGTGCACACGCCGCAGGCGCCCGCGCCGCACCCGGTCTTTACGCTCGCATAGCCGTGCTTCTGCAGGGTCTCTGCCAGGAATTCGTCCGGGGCGATATCCCAGGTCTTCTCTTCGTCGTTCACGAACAGCTTGATGGTCATTTCCCGCCCTCCGCCGCGTCCTGGGCGCGCACGCGTTCGACGGCGCGTTCGACGATCGCCGCGCAGACCTCTTTTCTGTAGTCGGCCCCCGCGTGCACGTCGCCCGAGAAGGCGAGCGTTTCCGCGGCCGCGCGTCCGACGCGCGCAGCGTCCGCACCCCGGTCCGCCTCCTTCATGGCTTCGGCGGCCAGGCGCGCGGGGGCGGGGCGGGCCCCGACGGCGATGCGCGTCTTTCCGCCGGCAAGCCGCACGGCGCAGTTGAGCAGGGACCGGTCGGAGAAGCTGGTCCTGACGCTTTCGAACGCGTATGATCCCGCGTCGGCCGGCAGTACCAGCTCCGCCACGATGTCGGCGGCCGGGCGCTTCTCGAGGAAGGCTTCCATCGAAAGCTCGCCCGCCCCGTAGAGGCGGACGAGCGCGTCGGAGGCCAGGCAGAAGGCGAGGAAGTCGGAGTGCCCGAGCCGGGACCAGAGCAGCCCCCCGATGGTGACGTGGCTTCGGAACTGCACGCCGACCAGATGGCGCAGGCTCTCCCTCAGGGCCGCCGACTGCGAGGGGCCGAAGAGTCCGCAGAGCTCGGCTTCCCGCGCGGAGGTCATGGCTCCGAGGCGGATTTCTCCGCCTTCGGCCTTGATGTACTCGAGGCCCAGGCGCGACAGGTCGACGCCTACGGCGATCCGCCGGTCTCCATGCTTGAGCAGCGTCAGGCCGCCGAGCGCGGTCGCGCCGGCGGCGACGAGCCGATGGGCTTCCTCGATCGTCTCCGGCGTCCGGTAGTGGTCTATTCTCAGCATGGCTTCTCCGCGGCCGCGATGGCCTTGAGGATCTTTTCGCTGGTGAGCGGCAGGCTCCTGATGTCCGCGCCGACCGCGTCGTAGATCGCGGTCGCGATGGCCGCCGCCGGCGTGTGCACGACTACTTCCCCCAGGGACTTGGCGCCGAAGGGGCCGGTCGGTTCCCAGCTCTGCTCGAAATCGGCGATCAGCTCGAGCGGCGCGTCCATGCTCGTCGGAATCTTGTAGTGCATGAAGCTGTCCGAGAGCATACGCCCGCTCCGGTCGTACTTCACGTCCTCCGTGAGCGTCCAGCCCATGCCCTGCACGATGCCGCCTTCGAGCTGTATGCGCGCGAGGGCGGGGTTTATTACGGTGCCGCAGTCGGCGATGGCGACGTACTTGAGAACGCGGGCCTCTCCCGTCCGTTTGTCTACTTCGACCTCCGCGAAGCCGGCCACGTAGGGCGGCGGCGCGGTCGGTCCCCCGTGGCGCGCGCTCGCGATGAGCTGGGGGATATCCTCAGCGGCGAAATAGTCGGGCGCGTATTTGTAGTAGTTGATCTTGGTCAGGTAGTCGGCGAGGGACAGGGACTGAGCCCCGTCGTCGGTCGAGAAGGCCTTGCCGTCGAAGGAGACTTCCCGATCGGTCCGCATCACCAGGGCGGCGCCCCGCTTGAGCTGGGAAAGCAACTTCTCGCAGGCCTTGACGACGGCGTTGCCGGTGAGGTAGGTCGTGGAGGAAGCGTAGGCTCCCTTGTCCATCGGCGCCGTTCTCGTATCGGCGCACACCAGCTGGATATTGTCCATCTCCGTCATGAGTACCTGGGAGGCGAACTGCGCGAGGATGGTCTCGGCGCCGGTGCCCAGGTCGGAAGCTCCCGACATGACCGTATAGCTCCCGTCGTAGTTGAGCCGGACCTCCGCCTCGACCACGTCCATGCCGCCGATGCTCGATCCGTGCATCGCGATGGAGCAGCCGACGCCGCGCGCCTTGTCGCTGCC
>QKCO01000142.1 GCA_003245635.1 Treponema sp.
TAATCAAGAGGATTTGACATTTTAAACTTATTAGAATAATTACAAGCGATCGCCATTCCTCAAAGCCGGACACCACGGCAGGCGGCCAAGGTCAACGCGCGGAGCGCCGCGACGCAGGGAGAGAGCTATATGGTTTCACGCTGAGGCGAAGACTTCAATTCATCGGATATTCATTGGACCCGGTGCCGGTATTCGTGATTCGTTTCACTTCATTCGTCTCGATTTCTATCGAGAAGACGCCGAATGAATACTCGACCAATGGATCGTATTCCATCCTATGAAAATAAATTTTCCCGCCGTCCCGACTCCTCGACGGCTTGCTGTTGATGTTCCCGTCCTGAATCAGATATTCCTGAGCCGTTCCGTCGCCATTCGCGGTACATATAGCCGAATCGCCCAAATAACCGATTCCTTCGATATAGTCTTTGGCCGGATCATAATTCCGCAGCCACGCGATTCTGGTGCCGTCGGGAGACCATGTAACATCCGTATTGTACCCATTCAGAGCGGTGTATCGGACAGGATTCTTACTCTTATCGTCGGTGACGAAAATCTCGCGGAACGGTCCGACGCCGCCGAACATCGCGATCCGCTTTCCGTTCAGGGACCACTCGGCGTGGCCCTGCGCTGTCCAATCGTCTTCATTAACGGTCCGCAGGACGCTCAAAGCCTTCGCCGCGAAATCGTACTGCCGCAAGCTGGCGCTTTCATAGGTATCGTGGCGAATACCCGATGCAAATTCCAGCGAACAGAAAAATCAATAGGTTTTTCATTCTTGTCCTATGCCGCAACGCAAGCGTCGAAACGAATCAGGAGTAAGCGCTCAGCGCCGTCTTGATAACCGCCTCGACGCGGGGAGAGAGCGATTTCCGTTCTTCGGACGAAAGGCCGGCGGTCGGGATCGGATCGTGGAAGACGACGCGGACAGACGCGCCCTTGATCCGCTTCTCCTCTTCCCACACCCGGTAGCTGCCGTCGATGGAGACCGGCACGATCGGAGCGTCGCTCAGGGTCGCCAGCTTGAAGGAACCGGGATGGAACTCCCGCATCTCGGGTCCGCGGCTGCGCTTTCCTTCGGGGAAGATGATCATCGCCCCGCCCTTCCCGATGCGCTCCGCGCCCTTGCGGATGGCGAGCGCCGCCTTGCGGGGACTTTTCCGGTCGATGAACACGCCGCCCAAAAGGACCACCCACAGCCCCAGGAACGGCATGTACATCGCTTCCTTCTTCGCGGTGAAGCCGAAGGGGCGCGCGATGGCAGCCAGCGCGATGAGGATGTCCACGTCCCCCTGATGGTTGCCGACGAAGCAGACGCCGCCGGACCGCGGGATGCGCTCGAGGCCGGACACTTCGAGGCGCGCGCCGAGGAGAAAGAGCACCAGGCGCGCCCATTGCCGCGCGACGAAGCCGATCGGCCGCCTGACGGCGCCGCCGAGTCCGACGAGCAGGAAGAGGCCGACGAGGACCGACAAAGGCACCGCCAGGATCAGCGTGACCCAGAAAACGGTAAAAAAGGCGATGGTTCTGATCATCGGCCGAGCACGCCGCAAGAAGCGAGGACCGCGCGCGCTTCCGCGGGCCCCGTCCAGAGATGCGCTTCGATGCCGAGCGCGCGGGCGGCTTCG
The DNA here is from genome assembly GCA_003245635.1 of Treponema sp. GTDB lineage: Bacteria > Spirochaetota > Spirochaetia > Treponematales > Breznakiellaceae > SZUA-426. The sequence continues at coordinate 1,626 of QKCO01000142.1, forward strand.
ATGTTTTGCTCCATATCGTCGAAGAATAGCACGTCCTCGGGGGGAAGCGCCAGTTTTTCGAGCAGCGCCCGATAAATCCCGGGCGAAGGCTTCACCATCGATTGCTCGCAGGAGAAGACGCCGACCTCGACCTTGCCCACTATCGGGAAACGCTCGCGCACAGTGCCGATGAACTCCCAGGGCATATTGGAGAGGATCGCCGTCCGCACGCCCGCGCCGATGAGTTCCTCCATCAGCGCGACCGTCTCGCCGTTGAGCGTCGCCCAGCTATCCAGGTCAGCGCGCATGAACGCGGCGAGCAGGCCATCGTCGGCCTCTTTACCGTGCCTTAGGAAGCCCCGCCGGTAGTGGTCGGGGCCGGACAGCGCGCCGCCGTCCCAATCGCCGCGCCCGGTGAACGCGATGTCGCGCGCCTGATCCTCGCTTACGCCGGCGATGGCGGCCAGGCGCTCCATCGTCGCCGGATCCTGCGGGACCGAAATCACGTTGCCGAAGTCGAACGCCACAGCATTGATGCCCATTATTCCGCTCCTACCCCGCCAGCGAGGCGAGCTTCTCCCTGATGAATTCGCTCTTTTCCTTCAGCCCGATCGCGCCCGTCTGCAGCATCAGCACGTTCGGCGCCCGCGGGTCGAGCTTCACCTTGCCCGCGCTCTCCTTCATGAGCCGGATGACCCGGTCCACCTTCACCTTGGATACCTTGCTGAATTCGACGCGCACCATGCCGCCGCGCTCCTTGAGCGCCGCCACCGAGAGGTCGCGGCAGATGATGCGGATCTCAGACAGCGAAAGCAGGCTCTGCACCTCGTCCGGCAACGGACCGAAACGGTCCAGGAGCTCGGCGAAGACGCGCTCAAGCTCGTCGAGCGTGCCGATGGACGCGATCTTCTTGTAGACCTCCATCTTCTCCTGCGCCGAATCGATGTACGTATCGGGAATGAAACCCGAATACTCGAGCTCGAGGTAGGTTTCGCTCTCCGCCTCGTAGTGCTCGTCCTGGAGCCGCCGGACCGCATCGTCCAGAAGACGCAGGTAGAGGTCGAAGCCGACCGAATAAATGTCGCCCGACTGCTCGCGGCCCAGGAGGTTGCCCGCGCCGCGGATCTCCATGTCCTTCATGGCGATCTTGAAGCCCGAGCCGAGCTCGGTGAAGTCGGAGATGACCTGCAGGCGCTTCATCGCGAGCTCGGAGAGCGCGCGGTCCTTCGGATAGAAAAGGTAGGCGTAGGCCGTGCGGTCGGACCGGCCGACCCGCCCGCGCAGCTGGTAGAGCTGGGAGACGCCGTACATGTCGGCCCGGTCGATGATGATCGTATTGACGTTCGGGATGTCGATGCCGTTCTCGATGATGGTGGTCGAAACCATGACGTGGAAGCCGCCGTGGATGAAGCGGTGCATCACGTCCTCGAGATCCTTCGGGTCCATTTGGCCGTGCGCCGTATCGACCAGGATCTCGGGCATCAGGCGCTCGAGGTTGCGCCTGACGTCGTCCAGGCTCTCCACCCGGTTGTGGAGGTAGAACACCTGCCCGCCCCGCTCCACCTCCCGCCTGACGGCGGCCGCCACCCGGTCGTCGTTGTGCTCGTCGATCGAGGTTTCGATGGGCCGCCGGTTGTAGGGCGGCGTCGTCAGGAGGCTCATGTCGCGGATCTTGAGGAGGCTCATGTGCAGCGTGCGCGGAATCGGCGTCGCGCTCAAGGTCAGGCAGTCGACGTTCGTCTTGAGCTCCTTCAGGCGCTCCTTGTCCTTGACGCCGAAGCGCTGTTCCTCGTCGATGACGAACAGCCCCAAATCCTTGAAACGGACATCCTTTTGGATGATGCGGTGCGTACCGACCAATATGTCGATCTCGCCCTTTGCGACCGAATCGATCGTCCGCCGCGCCTCGCCCTTGTCCACGAAACGGGAAAGCATCCCCAGGCGCACGGGGAAGGAGGAAAAGCGTTCCTGGAAGTTCTCGAAGTGCTGCTCCGCCAGGATCGTCGTCGGCGCGAGGAAGGCGACCTGCTTGCCGCCCATCACGGCCTTGAAGCAGGCGCGGACGGCCACCTCGGTCTTGCCGTAGCCGACGTCGCCGCAGACCAGGCGGTCCATCGGCGAAGGCTTCTCCATGTCTTCCTTTATCTCCTCTACGCAGCGCAGCTGGTCCTCGGTCTCCTCGTAGGGGAAGGCCGCCTCGAAAGCGGTCTGCCACTCGGTGTCGCGCGGGAAGGCGAACCCCTGCGCGGCCTTCCGCTTGCCGTACAGCTCGATGAGCTTCCCGGCGATGTCCTCGACCGACTTCTTGACCTTGCCCTTGCGGTTCTCCCAGCTCTTGGACCCCAGCTTATCCAGGCGCGGCGCGGAGCCTTCGTTGCCGATGTAGCGCTGAACCAGGTTCACCTGCTCGATCGGGACGAATACGGTCTCCTCGTCGGCGTACTCGAGCTTAATGTAGTCCCGCTCGTGCCCGAGCGCCTTGATGCGCTCGATGCCCTTGAACAGGCCGATTCCGTAGTTGACGTGGACGACGAAGTCGCCGGGATTGAGCTCGACGAAGGTGTCGATCGCGGCCGAGCGCGCGTGCTTGAGCGATCGGGGGAGGCGCTTGCGCCTGCCGAAGATTTCGTTCTCCTGGATGGCGATGAGCTTGAGGTCCGGAAGCGCGAAGCCGGTGGAGACCGGGAAGGCGGCTATGGAGACAGGCAGATCGCGGAGAATCTCGGCGATGCGCCCCGCCTGCGAATCCGATTCGGCGAACACGTACAGCGTCCAGCCGCCCTTGGCTAGGTTGGCGAGCTCTTCCTTGAGATAGTTGATGTTGCCAAAGAAGCTGCGCGGAGGATCGCAGGGCAGCTCGAGCCGAGTCGCGCCCGGAGCCGCCTCTCCCTTGATGCCGAGGAAGGCGACGCGGCGCGCGAACGAGCTTTCCAATGCCTTGAAATCGAGCAGCACCCGTTCGGGAGCCGGTAGCTCCTTTTCCCGCCGCGCCTTCCGGTACAGGCCCTGGTATTCGCGGACGAGCGTCTCCTGCGCGTTCTCCAGGCGCTCCCGCTCCATGAACAGCAGCGTCGAGTCGGGGGACAGGTAGTCGATGAGGCTGGACGACTCGGGAAAGGCGAGCGGGAAATAGAGCTCCTCGCCGGGAGCCGATCGCCGCTCGGAGAGCTCCGCGATGACCGCCTCGCCGCCGCCGGGAAATTCCTCGCAGGATTTCAGGCGGTCCGCCAGGGCAAGGATGCGCTCGTCGGTCCAGACCACTTCCTTGGCCGGATGCACGACCAGCTCGTCGACCGCGCCCTTGCCGCTCTGATCCTCGGGATCGAAGCGCTTGATGGACTCGACCTTGTCGAAATCGAACAGGACGCGGAACGCTTCGC
>QKCO01000141.1 GCA_003245635.1 Treponema sp.
GGACGAGCAGCAGAGCCGCTCGATGAAGTTCCGAAAGCGTGATGGAAAAGAAGCCCCACTCAGCGATGCGGCGGCTCGAATCCCCCGGCCAGGAGAAGGCGAACTGCACCAGGACCACGAAGGCAAGGTACGGCAGCGCGGGAACGATGCCTCGCAGAAGATGGCGCGGACCGACGCGCGCGGCGGCGCCGATCGCGAGCGCCGCCGCGAGAGCTGCGAGCGGAGCCGCGAGGTTGGAGCCCGCGAGCGCGCAGGCGACCAGAACGAACAGCCCGGCGTACTTCGCGGCCGGCGGCAGGGAACGGACAGGGGAAGGCCGATCCAGGAATTGGCCGAAGACGGCGTTCCTGAAGAATTCGATGCCGACGCCGCGGCGTTTTCGCCGGGACCGCCGCGGCATTCCCGCCGGGACCGCCGCGGCGTTTCCGCCCGACGACACGGGCGCCGAGCCGTGCGGGGAAACCGCCCGTTCCGAGGGCAGGGATGCGGCGCCGGCGGCAAGGGCGCGCGCGAGCGATTCGGGATCGAGAGGCGTTCCCGGAACCCGCACGCCGCGCGAGGCCAAGGCTTTCGCCGCGGCGACGGACCAGGGCACGTCGATGCCCCAGGATTCGTCGTAGCGCTCGTAGAACAAGTCTTGCGGACGGCCCTCCGCGACGACCGTCCCGGCGCGCATGACGGCGACGAGGTCGAAACGGGAAGCCTCCTCCATCGAATGGGTGGTGGCGACCAGGGTCTGTCCCCGCGCGGTGATATCCAGCATGCGGTCGAGCAGGCGGCGGCGCGATACGGGATCCAGGGCGGCGCTCGGCTCGTCCAGGAGGTACAGCTCGGCGTCCAGCGAAAAAACGCCGGCGAGCGCGGCCTTGCGCTTTTCGCCGCCGCTGAGGGCGGCGGTTTCCCGATCGCGGTACTCCGCGTACGGAAGCCCCGCGCGGTCCATGGCGGCCCGCACCGCCGATACGAGTTCCTTGCCGGCGAGCCCCTTGTTCCGCGGGCCGTAGGCGACATCGTCGGCCACGAAGCGGGAGAAGAGCGCCGATTCGGGATTCTGGACCGAAAGGGCGGCCCGCATGCGCAAAGGCCGGAGCGGCACCGACGGGTCGAGGGTATCGGAGCCGAGCGCCAGCACCCGCCCCTCGGAAGGCAGCAGGACCGCGTTGCCGTGCCGCAGCAGGGTCGACTTGCCCGAGCCGCCCGCACCGACCACGGCGAGCGAGCGCCCAGCGGGGACTGCCAGGTTCACGCCGCTGAGCGCGGATGCGGCGAACGCGGTGCCGCGCAGATAGGTGTGGGAGACGTTCTCGAAGCGCAGGCTGTCGCCGCGAGCTCCCGCGACGCGGTTGCCGTCGTCCGCGGCCGCCGCGTCGGAAGCCGCAGGTAGACCAAGCGCGGCGAATTCCGCCGCGAAGCCTTCCGGGTCGAGGCTCCGCGGCGCGAAAACGATGCCGCCAGACGCGAGGGCCCGCGAACAGAGCACGGCCTGCGGAGGTTCGAGTCCCCAGGACTCGAGCTCGTCGCAGGAAAAGAGCTCGACCGGACCGCCGTCGTAGACGACGCGGCCGGAGGATAGCACGATGACTCGGCCGGCGCGTGCGGCTTCCTCCATCGAATGGGTCACGTGCAGCACGGTCCGACCTTCGGCCGCATAGCGGTCGAGGAGCGCGAGCAGTGAGGAACGGGCTGCCGGATCGAGCATGGAGGCGGCTTCGTCGAGGAGGAGCAGCGGAGCTTCGAGCGCCAGCGCGCCGGCGAGCGCGAGCCGCTGCCGCTCGCCGCCTGAAAGGAAATGCGGGGGAGACCGGCGCTTGGCATCGAGGCCGACGAAACGGAGCGCCTCGTCGACTCGGCGCGCGACCTCCTCCGGCGGCAAGCCGCTGTTCCGGGGGCCGAAGGCGACGTCCTCTTCGGCGACGGTGCCGACGATCTGATCGTCGGGATTCTGAAGAACGACCGCGACCGAGCGCTTGAAGGTCCGCGGATCTCCGCTGCCGGAGACGTGCACCGTTCCGAAATCGGGCGAGAGGAGTCCGACGACGCACTTGAGCAGCGTGCTTTTTCCCGAACCGTTCGCGCCGAGCACCGCGACGTATTCTCCGGCCCGCAGCTCGAAGTCGACGTGGTTGAGCGCGGCCCGTTCGGCCGACGGATATCGATAGGTGAGCGAGCGCGTCCTGACGATCGCGCTGGAATCGTTCATGTGCAACCTCGCGTCTCGGTCCTCGAGGATCCAAGCGCAAACCAAACATACGCATATCCGCCGACCGTTTCAAGTACGGGGAAAGCCCTTGACCCCTTCGGAGCCCTCGCCTAGCATGGGACGCGATGAAATTCCTGCATACCGCCGATCTTCACCTGGGAAGGACCTTCCGGGAGCGGCCGCTGATAGACGACCAGAAAAGCGCGCTGCGCGCCCTCATCGAACAGCTCGGCAAGGACGATTACGCGGCGCTGCTGATCGCCGGGGACGTCTACGACCGCTCGATCCCGTCTCCCGAGGCCGTCGGCGTCCTCGGTTGGTTCCTGGCCGAGGTCCGGAGGCGCTTTCCCGCCCTGACCGTCGTAGCTTCGAGCGGAAACCACGATTCGCCCGAACGCCTGGCCTACGGAGGGGAGCTTTTCTCCGCGCTCGGCATCCACCTCGTCTGCGATCCCGAACGGTCCGCGGCGCCCATCGTCGTCGAGAAGAACGGCGAGCGCTGCGCGGTCTTCGCGCTTCCCTTCCTCTTTCCGGGCAGCCTGCGCCGCCTATCCGATGGAGACGACGGCGCGCCGCTCCGTTCTCAGCGGGATCTTGCCTCCGAAGCCGCCGGGCGGCTCGAGGAAGGCCGCAGAGCTGCGGAAGCGGCCGGCGCCGAAACATCCGTCCTCGTCGCGCACCTGTTCGCGGTCGGCGGCGCCGAATCCGAATCGGAGCGCTGTTTTCTGGGCACCGCCGAGCGCGTGGATATTTCCCTCTTCTCCTCGTTCGGCTACGTCGCCCTCGGCCACCTGCACCGCTTTCAGAAAGCGGGGAAGAACGCGTGGTACTCGGGCAGCCCCCTCGCCTACGCCTTCGACGAGGCCGGCGCGGAGAAATGCTTCGCTTCCGTCGAAATAAAGCCGGGGGAAGCGCCCGTCGTGACGCCGATCGCGATCGAGCCTCCGCGCCGCGTGTCCCGCCTCAGCGGCGCTTTCGACTCCTTCATGGAAGCGAACGCCCATTCCGACCGTCGCGCAGACTATCTCGAGATCGTGCTCACCGACCCGCATCTGGTCGAGAATCCGCTGGCGCTCCTGCGGCAGCGCTACCCGCACCTGCTTTCAGTGCGGCAGGACGCGGCCCTGTCGGCCTCGTTCCCGGACGGGGCCGCGGCGGCGGGAACGCGGAGCATCGCCGCAAGGCGCGACGTCGCGGACGACTTCGCCGAGTTCGCGGCCGAACTCTACGGGGAAGTCGACCCGGATAAAATGGAACTGTTCAGATCGATGGCGAAGGAGGCCGAACATGCGACCGCGTAGGCTGACGCTCGAGAACGTCGGCCCCTTCGTCGGCCGCACCGAGATCGACTTCGGCGCGCTCGGCGATATCTTCCTCATTTCGGGCAGGACGGGTTCGGGCAAGACGACGGTATTCGACTCGTTGTGCTACGCGCTGTACGGCGCCCTGCCGGGAGGCCGGAAGGGGCAGAATCGAAGGCTCCGCTCGGATTTCGCCGAAGAGAACGCGGAATGCGCGGTATCCCTCGAATTCGAACTGGGGGAGCGGACGTACCTGGTCGAGCGCAAGCCGCCCCGGATCCGCCGCAAGGCCCGCGGCGAAGGCTTCATCGAGGATCCCGAGACCGCCGTGCTCTACGAGCTGCGCGGAGGGCGGCCCGAATCGCTCAACGGCAAGAAGAATGAAGCCGACGAGCGCATCAGGGAACTGCTCGGCCTTTCCTTCGATGAGTTTTCGAAAATCGTCATCCTTCCTCAAGGCGAGTTCGCCGAATTCCTCAGGCAGAACACGAGCGACCGCCGCGAAGTGCTGAAGAAGCTTTTCCCGGTCGACCATGCGGTGCGCGTCAGGGAGCTCGCGGCGGAACGGGCGAAGGCAGCCTCGGCGCGGCTTTCGGAGGCCGAGCGCGCGCTCGAAGATGCGGGGACGCGGTTTTCGCCGGACGATTACGAGCGAAGGCGCGCCGACGCCGAGAAGGCTGTCGCGGATGCGGACGAACGGGCGCGGATGCTCGAAATCGAGCGCGACCGCCTGGCCGACGCGCTCCGGACCGCGGAAGCGGAAACGGAGGCGCGCGCGCGCCTCGATGCCGCCAGACGCGCAGAAACGGAGCTCGAGGAGCGCGCGCAGGAAATAGAAGCGATGGAACGGCGCCTGCGTCTCTGCCGGATCGCGAGGCCGCTGGCGCCGCTTCTCGAGCGTACCAAGGAAGCGGAAGCGGAAAGCGCGCGCGCGGCGGAACGGGCGAAGGGCACGCTCGAGGCGCAGAAAGCCGCGGAAGTCCGCTTCGCAGAGCTCGACGCGCGCAAGGACGACGCGGCGGCGGCGGAGAGCGAAGCCGAGGCGCTCAGGCTGCGCCGAGGCGCGCTCGAGGAAGCGGCCCGAAGCGAAGAGGAAAGCGCCGAGCTGCGCGCCGAGCTCGAACGGATCGCGGAAGCGGAACGGGCCGCCGCCGAAGCGCGGCAGTCCGCGGAACGGGCCGCGCGCGAACGTCAGGCGGAAATCGACTCGCTCCGGGAGAAGGCCGAAGAAGCGGAAACGCTGGACGCCGCATGGGAGGCGGCGCGCGACGCCATGGAGCGCGCGCGGACGCGCAAGGGGCCGGCGGAACGCGCGGAACGCCTGCGCGCCGAGCTCGCCGAAGCTGAGCGTTCGACCGCCGAGATCGCGGCGTCCGTAGACGAACGGAAAAAG
>QKCO01000092.1 GCA_003245635.1 Treponema sp.
GCTGCGCGCCGATCCCGACCGCAACAAGGCCATCCTCGAGCGCATCCCCGCCGGACGCTGGGGCGAAAGCTCCGACCTCGGCGGCGCCGTCGTGTTTCTCGCGTCTGCGGCCTCCGATTACGTCAACGGCTTCACGATAGCCGTCGACGGCGGCTGGCTCGGCAGGTAGCGGGCCTTCGACTAAAAAAAGAGAAGGGGCCGGTCAGGAATTTCCTGGCCGGCCCCTTCTTTTAGGTCCGCCGGCTCCCTTTCGGGGCCGGCTCTTATCCGTCCGCCTTAGCGGGCGTCCCGCATCAACGGGCGTCGAGGACGGCCTTGATGAGGCCGTTCTTGTACTTGGCTTCGTAGGCGTCCCACATCGGCGCGGTCGCGGTCTGGAAAGCCTTGATGTCGGAAACTTCATTGAACTTGACGCCGGCGGCCACGAGGTTCTTGACGATCTCGGCCTCGTTGGTGTTCCACAGCGAGCGCTCGAATTCGGTGGCCTTGAGGGCTTCTTCCTTGATGATCTTCTTGTAGTCGTCGGGCAGCTTGTTCCAGGTCTTGACGGAGATGGTCAGGAGGTCGGGGGTCATGAAGTGCTTGGTGTAGGAGACGTACTTGGTGACCTCGTGGAGCTTGAGGGTGTACAGGGTCGTAGGGCTGTTCTCCCAGCCGTCGATGACCTTCTGCTCGAGCGCGGAGTAGACGTCGGCCTGGCTCATCGGGGTGGCGATGGCGCCCATCTTGTTGATGCCCTCGAGGGTGATGGGGGTGCCGATGGTCCGGATCTTCAGGCCCTTGAGGTCGGCGGGCGAGTTGATCGGGCGCACGTTGTTCATGAGGCTGCGCGAGCCGCCGAAGAAGTAGCCGAGGGGCTCGAAGCCCTTGGCGCGGAGCGCGCCGGCCAGGATCTCTCCGGGCTTGCCGTTGAGCGCCTTGAACAGGTGGTCCTCGCTGGTGAACAGGAAGGCCTCCGCCAGCACCTCGATCTCCGGCACGTAGTTGGCGAACGCGCCGGCGAACTGGTTGCACATGTCGATGGTTCCCAGCTGGACGCCTTCGACCATTTCAGCGTTGCCGCCGAGCTGGCTGTTCGGGAAGAGCTGGATGGTGACGTTGCCGCCTGTCCGCTCCTTCACGCCGTCGGCCAGCTTCTGGAGTCCCTTGTTCATCGGATGGTCGAGGGGCAGGGTGTTGGTTACGCGCAGGGTGAAGGTCTGCGCCTTGGTCTCTTTCTTCGCGTCGGATGATCCGCCGGCGAACGCCAGGGATGCCGCGAGCAAGAGAGCTACGACTGTCGAAATCTTCCGCATGTTAGCCTCCTTTAGCTATGCTACTTCAAATATCCGGTCAGCCCGGGAACCGTCAGCGAGATCGCCGGGATGAACGTCACCAAGAGGAGTACGAGGATCATCGCCGCCAGGTAGCGGGTGTAGGTCCTCAATATTTCGCTGAGCGTCGCGCCCGAAATGCCCGAGGCGACGAAGAGCGCGATGCCGACCGGCGGCGTGCACTGGCCGATGGCCATGTTGACGATGGTCATGACGCCGAAATGGATCGGATGGATGCCCAGCTTCTGCACGACCGGCCAGATGATCGGAACGACAATGATGATGATGGCCGACGGGTCCAGGAAGGTGCCGAGCACCAGGAAGAACACGTTGATCATCAGCATGAGCAGCCACTTGTTGTCCGTCAGCGACACCAGGAAGTTGGCGATCTGGGACGGGATCTGCTCGGCGGCGAGCACCCAGCCGAAGCTGGACGCGGCCGCTATGGTGAGCACGACGACGCCGGTGGTGATCGAGCTGCTGGTGAAGATCTTGAGGATGTCCTTCGGCTTCAGCTCCTTGTAGACGAAGAAGCCGACCACGAAGGCGTAGACCGCCGCGATGATGGAGGCCTCGGTGGCCGTGAAGATGCCGCCGGTGATGCCGCCGACGATGATGACGACCGTGAACAGCGCGAAGAACGAATCGACGAAGGATTTGAGCGTCTCCTTCAGGGGCGCGCGGGGTTCGGGGTCGATCTTCCTGATCTTCGTGTAGACGTAGTTGACCAGCATGAGCGAGGTGCCGATCAGGATGCCCGGTATGACCCCTCCCATGAACAGGCCGCCGATGGAGATGCCCGCGGTGACGCCGAGGATGATCATCGGGATGCTCGGCGGAATGACGATGCCGATGGAGCCGGCGGTCGCCATGACGCTGGTGGCGATGTCCTTTCCGTAGCCCTTCTGCTTCATCGCCGGAATCAGGAGGCTGCCGACCGCGGCGGTGTCCGCGGCCGCGGCGCCGGAAAGCCCCGCGAAGAACATGGCCGCCACGACGCTGGCGTTCGCCAGACCCCCGCGGATATGCCCGATAATGTTCGAAGCCAGCGTCACCAGGCGCCGGGAGATGCCACCGCCGTCCATGAAGCCGCCGGCCAGGATGAAGAAGGGCACGGCGATCAGGCTGAAGTTATCCGTGGCGCGGAACATCTTCACGACGACCGCGATGAGGTCGATATCGCTGAAGAAGAAGAGCGAGACGACCGTAGAGATCAAAAGGCAGAAGGAAACGGGCGTCTCGAGGAGCATCAGGACGACGAACGTGATGAACAGGGTCGCTATCATGCCGCTTCTCCTTCGATCCTGAAGATGATCTCGAGCGTCTTCTCGAGGGCGTGCAGGAAAATGAACGAACCGCAGACCGGCATCGACAGGTAGGCCCAGAACATCGATATCGGCAGGATGTTCATGCGCTGGATGCTGTTCGCCGCGGTCAGCGTCGCTCCGGTGATCGCGATGAAGATCGAGAAGCCGCAGATGAGCAGCCAGGTGAAGATGTTGATGGGCCTGATCGCCGCCGCCGGCAGCTTCTTCATGAAGAGGTCGACGGAGAAGTGCGCCTTGGTGTAGATGGCCGCGCTCGCTCCGAGGAAGCTCGTCCAGGTGAAGGAGTAGGTGAGCAGCTCCTCCGACCAGCCGATCGGCGTCTTAAGGACGAATCGCGCGAAGACCTGCAGGAAGCCGAAGATGAGCATTCCTATCATGAGAACCGCGAGCGCCGTTTTTTCGAGCGTCAACACGATCCGGTTGACCTTCCCGATCGCTTTTAGGATGTTCCCGGTGGCTGCATCCATATCTTGCCGTATCCTCCCTGCGTCTGACGCGTTCCCGCCCGTTGTTGCGGTCCGGGATTCGATTGATGCTGTTAGTGAATTGAAAGCGCTTTCAAATAGTAACCCGGTTTTTTTGGGCGCGCAACTTAATTCTGAAACGGTGTTCCTTTTTTCGACGTCGGCGGATCCCGTTCCGGCTGTTTTCGTTTGTATAAATCGGAATGGTATGCTATCACTATGAAAGGGCTTTCATAGAGAATGACCATCTACGACATAGCCGAGGAAGCGGGCGTCTCCATTACGACCGTTTCCCGCGTGCTGAACAACCATCGCAACGTCTCCGCGCGCACTCTCGAGAAGGTGAATTACGTCCTCGAGAAGAACCACTACCGTCCCAACCTGCTCGCGCGCGGACTGGTCATCAAGTCGACCGGCACCATCGGCGTCATGACCGTCGACATACGCCATTCCCAGTACGCCGCCGAGGCCTTCGTCGTCGAGCAGGAGCTCGAGCGCTTGGGCTACGCGGCCCTGCTCTGCAATACCGGCTACGATCCCGAAGCCCAGATCAAATACCTGAAGCTCCTGGTCGAAAAGCGGGTGGACGGCCTCATGCTGGTCGGCTCGGTATTCCACAACGACCGCATAGACGAGGGGCTCAGGCGTCTGGCGGCGAAGATCCCGGTCATGATGATAAACGGCGCGCTGCGCGGACCGAACATCTACTCGGTCATCAGCGACAACGGCCTCGCCTCCCGCCACGCCGCCGAGCACCTGATCTCCCGCGGCCGGCGGCGGATCTGCTATTTCCGGGACTCGCCGACGTACAGCACGGACCTCAAGATCGAGGGCTACCGGGCTGCGCTGCGCGCCGCGGGGATTCCCGAGGAGGACGGCCTGGTGATCCGGACCGACAACTCGCTCGAAGGCGGCGCGCGCGGCGTGGACGAGCTGGCCGCGCGGAAGATCCGGTTCGACGCGATCATGACCGGAGAGGACATCACCGCGGCGGGCGCGCTCAACCGGCTGCGCGAGCTGGGCTTCAAGGTGCCCAAGCGCGTTTCGGTGGTCGGCTTCGACAATACGGTCCTGTCCCGCTGCGTCGAGCCGCGGCTGACCACGGTGGACACCAAGGTCGTCGCGCGGCTGACGCTCGCGGTGAAGCTGCTCCGCGACGCCATCGCCGGAGAGCGTGTCGATGCGCAAACCTACCTCGTGCCCGATCTGGTGGTGCGGAAGAGTTCATAGCAATGGAGGAATATTCGGTATGAGGGAACCAGTAGTCGTCACCGAAAAGGAATATACGAAAGGCAAGAAAGTCTTCGACGAGGCGGCGGACCGCTTCGACTGGGTCGTCTGCGACGGCTCCGAGGATGCGGTCGCTCGGGCGGTCGCCTCCTCGGGCGCCCGGGTCGCCGTGCTCGGTGTCGAGAAGTATTCGGGCGCGCTCTATGCGGCACTGGAGGCGAACGGGAAGGGCAAGCCGACGCTCATCTCCCGGCACGGCGTCGGCTACGACGGCGTGAGCGTCGACCTCTGCAGGGCCCACCGGAACATCCTCACGATCACCAAGAACGCGCCCGACCTCTCGGTCGCCGAGCATTCGGTCGCCCTCGTCCTCGCCCTGGCCAAGCGCGTCACCGCCGGCGACGCCGACATGCGCGCGGGCAACTTCATGCCGCTGCGAGGCTTTGAGCTGGCCGGAAAGACGATCGGCATCGCGGGGGTCGGCAACATCGGGCGCCACGCGGCCCGCATGGCGTCCTTCGGCTTCGGCATGAAGGTCGTCGC
>QKCO01000088.1 GCA_003245635.1 Treponema sp.
GGGCAGACCCGATCCCCCGAAATGCTGCCCTTCGTCGTGAAGACGCTCTACGAACTGAACCTGAAGCCGACCGCGGACCCTGAAGCCGGGGAGAAGATCGCGTACGGAGCCGTCATCGCGATGGAGAAGTATCGAGTCCTCGAGGGATATTCGCCGGTATTCTTCGCCGCGAACGGCTGGTACTCGCGCCGAGTGAAGGACCAAGCCGCCCGGACGCTTCCGCTCATCGTGGACGATCCGTCGGCGTCGATAGCTGAAATCATCAAGCAGAACGATTATTCCATCAAGCTGCTCGCCCTGGAGAAAGGGAACGAGTCGAAGGCGCCCTCCGAATCGAAAGCCGGTCTCGGCCTCGAGGCACTCGGCGAAGGCTGGAAGTCGGCGACCAATGACGTCAAGGACAAGGTGACGCTCTCCCGCCTGCGGAAGCTGTCCATTGACATGCTCGCGAAGAACGGGTCCTCCGACCCGAAGGCGGTTCCTCTGCTCGAGCGCTCCTTCAAAGAAGGAATCGATGCCGAAGAGCGCATCGGCGCGGTGAACGCGCTCTCCCTCAACAAGAGCGACGAGGCAGCCCGCGCCTTATCGTCCTTCCTCATGATCCTCAACGCAAAGCGGCGGTCGAACAACATAACCCAGGAAGACGAGCGCATGGTGCGCGTCGTGATTCCCGCCATCGGAAACCACGGCAGCCCGCTCGGCAGGGCGGCCCTCCAGCAGGTCGAATACCAGGACTGGACGAACGCGGTAAAGGTCCTCGCCTCCGCCGCGCTCAAGCGCCTCAACTGAAGTCGTATCGACTCCCGAGGGGCCTGCGGGCTACCGGGAGCCGATACGGACAAAAATAAAGCCGCTCGGGTCATCCCGGCGGCTTTATTTCGTCCTTCGAACACGCGTCCCAAACACGCGCCCGGAACAAACGGCGCTATTCGGTCAGTATCTTGAGCACCGCTTCGGAAGTCGGGGCGGCGAGAATCTCGGCGCGCTTTTCCGAGCTCTTGAAGAGCAGGCTCACCTCCGCGAGGAACTGCAGATGGGGCCCCGTCTTGTCGATCGGCGACAGGGTCATGATGAAGATGCGGCAGGGCTCGTGGTCGAGCGAGTCGAAATCGACCGCGGTATCCGAAATGCCGATGCAGGCGACCAGGTCGGTCACAGCGGCGGTCTTGCCGTGCGGAATGGCTATACCGTGCTTCATTCCCGTGGACATCTTGCGTTCCCGGTCCATGACGCTGGCCAACGCGGCTTCGCGGTCCTTGATCTTGCCGGCCTTCACGAGGATGTCCAGCAGCTCGTTGATGATCTCTTCCTTGGCGGTGCCCTTGAGGTGAAGGCTGACAGTATCCCGGGTCAGCACGGTTTTCAGGTTCATGGGCTTGAGTGTAAAACCGAGAAAAGGAAAAGTCAAGGTTGCCGATCGCCGGCGGCTTGGCTAAGCGGCGGCCCGGTGCTATTCTGGTCAAATGCGCGCTTCAGACCATTTCTATAGCGAGTTGGACGGCATCTCGCGCCGCGGAGAGACCGACACGGCCTACGCCGAACGTTCCTTCCTCAAACTGACGATACCGGTGCTCGGAGAGACCGCCTCGGAAGAGATTTTCCGCTGGTGGGCCGAGCGCTACGGGGCGGAGCAGCCCTTCCTATGGGAAAAGCTCGGCCACTTCGCGGCCTTCGTGCTGGGCGAATACGATGATCAAACCATGGATCTGGACAGCGAAGACTGGGCAGCGGCGCGCGACATCATCTCCGCCGAAGCCGAAGAACTCGCCATGGATGAGCTCACTCGGCTCATGTCGGATCTGGTTTCCCACGGCGCTCTCCGCTGAGCGAGCGGAACGGAACGCATGCCGCCGACTATTGGGAAATCGTTTTGATTTCATTTGCTTTTCCGAAAAAAAGCGTTACTATATAGCTAGAGACGGTTCCGAAGCGCCGGATGGCGATGATCGGATAATACGGCGAATACGGCCTATAGGCCGTAGCAGTCTGGAGGATCTGAAATGGATACTCCGCCGGAGAAGTCGCGGCTGGTCCGGAATTGACGGAACCAGCTCCGAAGAGACAGTTTAGACCTAGAATATCCGTCATTGACGGATTTGATTGTTTTCCGTATGCAACAGAGAGGTTCTGAAACGATCCGCCCCCTTCGTGGGTCGGCAACCTTTCGAACCATCCAACAGCCGGCAGTTGCTGGCTGTTTTTTTTTGCCCTTCGGGCTATGATGCGGCCGATGATGAGCTTCCATCCCCATTCATCTGTCTACGAGCACTGCGAATTGTGCGGACGCCGCTGCGGCGTCGACCGGAACGCGGGCGGCGCCGGTTTCTGCGGCGAAAGCGCCGAGCTGCGCATCGCGACGGCGTCGCTGCACCGGGGCGAAGAACCCCCGATCACGGGACTCGGCGGATCCGGCACCGTATTCGTCACCGGATGCACCCTCGGCTGTTCCTTCTGCCAGAACCGCCAGATTTCCCGGGAAGGCATGGGAGCCCCGGTCGACGCCGCTTCGTTCGCCGAAATATGCCTGGCGCTCGAAAAGGCCGGAGCGGAAAACGTCAATATCGTCACCGGAAGCCACGCGGCGGCGGCCATCGCGGACGGGCTGCGGGATGCGCGCAGACGAGGTCTCTCCATCCCGGCGCTCTGGAATTCGTCCGCGTACGAATCGACGGAAGCGATCGATCTCGCCGCCGACCAAATCCAGGTCTACCTCCCCGATCTCAAGACGCTCGACCCGGCAATTTCCAAACGTTACTTCAAGGCAGCCGACTACCCCCAAGCCGCGACCGCGGCGATACTGCGCATGGCCGAGCTGCGGCCGCTGCGGTACGCGCCCGCGCGCGGACCGCTCGCCGCCGGCATGGAGGAGGAGGACCGGCCCGACGTGCTCGTCTCGGGGACGGTCGTCCGCCACCTCATCCTGCCCGGACAGCTGGAGGACACCAGAAACGTGCTCCGCTGGTTTTCCGACAAGCTGGGGGACAGAGCGCTGCTTTCGCTGATGACCCAGTACACGCCGGTGAAGGGAAGCGACGGCGCCGAAATCCCGGACCGATACATCGACCAGAAAGAATACGACCGGGCGATCGAACTTCTGGAGGAATTCGGAATCGAAAACGGCTTCTACCAGGAACTGGTCGTTTCCGACGACTGGCTGCCCGATTTCTCCCGAACCAATCCCTTCTCCTCCGAACTCTCCGTTCCCGTCTGGCACTGGAGGACCGGGTTCATTCACTAAATAAAGAGCAATTCGTTTACAATAGGGAAGAGCCGTCGCTATACTGAATTGACAGCAGATTTCCGATCTGGAGGCACCATGCGCTTTCCCCCCGCGACGCAGAAACTGGCCGGTATCGTGATCCCGCTCGCGGCGCTCCGAACGGACACGAGCGCGGGGGTCGGAGAATTTCCGGATCTCGCGGAACTCGGAGATTTCTGCGTGAATACGGGCATCAAGCTGGTGCAGCTGCTTCCGGTCAACGATTCGGGGTTTCAAAGTTCGCCCTACAGCGCGCTCTCGGCCTTTGCCCTGCATCCCCTGTACCTCAAGATAGGAGACATGCCCGAAGCAGCCTCTTTCGCGGCGGAAGCGGCGCGTATACGCAAACGCTTCGAAAGCGCGGCTCGCTTCCCTTTCGGCGAGGTGCTCCGCGCGAAAATGGAGCTGCTCGCGCGCGTTTACGACGCGGGCGCCGATGCGGTGATCGCGGATGAGAACGGCGCGACCGCCGAATGGATACGCGGCAACGCCTGGGCGCGCGAATACGCCGTCTACCGCAGGCTCAAGGAAAAGCACGGCAGCGCCCATTGGAAGGAATGGGGCGCCTTCTCCGCCTTGAAGCAGGACGAGATCCAGGCGCTTTGGGACGACCCGGCGCTCAGGCGCGAGCATCTGTTCTGGGTCTGGCTGCAGCGCCATGCCGACGAGCAGTTCTCCGCCGCCGCCGCCGCGCTCGCGGAGCGGGGAATCGCGCTGAAGGGCGATCTGCCAATCCTCATGAACGAGGATTCCTGCGACGTATGGGCTCATCCTGAATATTTCCGTCGGGACATGGCGGCGGGCGCCCCTCCCGACATGTACAGCCCGCTCGGCCAGAACTGGGACTTTCCGCTCTACGACTGGAAGTCGCTCGAGCGGCACGACTACGCCTGGTGGCGCGAACGGCTGCGGACGGCCGATCGCTATTACCAGGCGTACCGCATCGACCATGTGCTCGGCTTTTTCCGCATCTGGGCGACGTCCCGCAGCGATCGGGCGGCGATGCTCGGACGCTTCATTCCGGCGGTGCCGATCGAGCGGCAGGAACTCGAAAGCATCGGCTTCGACGCGGGGCGCCTCCGCTGGCTGTCGCGGACCCATGTTCCCGGCGCCCACCTGCGCGCCGCGGCCGCGGAGGCGGGACTCGCCGAAGCCGAAACGAACCGAGCGTTCGAGACCGCGCTCGACCGGATCGGCAGCGAGGATCTCTGGCTGTTCAAGGAGTCGGTCCGGGGCGAAGTCGACATCGAAGCGCTGGGGCTTGCTTCCGCCTTGACGGATTTTCTCAAGAATTATTGGCGGGACCGCGCCCTCCTCGAATATGAGAAGGATCGGTTCCAGCCGCTTTGGTCGTTCCGCGAAACCACCGCCTATCCGACTCTCTCGGAAGACGAGAAGAAGCGGCTCGAAGAGCTGATCGAATCGAAGCGCCGCCTATCGGAGGCCATATGGGAAGAGCAGGGAGAAAGGCTCCTTGCGGTGCTCAAGGAAACGACACCCATGCTCGCCTGCGCCGAAGATCTCGGCGCCGTTCCCGACTGCGTTCCGCGCGTGCTCGACAAGCTCGGGATCCTCGGGCTGCGGGTGATCCGCTGGGCCAGACGCTGGGATGAAGCGGGGCAGCCTTACGTACCGCTGGCCTCATACCCGTACTTGAGCGTCTGCGCTCCCGCGGTGCACGACAGTTCGACGGTGCGCGAATGGTGGGAGCAGGAAGCAGATCGAACGGCTCTTGCGCCCGTGGTCGGAGCGGCGGCGGCAGGTGAAGCGCGATACTCGCCGGAAACGGCTGCGGCGGTCCTCGGCGCGGCGGCGCGGTCGGCATCGATGATCTGCGTCTTCCAGCTGCAGGACCTCCTGCACCTAGTCCCCCGCTACTACGCGCCGGACGCCGCCGCCGAACGCGTCAACGTGCCGGGGTCGGTCGGCGATTTCAACTGGACCTACCGCATTCCCTGCCGGGTCTCGGAGATCGCGGAGGACGAAGAATTAGCCGAAGCGGTCCGGCGCGTCGTCGCCGCCCGCACGGACGACTCTTCGGGAAAACAGAAAAAGGAACGACCATGAAGCAGCTGCCGTTTGTCCTGACCCGTTTCGAATCGCG
This sequence comes from Treponema sp., assembly GCA_003245635.1. Classification (GTDB taxonomy): domain Bacteria; phylum Spirochaetota; class Spirochaetia; order Treponematales; family Breznakiellaceae; genus SZUA-426. The sequence continues at coordinate 5,364 of QKCO01000088.1, forward strand.
CGAAGAAGCCGCGGAGCGCCTCGCCCGGGGGAACGCCTACGCCATGGAATTCCACGTGAAGGGTAGCGCGCGCGCGGAATTCGGGTTCGACGAAGCGCTTTTCTCCCTGCGCGGAAACGTCGTGTTCGCGCACTTCCGCGCGTCGCGGGAATTCGCGCAGCGGATGAACGCGAAGGTGAATCCCCTCGTTCATCCGGAACGCTTCGTGAAGGCGGGCCAGGTGAACGCGATGGGACTGATCGACGAGATCCTCCACCACGTCGCCGAGCTCTACCGGCGCAAGGCGGCGCCCGACGCGCTCGAGCGGCTCGCGGATCGTCTTACCGAACGGATCGGCAAGAAGCGCTTCGATACGATCCTGAGGGTCTTCGTCCGCGAATTCCCGCCGGTCGCCGTCCATCGGGGAGCGATGACTATCGACGCGTACTTGGCGGGGGAAGAAGGAGGCATCCCGAATCGGCTGCTCGCTCTCGAGGAGCTGATGATGCTCAGGCTCGCGAACGAGAATCCGGCGTTCGGCCCGTTCGGAATGCTTTTCGACGATTCGTCCCTTTCGGCGAACACCGACTACGACGACGCCTTCGCGGAAATCCGTTCGTTCTTCGCCGAGATGCCGGGCATCGGGCCGGACGGGCAGAGCCTCTGGGAACTGCTCCGCAGTCCCGCGGTCGCCGAGCCGTACTCCCTGTCCGGCCAACTCGACTACATACGGCGGAAATGGGGCCTCCTCATCGGCGACTACCTGCTGCGCCTCCTGACGAGCATGGACCTGATAAAGGAAGAGGAGAAGCCGGTCTTCTTCGGGCCGGGACCGACCCGCGCCTACGTGTACGACGAGCTCGAGCGCGAATACGAACGCTTCACCGAGGACAAGGACTGGATGCCGAGCGTGGTGCTCATCGCAAAAAGCACCTTGGTCTGGCTGCACCAGCTTTCGCTCAAGTACGGTAGGCCGATCGATCGGCTCGACCTTATCCCCGACGAGGAACTGGACATCCTCTCCTCCCGCGGCTTCACGGGACTCTGGCTCATCGGGCTCTGGGAACGGAGCGAGGCGAGCCGGGAGATCAAGCGCCGCTGCGGCAACCCCGAGGCGGCGGCCAGCGCGTACAGCCTCCACGACTACGATATCGCCGACGAGCTCGGCGGCTGGGGAGCGCTCGAGCAGCTCAGGCACCGCTGCGCGATGCGCGGCATCCGGCTGGGTTCGGACATGGTGCCCAACCACACGGGCATCGACTCGCGCTGGGTGATGGAGCACCCCGACCGGTTCCTGCAGCTCCCCCATCCCCCCTTCCCCGGCTACAGCTTCAACGGCGAAAACCTTTCCAAACGGCCGGGCGTCGGCGTCTATCTCGAGGACCATTATTGGGACCGGAGCGACGCGGCGGTCGTCTTCAAGCGCGTCGATTTCAACACCGGAGAGGCGCGCTACATCTACCACGGAAACGACGGCACGTCGATGCCCTGGAACGATACCGCCCAGATTGATTTTCTGAACCGGGAAGCCCGCGAAGCGGTCATCGCCACGATCGTCGGCGTCTGCAGGCAATTTCCCATCGTCCGCTTCGACGCCGCGATGACCCTGGCCCGGAAGCATATCCAGCGGCTCTGGTACCCCGAACCCGGCCGCGGCGGCGATATCGCCAGCAGAGCGGAGCATGCCCTTTCCCGCGAGGAATTCGAGCGGCGCCTGCCGAATGAATTCTGGCGGGAGGTGGTGGACCGCTGCGCGGCCGAGGCGCCCGATACGCTGCTCCTGGCCGAGGCGTTCTGGATGATGGAAGGCTATTTCGTCCGCACGCTCGGCATGCACCGGGTCTACAATTCCGCGTTCATGAACATGCTCAAGAACGAGGAGAACGCAAAATACCGCGCGACCATCAAGAACACCATCGAATTCGACGCGGAGATCCTCAAGCGCTTCGTCAACTTCATGAACAACCCCGACGAGGACACCGCGGTGGCCCAGTTCGGCAAGGGCGACAAGTACTTCGGCGTCTGCACGCTGATGGCCACGATGCCGGGCCTCCCGATGTTCGGGCACGGGCAGATCGAAGGCTTCGAGGAAAAATACGGCATGGAGTACCGGCGCGCCTACCGCGACGAACGCGTCGACGAAGGACTCGTCGCGCGGCACGAGCGGGAAATCTTCCCCCTTCTCAAGAAGCGCCGACTCTTTTCAGGCAGCCGATACTTCGCCCTGTTCGACGTGGTCGGCCACGACGGCGCGGTCAGGGAGAACGTGTTCGCGTACGCCAACCGGCTCGGCGACGAGCGGACCTTCGTCCTGTACAACAACGCGTACGAACGGGCTTCGGGGTGGATCAAGATGTCGGCGCCGGCCGCCGAAAAAGATGGTTCCGGCGAACGCCGCGTCGTACGGAAGTCGCTGCTCGAAGCGCTCGGACTCGAACCTGCCGACGACCGCTTCCTGCTGTTCCGGGAGCAGCGTTCGGGACTCTGGTACGTCCGATCGAGCCGGGGAACCGATTCCGGTGGCCTGTACGTGGAACTGAACGGCTACGAGAGCCAGGTATTCCTGGACATACATCTGGCCGCCGACGATGCGTTCGGCCGATGGAGGCGGCTCTGCGACGAACTAGGGGGCCGCGGCGTTCCCGATCTGCAGGCGGCGATCCAGGATCTCTTCCTGCGCGATCTCTACGCGGCGTTCTTCGCGCTTGCTTCACCTGCGTATTTCGCCGGCGTCCGTTCGCTCGTCCTGCCGAACGCCGCAACCGAGAATCCTGCCGCAAGCCCGGCCGAGGAGGAAGCCCGGATCGAGGGGCTTATCGATGAGAAATTCTCCCCGAGCGTTTTCATCGAATCGATCGAGGAGCCGGTTCTTTCCTTCGTGCGCACGGCCGCGATATACCTGGACGGGGCGTCCGGCCGCTACGAAGCCTTCCGTACGGAAGTTTCCGAAACGAAACTCGACGAGAAGGCGGTCTGGACCGAGTTCGCCCTTTCCCTCGAACGGCTGCGGCTGATCGGAGAAGCCGGCACCGGAGACGGAGAGCCGAACGGCGCAAGATCGGCGATAGAGACGATAGCGGCCCTCTTCGAGAATGACGAATCGCTCGCGAAGGGCGCCGCGGGCTATCTCGTATTCGCCCTCCTGCGCGGCGTACTCGGACCGCGGACGGGCGGAGAAGACGCGCGCCGGCTCGTCGACCATTGGAGCCTCGATCGGAAGCTCAGGGAGGCATTCAGGGGCCGCGCAGGAGACTCCGAGAAAGACGACCGAATCGTGCGGCTGCTCAAGCTGATCCTTTCGAGAACCGCCATGAAACCCGCGGAAACCGCCGCGAAAAAAACGCCTGAGCCCTACTCGGCCGCCGCGGCGAAGGACGCCTTCACGTCGGAAGAGGCGCGGAGCTTCCTCGGCGTGAATGTGTTCGAGGGAATCGTCTGGTACAACAAGGAACGCTTCGACGAAGCGCTCCGCTTCTCCTGCGCCGTCGCGGCTATCGAGGCGGACGACGCAGGGTTCCGCCGGGCGGAAGCGAAAAAGAAGAGCGCGGAACGGAAGGCGAAGCTCGACGAGAAGCGATGGACGGCCCGGCTCGAGGCTATCGCGACGGCTGCCGAAGAGCTCGCCGCGGCGGACGCGAAGGCCGAATACCGCGTCGACGCCCTGCTCGAAGCACTCTCGGAAAAAGACGATCCTGGACGAGGCGGCCCCGTATCGCTATCTTAGGCTGGTGGACCGCATCGTCGACGCTCTGCTCGAAAAGGGCTTCTCGGCCCGGCTGATATCCTTCTCCGCGCTCGACCGTTTCTGCGGCCTGCGTCCGGCCGCGGAGCTGCGGATAGAGACGAACGCCGACCTGGCGGATCTTGCCCGCCTCTTCGACGGCCTCCGATTCCCCGGCCCGGACATCGCGGACGCGGCCCTCGACGGCGAAGACGGCGAACGCGGAGAACGGACCTGGTACTTCCGCTGCGGAGGCGACTCCGAAGAGGACCCCGTTTTCGACATCCTCACGATCGCCTGGGACGCCGCTAAGAAGTCCTACATCGACGAAAACGATGTCTACCCGACCGTCCGCGTTCTGCGCGACGGCAAACGCCGCGACGAGGAAACTCCTCTCTGGCACCGGCTGCGCCGTTCGGGCGCCGATCGGCACCGGGCCGCGGCAGAAGCGGCGCTCATCCTCTCCCGGTACCGAGGAGCCGTTCTCGACGGCGAGCCGGAAACGGAGGACCGCGAGCGTACGGATTTCCTCGCCGAGCTAACGGCGATGCTGAAACGGCTACCTGAATCCGCGCCGCTCGCGGCCGAAGAACAGCGCGTACTCCTGTCGGGGCTCATGACCTCGCGGAGGCCTCAGCTGGGGCTCGAACTCCTGAAGGCATGCGGATTCATCGCCGCGTATTGGCCGGAACTGGACGCGCTGGACGATGTCGACCACTCTAAGGAGTTCCACCCGGAAGGCAATGTCTGGCGGCACACGCTCGAAACCTTCCGCTACCGGAAAATTCCCGACCTGACGCTCTCGCTCGGCCTGCTGCTCCACGACTCCGGCAAGCCAATCGCGGAGGCGTCGGGCGGGCGGCGCTTCGACCGGCACGCGGAGCTCGGCGAGCGGACCGCGCGCGCCTTCCTGAGCCGGCTCGGCTACCCCGCCGCGCGCGCCGACGAGGTCGCCTTCCTGGTGCGCAACCACATGATGCCCGCCGCGCTGCCGCGCCTGCCGCTGACTCGCACGCAGGCGACCCTCGAATCCCCCCTCTTTCCGCTGCTGCTGGAGCTGTACCGCTGCGACGAATCGTCGTCGTTCAAGGACCAGGGCGGCTTCTACGAAAGCTGCGCAGCCTACCGGACATATCTGCGCAATGTGCGCAACCCCTATCGTTCGGCGGACGGGAAGAAATTGATGAAGCGGCTCTTTTCTTAGCAGGCGCCCGCGATCGCGGCTTCGAGCGCGTCGATCCGCGCAGGTATGGAGGCGACGGGATCGACCTCCCTGCCGAGCGAGGCAAGATGCTCCGGGATCGGACAGGGAGCACCGATCGCCCGCTCGGTCGACCAGGCGCGCTTGGCCGGATGCCCGGTGGAAAGCACGACAACGTGTCCGTATTCGAAACCGCCTTCAATCGCACGCTCGGCCGCCGCGAATCCGACGGCGCCGTGCGGATCGAGCAGCACCCCGTGCTTTCTCCAGGCGCGTTCCATAGCCGCCGTCGTCGCCGCGTCGTCGACCGATTCGGGAAGGACCATGTGCCGCATGACGGCGGGGGCGTCTCGATAGAAAGCGGACAGGCGCTCGAAATTGGAGGGGTTTCCGACGTCCATCGCGGACGAGACGGTCTGAACGGGATCCCTGGGCGCAAAGGCTTTGCCGCGCAGATAGTCTCCCACGGCGTCGTTCGCGTTCATCGCGGCGATGAAGCCTCTGACCGGGAGGCCGAACTTCCACGCGTAGAGCCCGGCGAGGAGATTGCCGAAATTGCCGGAAGGGACGCTGAACAGGAGGTCGCCGCGCAGGCTCCGCTTCAGCTTGAGGAACGCGAACAGGAAATAGAAGACCTGAGGCAGGAGCCGCCCGACATTGATGGTGTTCGCGCTCGTCAGGCCGTAGCGGGCGGCGAAGGGGCGATCGCCGAAGGCTTCGCGGATGAGCCGCTGGCAGTCGTCGAAGGTGCCGTCGATGCGGATCGGCAGAATGTTGCCGCCGTTCTGAACGAAGGAGGCAGCATCGAGTCCGCGGATCGGGCCGCGCGGATAGATGATCACCGAAGTTATTCCGTTGCGCCCCGCGAAGCCGTGCGCGACCGAAGAGCCGGTATCCCCGGTGCTGGCCGTAAGAGTCATCGCGCGGCCGCTCTTCTTGAGAAGCTCCTCCATGACCGCGGCGAGGAAGGCGATGCCGAAATCCTTGAAGACGCCGGTCGGACCGTTGGTCAGCTCGAGCAGGGATAAGTTTTCGTCGAGCCGCTTTACGACGGGCTCGAAGGCGAACGCACTTTCGGCTACGCGCGCGGCGGAGAACGGGTTGAATTCGCCCTCGAGCAGAGGAGGCGCCACGGTCGCGACCAATTCGGGATAGGTCGTCGACTCGTCCATGTAGAGGAAGAACTGGCGAAGATCGACCGCCGAGCCGGGGATGTAGAGGCCGCCGTCCGGCGGCAGACAGCTCAAAACCGCGTCCTTGAAAGATACGGAAGAGCCTCCGGCGCGGGTGGATATGAACTTCAAGTGGCCCTCCGGATTGAGTGTAATGCGCGCGCGCAGGATCGGCAAGATCGGAGTCGTCTTGCTCTTTTCTCATCGTTCATTGACAGCGCGTCCGCACCGCGACTACTATACATCTATCATATCGTTCCAATCAGCAAGGAGGTCGTCATGACCCGTACTTCATCGGTCCGCCGCGCGTTCGCCGCGGCCCTTTTGCTCGCGCTCGCGTTCACCGCCTGGGCCGGAGGCTCCAAAGAGACACCGGCGCCCAACGCCAAGCCGAAAATCGTGATCGCGTCCGACGCGACCTGGCCTCCCATGGAATTCGTAAACGAGCAGAAAGAGATCGTCGGCTTCGGCCCCGACATGCTCAAGGCGATGGCCGCGGCCGGCGGCTTCGACATCGAGATCCGCAACACCGCTTGGGACGGCATCTTCGCCGGACTCGCGAACGGCGCCTACGACGCCATCAGTTCCTCCGTGACGATCACCGACGAGCGCAAGCAGACGATGGACTTCACCGCGCCCTACGTCAACGCGGGCCAGGTGCTCGTCGTCGGCAAGGGACTCTCCGGAGTCGAGAAGCTGGCGGACCTCAAGGGAAAGAAGGTCGGAGCGCAGATCGGCACGACCGGAGCCATCGAGATCGGCAAGGTGGACGGGGTCGTGCTGGCCACCTACGACGAAGTCGGACTCGCCTTCGAGGACCTCGCGAACGGCCGCATCGTCGGCGTCGTCGCGGACAGCCCGATAGCCGCGGACTTCGCCATGCAGAACCCGAAGTTCAAGGACAAGCTCAAGATCGTCGGCAAGCCCTTCACCGACGAATGGCTCGGCCTGGCCGTGAAGAAAGGCGACGCCAAGACCCTCAAGCTCCTCGACGACGCGCTGGCTAAGATCAAGGCGTCCGGCGAGCTCGACAAGATCGCGGGGAAGTGGCTTCGCTAGCATGGGAGAAGCCGGACAGAGTTCCGGGGGAGAACCCCGGATCACCGTGACCGACGGCATGCTCATTCCCGAGAAAGGGGAACGAGGCGCGCTGTCGGCCTGGAATATTGCTTTCTTCGGCGCGATCGCCCTGCTGATCGCGCTTCCCGTCATCAGCCCGAATCCCTATCTCAAGGTGCTCGCCTTCGTGCCCGACGGTCTGATCGCGACCTTCGGCGTCACCATCGCGGCGATATGCTGCTCCCTGGTGATCGGCCTGTTCGCCGGGCTCGGACGAATCTCCCACGTGACGATCATCAACAGGATCGCGACCGTCTACGTCGAGGTCGTGCGCGGCATCCCGCTGCTCGTGCAGCTCTTCTACATCTACTACGCGCTCGGACCGGTGCTCCACCTGGAAGGGCCGACGGCGGCGGTGCTCGCGATGTCGGTCTGCTACGGCGCGTACATGGCGGAGATTTTCCGCGCCGGCATCCAGGCGATCCCGAAGGGGCAGATGGAAGCGGCGCTCGCGCTCGGCCTGAGCCGGTCGCAGGCGATGCGGAAGGTCATCCTGCCGCAGACGGTGAAGATCATCCTGCCGCCGATCGGAAACGAGTTCATCGCCCTGCTCAAGGACTCTTCGCTCGTTTCGATTCTGGCGGTTTCGGACCTGCTGCGCAGGGGGCGCGAATACGCGTCGACCTCCTTCAGGTACTTCGAGAGCTATACGGTCATCGCGCTGATCTACCTCGTGATGACTCTCTTCTTCTCGCGCCTGGTCGCGCTTATGGAAGAAAAGCTGAGGCACCGTGGAACCGTTCATTGACATAAAAGGTGCCCGCAAGTTCTACGGGAAGCTCGAAGCCCTGCGCGGCGTGGACCTTGAGATCGCCAAGGGCGAGGTCGTGCTCGTCATCGGACCGTCGGGGTCGGGCAAGAGCACGCTGCTGCGGAGCGTCAACCGGCTCGAGCGGCTCAACGGGGGCTCCATCCTCATCGACGGGGAAAGCGTCACCGACGAGAAAGCCGACATCCGGCGCATCCGGGAAGAAGTCGGCATGGTATTCCAGAGCTTCAATCTCTTTCCGCACCTTTCGGTGATGGACAACATCATCCTGGCGCCCACCACCGTCCTGAAGGTATCCAAGGCCGATGCGAGGGACCGCGGCAGAAAACTGCTCGAGAAGGTCGGACTGGCGGAAAAGGAGCATTCCTACCCGGATCAGCTTTCAGGCGGACAGCAGCAGCGCGTCGCCATCGCGCGGTCCTTGGCGATGAATCCCAAGGTGATGCTCTTTGACGAGCCGACGAGCGCGCTCGACCCGGAAATGATCAAGGAAGTTCTGGACGTCATGACGGATCTTGCCCGCGAAGGCATGACGATGCTGGTCGTCTCCCACGAAATGGGCTTCGCCCGAGCGGCGGCGAACCGGGTGATATTCATGGACCAGGGGCAGATCGTGGAAACGGCTCCTCCGCAGGAATTCTTCACGAATCCCAAAGAAGAGCGCACGAAGCGCTTTCTGGAGCACATCCTATAACATTAAGCCGTCTCGTCGATCACGGTGCCCTCGTACGCCGGCAGCGGAGCCTGCTCGGCGCTCGGGGGCTGCTGGTCCACGGGTTCGGGGGGCGGCTCGGGAAGCGGCGCTTCCTGCGGGAGCGGGATCGTAAGGCCGACGGGTCCTACGTCGTATTCGGCCATATCGATACCTCCTACACAAAAGTATAGAGCATCCGATAGCGCGGGGCAAATGCGGATCGCTTCACAGTGCTCTGTCCCCGCTGGATCGCTGGATCGATCGGACTATTTCTGGCAAGATACGGGAATGCCGCCTTCAGCGATCCTCGCTTCCTTCGTCGGACTCTCTGTTTTCGTGCTCGGCTGGACGATGCTCCTCATGGCGCTCAATTATCGGGAATCTGCGCGCCGCGGCGGTGAGCTGCCTCCCGACGCGCCCGAGGGAATGCGCCCCGAGGACGCAGAGAAGGCTTCCGAATATTCCCGCGCGAAGATGCGATTCGAGTTCGCAGTTGAACCGCTCTCCGCGTTTGCCGTCCTTGCGATCGTGGCGATGGGGGCTTTCGGCCGGCTCGATTCGATCCTGGGAGCGGCCATCGGATCGTCCTATTGGCGCGGCGCGGCCTTTTTCGGATGCCTCTTCCTGCTTCAAGCGATAGCGTCAGCGCCTTTCGACCTGTATGCAACCTTCGCCCTGGAGAAGCGCTTCGGCTTCAACACGACCACCATCCGGACGTGGCTGGCCGACCGGCTAAAGGGCGCCCTCATCGGCGCCGGCATCGGACTACCGATGCTCGCCCTGCTCTACCTCTTTATAGACCGCGCGGGGAGCGCCTGGTGGCTCTGGGCGGCGGCTATCTTCACGGCTATCGAGGTTGCGATCTCGCTACTCTATCCCCTGCTCATCGCTCCGCTGTTCAACAAATTCACGCGGATGCCCGAGGGGAGTCTGAAGACCCGCATCGATGCGCTCGCGGAAAAACTCTCTTTTCGGTTCAGCGACGTCTTCATAATGGACGGCTCGAAGCGGTCCAAGCACTCGAATGCGTACTTCACCGGCATGGGAAAACTCAAGCGCATCGTGCTGTTCGACACGCTCATCGCTCAGATGAACGAAGATGAGGTTCTGGCCGTGCTCGCCCATGAGATAGGGCACGAGAAGAAGCGGCACGTGCTGAAGATGACGGCGATCTCAGTCGTGTTCGGCTTTCTCGCGTTTTGGGCGCTCGACCTCTGCATGGGGTGGAAGGAGCTCTACGCGGCCTTCGGCTTCGCTTCTCCCTCCCGCCATGCGCTTATCCTCATCGTCAGCCTCATCTCGGGCCCCGCGACCTTCTTTCTGACGCCCTGCTTCGCCGCTCTGTCCCGCCGCTTCGAGTACGAAGCCGACGCCTTCGCCTCCGAAGCGACCAGCGCCGCAGCGCTCTCGTCCGCGCTGGTCAAACTCAACGTGGAGAATGCATCGAATCTCTGGCCACATCCCCTCTACGCCGCCTGGTACTATTCGCATCCGCAGCTGAGGGATCGGCTGGCGGCGCTGAAAGGCAATGGAGGAAGGCGAATCGGCTCAACCTGAAGCACGGGAGTCGGCGTCTGGGGGATTAGCGGAACACGCGAGCTTAAGAACTTCAGCTACGGCGATATTCCAGCAATAAGCTTCCATGCCGTGGCAACAGCAACGAAAGATATTCAGGCAAAGGATCAACTATTTCTTGTATGCCCCGCCTTCTAAAAAACAATCCGCCGAATACCCAATCATCGCTAAAATCGACAAGCCTCGCTTTCACCGGGTTGTTGTCGACATATTCAAAGACTTTCAAATACTCTCGTAAATTTCGAATTATTCGGGAAAAGAACCGTTCTCCCCACACATGCCCGGTGAGATTATGGATCCGGTTGTAGGACTGAGCGAAGACGCTAAGAATCCACTGCATTATCCGGGAAAGACTTACAGCCTTTCCCGGATGAATGACCATATGAAAATGATTGCCCATTACCGTGAAATTATCTATGCGGAACTCGAATCGCTTTTTTGCCTTCGCGACGATTTCAAGAAACAAGGCCTTTGTTCGCGACGAATCCAAAAGCATTTCCTTCCGGTTTATCCGCGCCGTTACATGGTATGTAGCATGATCTTTCAAATCTCTTGGCTTTCTCATAACAAGGCATAGAGCCGTATCAGCAACTGCGCTTTAATCGCTCTTCCTAGGAAGTGCTCTGTCCCTACTATAAGCCCTATCTTAAATTCTTTATTGATCTATCCCCGTAATCTGAAATTCTCGAATGCGGCAGGGACCGGCAACAAAGGGGAAGGGCTGTCCCAGAAGCGGCAAGCATCAGAGACAGCCCGATTTCCATTCGGAAAATCCGTTTACCGCTGAATTCTCGCCGAGCCGCCCTTGGCGAAGGCTTCGACCTGGTCGAGCGTCGCCATGGTGGTGTCGCCGGGGAAGGTCGTCAGCAGGGCGCCGTGGGCCCAGCCGAGGCGGAGGGCGTCCTCGGGAGACTTGCCGGAGAGAAGCCCGTAGATGAGGCCGCCAGCGAAGCCGTCGCCGCCGCCGACGCGGTCGTAAACGTCGAGCTCGCAGGTGGGGGCCACGTAGCTCTTGCCGTCGAGCCACAGGACCGCGCTCCAGGAGTGGCGGTTGGTAGAATGGACCTCGCGGAGGGTCGTAGCGACGGCCTTGATATTCGGGAAATCCTTGACGACGCTCTCCATCATGCCGAAGAAGCTCGAGGGATCGAGCTTGCCCTTAGATTCCACATCCTGGCCCTTCAGCCCGAGGCCTTTCTGGAGGTCTTCCTCGTTGCCGATGAGGACATCGACATGGCGGACGATCTCGCGGAGGGTCTCCGCGGCATGCGCGGGGGCCTTCTCGGGATCGGAGCCCTCTTCCGCGGCGGCGACGGCCCAGAGCTTGGCCCGGTAGTTGAGGTCGAAGGATACGACGGCGCCCGCCTTCTTGGCGGCCTTCATCGCGGAGATGACGAGCTCCGGGGTATTCTTGGACAAGGCGGAAAAGATGCCGCCGGAATGGAACCAGCGCACGCCCTTGCCGAAGATCGCGTCCCAGTCGAAGCTCTTGGCGGTGAGCTGCGCGGCGGCCTCGTTGGCGCGGTTGTAGAACACCACGGGGGCGCGGACGCCCTGGCCCCTGTCGCTCCACACGATGGCCATATTCGGGCCGCGTACGCCGTCGTGCTTGAAGCGGACGTAGTAGGGCGTGACGCCCGACTGGCGCACGGACGCCTCGATGCGCTTGCCGATCGGGTAGTCGACGATAGCGCTCGCGATGGCCGTCTTCATGCCGAAGGCGATGGAGAGGTTAGCCGCGACGTTGTACTCGCCGCCGGAAACGTGCAGGTCGTACTTATCGGCCTGGCCGAAGGGAACGATGCCCGGGTCGAGCCGGGTGACGAGGGCGCCGAGCGCCATGAAATCGTGGGCTACTTTGTCCCCGCCCGCGGGAATGACCAATTGCGACATAGGTTTCTCCTTCAATTCAAGAATAATGGGCCGCTGATGAACGCGGATAAACACAGATGGAAGAAAAGGGATAGGGAAAGATACATGAGGGAGAAATCAGCAAACGGCGCGATTAGGCCGCTGCGCGTTTTCCACCTCTCATC
>QKCO01000081.1 GCA_003245635.1 Treponema sp.
CCCGACTTTCAGGAACCCGCAGCCATTCCAGCCGCTCATCCCTCCGTCTTCTTTCCGCCCAGCAACTTCCGTGCCGTTAAGCACTTCGCTGGACGCGAGCGGGACATTATCACGATCTCTCGCTTTCTGTCAATCGCTTTTTTCCAAAAACATCAAAACAATCAGTCTCTTGCATCTTCAAGGAAACAGTTGACTGCGTTTTCTGTTTTCGCAACGGAATGAACTTTATATCAAAGCCCAAACGAGTGTCAATACAACGCAGGAATATTCACGGAAAAATCGGCACCAATATTAATTCGCCGAAGCTTTAAAGACGCGGTAGTAGTCGAGGAATGAGGCCAAGGCCAGTACGACCGAAACCGTAAACAATCCGACCGAAACCCAACGCGTATACTGAAAAACGGTTTCGCCGAGATTCAGCAAGCGAATGCTCTGGGCGGCCAACGCGACGAGCCCCGCGACCATGTACATGACAGCCTTCAGTTTACCGCCGCCCCGAGCCCCCATCGCTATGCCCCTGCGCATCATGAGCGTACGCATGAACGAAATTCCGAACTCGCGATAAAGGACCAGGACAAGGAGAAAAACTGGCAGTATTCCGTCTACGACGAAACAAAGGAAATAAGTGATCCGCACGAGCGTATCAGAGAAAGGATCGAACAACTTGCCGAAGTCGCTCACTTCGTTCCTTGCGCGGGCGACTCGTCCATCGAGCAGATCGGTTATTTCGCTGGCGATGAAGAGCCCCCAGAGCAGAACGACAGCGGCCAGCGGATTCAGACCTATCCATGAGGGAAGAAAATAAACCAGAAAAAAGACAGGAGCCATTATAAGGCGGCTCGCGGTAAGCTTGTCGGCGAGTGTCATGGTGGAAGTATGGGTTCTGACGGGAGCACTGTCAAGTAACGCGGGGAATCAACCGGCGCGCACGTATTCCCCCTTCGCGTTCGTATCCGGTGTCCCGTATGCGTATAACTCCATATACCCCGCTTTCCGCTTCCGAGCAAAAAACTGGGAAAGCCAGCGATCCCTTTGGAGCCGATTCTCGAAATGGTGAAGCGCATCGTTACCGAATTTTTCCGCAACAGCGGAAGAAACGGTCAAGGCAAATTCGCCCAGAAGAGACCTCTGCAGATCATGGACGGTTACGCAGCGCAATCGGCCGGCTTTATCGGTCTTGAATAAAGTCACCATCATACGTGGAAATGATCGGCCGGCTGATCGTTTTCTTTACATCGAAAAACGAAAGCCATCTTTCGATAGGACCAGATCGAGCCGGACGCCCGATTCGAGCCCCCCTTTTGGAACCGATATCGCAGTAAAAGAAGGACGAACGCCGGGAACGATGAAGAAAGATCTTGCAGCGGGATCGCCGAACAACTCCGCCAACCCTTTTCTGGCATTGCCGGTATAAACGCTATCCTTCCATACAACGCGCAGAAGCGAGCAGCGCGAGCTCCCGCCTATGATCGGGAATCGCTGATCGAAATCGATCTTCAGGATTTCGAACCGCAACGGAGCAGATCGATCACTCATAGGGATCTCCACGATGTCGGCATCCGCGGCAAACCACACGCGCACGATTCCGGAGCCGAGAGAGAACCGCACTCGGCCCAGAATCGATCCATCGGCAACTGCGGGATAAACGAGGAACGACCATGAAAAAAGAACCAGCGCCGAGGACGCGGCGACGATCAGCGGGAATCCGAAAAGACGGGGAAGAAGCGCACCGGCGAAAAAGGCGGCGAATACACCGAGAGCGACCAGCAGGAGCGGAACATCGAATATGATTTTGCCTTCCGATACAATAAAAGCCATTGAGAATGACGCGAAAGACAAGGAAAAAAGCAGGGACCCCGCCAACCAACGACGCGACCGCGAGGAACGCTCGAGATATCGACCCCTAAAAATAAGCACAAAAAAGACGGCCCACGCAGAACCGAGCAGAGAGGCTCCGAGATACAGCCATTCGCGAACGCTCCATTCAAAAGGCATATATTGCCGAATATTTGGTTTCAAGATACCGAAGAAACGGCATCGCATCCGCAGGAGTTCCGCATATTTCGAATAGAATCTCATCCGGAAAGAGGGACCGCCCTATACGATGTATGCGGCCCCGCAGCCACTCCAGCAGCGTTTCAAAATCCCCCTTCGCGATATGAGAACCGATATCCCCGAAATCGGCAGTCATCGCCTGCACAAACATCGCCCCATAGATATTGCCGAGCGCATAGCTGGGAAAGTAGCCGAAAGCTCCCATGGACCAATGCACGTCCTGCATTACGCCGTCGGCATCCGTATCGGGAACGACGCCGAGCAAACTCCGCATCCCGTCGCGCCAGGCCTCCGGCAAATCCGGAACGGACAACTCGCCGCTGAATATTCTGCGCTCCAGATCGAACCGTAGAATGATGTGAAGGCTGTAGGAGACCTCGTCCGCATCAACGCGGATAAGCGATGGGCGAACCGCGTTGACCGCTCGATAAAAAGAATCGATATCGACGCCGTCAAGGCACGCGGGGAACATCAGTTTGAATGGCTCAAAATACCGTTCCCAAAAGGAGCGGCTCCGGCCGACGATATTTTCCCAGAATCTCGACTGAGACTCATGTATACCCATCGAAGCCCCGTCCGCCAGGCAGGAACCGCGAATATCCGGACCATAGCCTTGTTCGTAGAGCGCATGCCCGGTTTCATGAATGACCGAATACAGGCCAGACAAGGGATTATCGGCGAAATACCGCGTAGTGATCCGAACGTCGTCGGCGCCAAGCGTCGTCGTGAATGGATGGGCGCTTCGGTCAAGCCGGCCGCGCGATCGATCGTAACGAAGATCATCCATCATCCGTTCGCAGAAAACCTCTTGAACGGAGATCGGATAATTCCGATGCAGAAAATCAAGGCGCGGCTGCGGACGCGACGCAATCCTGGAGAGCAAGGAAGAAAGGCCGGCTGCCAAGGGCGTGAATAGGGCAGAGAGGCGAGCCTCCGTCATGCCGGGTTCGTACTCATCGATGAGTCCGTCGTACGCGTTCGAGGAGAAACCGTAAAATGCGGCGCGCGTCTTTGCGTGCTCAACCATTCGATGGAGGTGCGGCGCGAACGCCGAGAAATCGTTCGCCTTCCGCGCGGCGACCCACGCGGCCTGGGACAAACCCTGATCCCTCGCCACCGCTTCTACGAAATCCCGCGGCAGCTTCGTCCGCCTATCGTAGTCTCGCCGCAACGCTCTCAGAAATGCCCGATCGGCGAACGGGAGGGATTCGGCGCCGGAAGGATTGCCGGCTGAAGAGCCCAAGCTTTCAAGCAGCTCGCCGACGCGGGGATCGGTAAAGCGCTCGTGGGCGAGCCCCTCGATGTCCGAGATCTGCTCGGCCCGCTCTTCAACCGCGCCTGCCGGCAGATACGTCTCCTGATCCCATTGAAGGACGGCGGATACGCGCGACATTCTGCGGGCGCGCGCATCGATACGGCGCAATTCAGCCAGCGCATCGAGCTTCATGCAGACTCCTTGCCGCCATGATACCCCGACGCGCTGCGCCGGTCTACATCACGGCATCACGCTGTATTCCTGCACCACCTGGATTTCTCCGCGAACGGATCTGACGCCCTCGACTTCACGCGCGGCCGCCACCGCCGCTTCGATCGACGCCTGGGAATTCGCCACGCCGTGAAGAACCACCGCGCCGTCCGCGACTTCAGCCTCGAGGAAATGTATCGGGATTTTCTTGTCGTACAGGACGCGTCCGACCACGGTCTGCCCCAGAGACAATTCGCGCAGCTTGACGCGGGCGATCGCATCGGTCTCTGCATTGACGGTCAAGCGCTTCGCTTCAACTATCAATTCAGCGACCGTCGCGGGGTGGAGCGTCCCCGTATTGAGCACCAAATGGTAATTGGAGGGATTCGTCCACTCCATATCGAAGAAATAGCGATGGAACCCGGACCGATCGTGATCGCTCTGCTCGATGATCTGCCGTGCCCGCTTGTCGTCGCATCGGAAATAGCTTTTCACCCGCTCAATGCGAACCTCTACAGGCGCCACCAACAAAACGGAAAGAGTTGCCGGCACATCGCGGAAAATAGCGACCGAACCGCGGCCGATGAAAACGCAATCGCCTTCGATCGCTTCCGCGAACATGGCGGTCTTCAGATAGTGCAGATAGTCGTCCCTATCCTGGGACAAGGAAGCCCAAAATCCGGGCTTCCTTTCATCGAATTTTTCCAGCTTCTTCTCGCTGAAGCCATATCCGCTGAAGCGCTTTTCAACGGCGGTCTTATCAACAGTACGGCAGCCAAGCAGCTTCGCCAGCTCGCCGGCCGTCTCGTCGCCGAGGGCCGCGATCTCTCTGGAAATAGTAATGATCGCCATAACGTACCTCCTAAGCTCCGATGGGGCTACTTCAAGCATAGGACCGCTCGGGATGCTTGTCAAAGGGAAGGAGGCCGAGACCGACGTGACGTTCAGCCGCCGGCGCCCGAATCGCGCAAAAACGTCAGCTCGAACGAAGCGCCGTCCGCGCTTGCGAAAGCCAACGCGCCGCCGATTTGAGACGTCAGCGCCTGCACCAGCTGGAACCCGAGCGTCGCGGAAGCATCGATACGGAATTCGGCGGGGAGGCCTTTGCCTGAATCTCGAACAGTCAGGCGCAGCTTCGATTCGGGAAGCCGAACGAAAGAAACCGAAACGACCCCGCCCATCTCTGCCAAACCATGCTTCAGCGAATTCGACACGAGCTCATTTACGATAAGGGCGACGGGAATGGCCTGATCGATGTTCAAGGATACCGAATCGGCCTCGATTCTAGCCTGG
>QKCO01000066.1 GCA_003245635.1 Treponema sp.
CGCCAGGTACGACGAATACGGTCTCCACGACCACCGATCCCGTGATGATGCCGGAGAACGCCGGTCCGAGATAGGAGACGACCGGGAGAAGCGCGCCCTTCAGCACATGCTTCGCGATCACGACGGACTCGCGGATCCCCTTGGCCCGGGCCGTTCGGATGTAGTCCGAACGCAGGACTTCCAGTATGGATCCGCGCGACAGGCGGGCGATGTAGGCGAAGAACGGGAACGCGAGCGTGATCATCGGGAGGTACAGGGTCTTCAATCCGGCCCGGCTGTTGATCCAGCCGGAGGTTGGCAGCCAATCCAAGCGCATCGCGAACAGGTATTGGAGCACCGGGCCGATGACGAACAGCGGCACCGATATGCCTACGACGGCGACCGACATGGCGGCGTAGTCGGGCCAGCGGTTCTGGCGAAGCGCGGAGATTATGCCTGCCGATACTCCGAGCACGAGCGCCAGAGCGAGCGCGGACGTGCCGAGCGCGATCGATGTGGGCATCGTCGCGGCGATCAGTTCGGTGACCGTCTGGTCCTGATACCGGAACGAGGGTCCGAGGTCGCCGTGCAGGATATCTCCGAGATACCTTAGGTACTGCTTCGGCATGGATTCATCCATGTGGTACTTTTTGAGGATATTCTGAAGGACCTGCTCAGGAACCTTCTTCTCGGCCGTGAACGGACCGCCGGGAGCGAAGCGGATGAGGAAGAAGCTGAGCGTAATGATGATGAACATCGTCGGAATGATGCTCAGGAACCTTCGGATGATGAATCTCGCCATCGCAGCCTCCAAACGGCAGGTCGCGCGAAAACCATTGGAAACGCGCAGCGCGGATGGAGGGAGTCGATCCGTCCTTCCGCTGAGATGATCGCAGAAATAAATCGCCGCAACGGAACCGGAAGCTCCGAAGCGGCGGTGCTGGGATGTCGGCATCGCCGCAGAGGGAAATGCCCACGATAGCTGTCTATTTCTTCTTCGAGATGAATTTCCAGTGGTGGAAGCCGATCGGGTTGCCGTACCATCCGTCCCACTTCGTCAGATCAATGAGGTCCTGATCAACGTACCAGTAGAGCGGCAGCATGCCCTGATCGTCGGCGAAGATTTTCTCCGCGTCCATAAGGACTTTATTGCGCTCCGTTCCCGCGGGCAGGGTGGCGGCTTTCTTCACCAGGACGTCGAATTTGGGGTTGCTGTACAGACCGTCGTTGTTTCCGCCGCCGGTAATGAACAGCTCAAGGAAGTTGGAAGGATCGGCGTAATCGCCCACCCAGCCGTGGCGGGCGATATCGAAGTCGTGGCTGTTGGAGCGGGTATCGAGGAAGGTCTTCCATTCCTCGTTCTTAAGCTCCACGTTTAGACCGAGATTGGTCTTCCACTGCTCCTGGATGAACTCCGACACCTTCTTGTGCATATCGTGAGTGTTGTACTTGATGACGATGGTCGGGAAGCCCTTGCCGTCCGGGAATCCGGCTTGAGCGAGCAGCTGCTTGGCTTTGGCGACATCGTAGCCGATGCCCTTCTGGGGGGTGAAGCCGGCCATGGGCGGCGTGAAGGCGTCCGTGGGAATCTGACCGCCCTTGGTCACTTTCTCGACAAGCGCCTTCTTGTCCACCGCGGCCGAGAGCGCCTTGCGGACGAGGGGGTTGTCGAAGGGTTTGCGGGAATTGTTGAAGCAGAAATAGTAGGTCGCCAGCTGGGGATTGACCTGATAATCGGGGCGCAGCTTGACTTCGTCGATGATGTCGGCGGGAATCTCGACATTCCAGTCCATTTCGCCCTTGACGAACATGTTGTAGCCGGTCTTGTTGTCCGTGATGGGCAGCAGCTTGATGGAGTTGATCTTCACGCTCTTCGCGTCCCAGTAGTTGGGGTTCTTCACCGCGAAGATGTACTCCTGCGGCTTCCACTCCTTAAGGACGTACGGGCCGTTGCCCACGAAATTGCCCGGCTTGGTCCACTGGTCGCCGTATTTGGCGAGGGCGTGCATCGGAAGTGCCGCGAAAGACTGGTGCGCGGTCATGTCGACGAAATAAGCGGCCGGTCCGACCAGCTCGACCTGGAGCGTATAGTCGTCGATCGCCTTCACGCCGACCGTGGAGGGATCGGTTGTTTTTCCAGAATTGAAGTCGGCGGCGCCCTTGACCACCATCGCGATCATATAGGCGTATTCGGCGGCGGTTTCGGGCTTGAGCGTCCTGATCCAGCCATCGGCGAAATCCTTGGCAGTGAGCGGCGTGCCGTCGGACCACTTGGTCTTCCTGAGCTTGAACGTGACGGTCTTGCCGTCGGGGCTCGTCTGCCAGGATTCGGCGATTCCCGGGGCCGCCGCGCTGGTCTTGGGATCGTATATGGTCAGCCCTTCGAACAGGGCCATGAAGATGCGCGCTTCCGGAACGCCCTGGATGAGCGACGGATCCAAAGACTGCGGTTCGGCGGCGTTGCCGACAATGAACTCGGCTTTATCCGCAGTGGCTTCAGACTGGCCGCCCGCGAAAAGGGATGGCACACAGAGTGCGGCGAACAGAGAGAAGAGAACGAAGCTACGTTTCATAAAAACCTCCATTCTTGACATGATCGATACATCAGGTTTACACCCGGAAAAAAGAACCCGCAATCATAATATCGTAAATACGGCCGTCTACGCCTCCCCAGCCAGCTTAGGCAGGGCATCGCCGGTCAGGCGGTATATCGTCCATTCATCGAGCGGCGCGGCGCCGAGGGATTTATAGAAGGCGATGGAGGGAGCGTTCCAGTCGAGCACCGACCAGTCCAGGCGTCCGCAGCCGCGCTCGACGGCGGTCTTGGCCAGGAACGAAAGAAGGGCCCGGCCGTAGCCCTTGCCGCGGGACTCCTCGTCGACGTACAGGTCCTCGAGGTAGATGCCGCGCTGGCCGAGGAAGGTGGAAAAGTTATAGAAGAAGAGCGCGAAGCCGACCGGCCGGTCCGCTTCCTCGACGAAGACGACTTCGCCGCCGCCGCGCTCGAACAGCTGCTCGCGCAGAATCTCTTCCGTTGCGACCACCATGTGCTCGAGCTTCTCGTAGCGGGCGAGCTTCCTGATGAAGCCGAGAATGAGCGGAACGTCCTCGATGCGGGCGAAACGAAGCGAAAAAGACATGGGAACCTCCGGCGTTCGGTGTTGCCCAGAGGATACGGAGTTATGCGGCGCGGCTCAAGGCCGCAGAGGGAAAAGAGGGCGGGCGCTGTCGATGCGGCGGCTGGCGCGGCTCGCCGAGCTTCGTCTAGAGCGCCGCTTTAGCGCGCCGCGTCCGGCACGGTCACGCAGCCGTCGGGAAGCACGAGCACCTTCGGGACGGCAGAACCCGCTTTGCGCGACCGTTCCAGAGCCGCGTCAAGCGCGTCCTGCAGCGAATCGATCGGATCGATGAACATGCTCCTGAGGCGCTCGGCGGGCAGTTCGGTCTTGGCGGCGACGGACGCGCGCGCGGAGACGGCCGCCATCTTTGCCGCCTTGTGGAAGCCGAGCTTGTAGCCTTCGCGGATTTTCTCGATGGCGAGCGCGGGAGTCGAGGCGGAAGCGAGCAGATTCGCGTAGCCCTCGTCTCCGATGCCGTCGCGGCAGGAGGAGACCAGAATGAGCGTGCCGCCGTCCTTCAAGGCGACCGCGCCGTTGTCGATCGCCTTCTGAGACTGGTAGAGGTCGATGTCCATCGGGAATTTGGCCACCGAGACGACGACGTCGGCCTTTTCCGGCACCTGGACGCAGAAGATGCGCCGGGCGACCGAAACGGCCGCGTAGAAGGATGCGCCGAGGTCGCCCGCGGTCGCCGCGGCGACGCGCTGGTCCTTGTCGAGCACGGCCATCAGCGCGAAGACCGGCGCCTTGAGGAGCGGCAGCGCGTCCATCATGTCCTCGTGGACGGGGTTTCCGTCGAGCGCGAGCGAATGGGCCGCGTCGGCAAGCGCGAGCTTGTGGTTGGCCTCGATGGTTGCGTAGCCGGCGACGCCGGGCAGGAAGGCCTTGCGGCCGCCGGTGAAGCCGGCGAAATAGTGGGGCTCCACGCTCCCGGTCGCGATGATGCGGTCGGATTCGAACAGCCTCTTGTTGAGAAGGATCGGCGTGCCGTTGCGGGTCGCGCCGAGATCGACCATTTCTTCCTTCTTGCGGGCCTCGTGGGCGACACAGCGGGAACGCAGGGCCTCGTAGTGGCCGCCGAGGATCTGGCGGTATTCCTCTTCGGTCGGGCCGCGGTGGGCGCCGGTGGCCACGAGCACGGTCGTCGCGTCGGTCCCTATCCCGGCGGCGGCGAGCGCGGGCAGCAAGGCGTCCAGCATAACCGAGGTCGGCGTCGGCCGGGTCGCGTCGTTGACGACGATCAGGACCGACCGCGCGCCGGACAAAAACGGCGGAAGCCTTTTTCCGACGATGCCCGCCGCGTCCAGGGATCGCTCGAGGGCATGTTCGACTATTTCGGCCGAGGAGCCCTCGGCCTCGTATTCGTTCGGCTCCGCGACCGCGAGGAGATTCCCCTCCGGGATTTCCAGGTCAAGGAACCGGTCCAGGTAGGGAATCTCGACGCGCATGGGGAACCTACCTGACCGCGGCGATGGCGGAGGCCATCGCTTTCTCGAGCATCTCGACCGGCGGCTTTTCGATGTGGCCCGCGGCCATCAGGTCGTCGGCGAGCTTCCGGCTCGCCGCGATGTCCGCCTTGGCCCGGTTGTACACCTCGTCCCAGGTGAGCTTCACGCGCGCTACCCCTTCCTCGATCGCCTGCATCGCCACGTCCGCCGCTTCCACCGCGAACACTTCCGTCTCGTTC
>QKCO01000145.1 GCA_003245635.1 Treponema sp.
GATACCGAGCTCGTCTTCAACACGCCGCTGACCCTCAAGCATTTCCAGACCATCTACGAGCTTTCCAAGGAGAAGGTCTTCATCTACGGAGGAAGGGAGAACAAGGCCAATCCGCTGTTCACCTCCGGACAAGTCGGCATGCACTTCGAGTCGATCGGCGGCTACGGGAATATGAAGGCCAACTGCAAGTTCGACTTCGGGGTCGCGCGACTGCCCTACTACCCGGACGTTCCCGGAGCGCCGCAGAACACGATCATCGGCGGCGCGAGCCTGTGGGTCTTCAACGGCAAGTCGAAAGCAGAGTACAAGGCGGTCGCCGCCTACTTCTCCTACCTATCCAAGCCCGAGACCCAGGCGCTCTGGCACCAGAATACCGGCTATTTGCCCATCACCACCGCCGCGTACGAACTTACCAAGAAGCAGGGCTTCTACGACGCGAATCCCGGGCCCGAGGTCGCGATCAAGCAGCTGCTGAACAAGGCTCCGACGGGGAATTCCATGGGCATCCGCTTCGGCAACTTCAACATCATCAGGGAAATCGAGGACCAGACCTGGGAAGATATCCTGGCCGGCAAGATCGGCGTGAAGGCGGGACTCGATAAGATGGTCGCCGACGGCAACGCGAAGCTGAGGGAATTCGAGAAGATCAACAAATAACGCACCCCGGGCGGAGCCCAGCGCGCGGCTCCGCCCCATTCCAGCAACCAGGATCGGTTATGGCCAAGCAATACGAGTTCAAGGCGACCTTCCTTCCCTATCTGCTGATCCTGCCGCAGATGGTTATCGTCTTCGTCTTTTTCTTCTGGCCCTCGGCGCAGGGCCTATGGCAGTCGTTCTTCCTGCAGGACCCCTTCGGCGGCAGGCTTATCTTCGTCGGCTTCGAGAACTATACGAGACTGTTCACCGACCCATCCTACGCGTACGGAGAATCCTTTCTCATATCGACGGCCTTCGCGCTCGCGGTGACCGCCCTGGCCATGGTGATTTCGCTGTTCCTCGCGGTTCAGGCGAACAAGAAGATCCGCGGAGCCACCTTCTACAAGACCATGCTCATCTGGCCCTACGCGGTCGCCACCATGGTGGCCGGCGTCCTATGGCTGTTCATGTTCAATCCGAACGTCGGCGTCGTCGCCTGGACGCTCAAGCACAAGCTGGGCGTGGAGTGGCAGCATCTGGTCAATTCGGGGCAGGCCTTCCTTCTGGTGACCCTCGCCGCGAGCTGGAAGCAGATATCTTACAATTTCGTATTCTTCCTGGCGGGCCTGCAGAGCGTCCCGCAGGATTTCGTGGAAGCCGCGGCGATCGACGGAGCAGGCCCCGAGCGGCGCTTCTGGAAGATCATCTTCCCCCTGCTTTCCCCGACGACCTTCTACCTGCTCGTGATGAACCTCGTCTACGCATTCTTCGAAACCTTCCCCATCATCCACCAGGTGACCGCGGGCGGGCCGGGGAAATCGACGAGCATTCTGGTCTACAAGATATGGCGGGACGGCGTAGTGAACCTCGACCTCGGCGGGTCGTCGGCCCAATCGGTCATCCTCATGATCATGGTCGTCGGCCTCACCGTGCTGCAGTTCCGGTTCCTCGAGCGCCGGGTGAACTACTAGGAGAGACGCGATGACCGAATATTCCCGCTTCCGCCGCGCGCTGCCCCATCTATTCCTGGCGCTCGCGATCGCGGTGCTCGCTTTTCCGATCTACCTGGTGTTCGTCGCCTCTACGCGGACGAGCCCCGAAATCATGTCCGCGCCGATGCCGCTCTTCCCCGGTCTGCACATTCTGGAAAACTACGGCAGGGCCGTGACCGAAGGCGCCAAGAACCTGGGAGCCTCGGCCTTCACCATGATGAGGAACTCGCTGATCATGGCGCTGGGAATCTCTACCGGCAAGATCGTCGTTTCGCTGATGGCGGCCTTCGCCATCGTCTTCTTCGACTTCAGGCTGCGGAGCTTCTGCTTCTGGAGCATCTTCGTGACCCTCATGCTGCCGGTCGAAGTCCGCATCATGCCGACGTACAAGGTCATCTCCGACTTGGGCATGCTGAACACATACGCGGGGCTCATCATGCCGATGATCGTCTCCGCGACGGCCGTGTTCCTGTTCAGGCAGTTCTTCCTTTCGGTTCCCCGGGAAATCGCCGAAGCGGCGCAGATCGACGGAGCCCACCCGATGCAGTTCTTCGCGCGCATCCTGGTTCCCATGACGCGCACTCCCATCGCGGCCATGTTCGTCATCCAATTCATCTACGGCTGGAACCAGTACCTGTGGCCGCTCCTGATCACCACCAAGAAGGAATACTACACGCTCCTGATCGGCATCAACCGCATGCTTTCGGGCGCGGACGTTCAGATCGAGTGGCAGATCGTCATGGCGACAACGCTCCTGGCGATGGTCCCGCCGGCGGCGGTGGTCATCGCGATGCAGAAGCAGTTCGTCAGCGGCATGACCGACACGGAGAAGTAGCGCGTTCAGTACCAGCGCGGCCCCGCGCGGGGAACTCAGGCGAAGAGGTCGAGGTCGATCGAGGAAGCCATCGCGAGGTAGCCGAGACGGTTGGGGTGCAGACCGTCGCCGGGGCCTCCGACGGTGGAATCGGGGACGAATTCGGGGCGGAGGCGCCCGGTCGCGGGGTCCGTCACGGCCGCCGCGAAATCCAGGACGGCATCGAAGAGCCCGGAATCCCGGATGAAGCCGTTCACCACGCGCCGCTTCTCGTCCTGCTCGGCCGAACCGTGGCCTTCGATGGAACTGCCGAGGGCGGGCGTCACGGCGGCGCCGAATATCCGGGCTCCGGGCAGCGAAGCGCGCATGCGGGCGACGCCCGCGCGGAACCCGTCGCAGACTTGAGCCGCCGATGCGCCGCATTTATCGCTGAAGTCGTTGATTCCCTCGAGCCAGACGATGCGCTCGACGCCGGACAAGGACAGCACGTCCCGTTCGAGGCGGCTCAAAGCCGACGGCCCGCCCGCGTAGGGTTCGGCGGGCGAATATTCGGCGGGCGAGGTGACGCGGTTGCCCCCGATACCGGCGTTCGCCACCGCGAAGCGGTCGCCGAACCGGGCGCGCAGCCTAAGGGAAAACACGTCCGGCCACCTATCGTCTCCGTTCAAGGTCGAACAGGAGCCGTCCGTGATCGAATCGCCGAAACAGACGATCGCGCCCGTATCCGCCGGCGCCTCCATATCGACCGCGTCGAGAAAATACCAGGAAGTCGTGCCGAAGGGGAACTCCGCGCCGGACTCGTCGTCGATGCGCGCGGGGGAAGCAGGAGCCGATACGTACGAGGTCGTCAGCGCCTTGGCGTGCCAGGTCATGGGACCGCTTTCGCCCGAGACGAAAAAGCTCACGGCCAGCTTCCGGCCGAAAAGCGCCGAGGGATCATCCGCGGACGGCAGCGCGACCGGATCGGACCAGACTTGGCCCCCCGGAGGCACGAGCGCGCCGCGCTCGCCGGAGAACGTCATCCGTCGAACCGAGCCGGGCGCGAGCGCGGAGCCGAACAGCTGAAGGCCGACGCAGGCGCCGTCGAGCTGCAGCGGCTTTTCGCCGAAAGCGTTGGAGAAGCGGAAACGCGCGCGCGGCCCCCAGAGCGACGGGCGGAGTATAAGCCTGAACGCCTGATCGCGAGCGCCCGCGGCAGGGTCGGGAAAGGCGAAGCGCAGCTCGGGCTGCGCGGAGGGGTTTCCCACGGGATACGGTCCCTGAGCCGAAGCGGTCCAGGCGCACACCCAGCGGGGATCGAGGCCTTCTTTCATAATCACTCCTTTTCGCGCGCCCTCAGGAGGCGTTCAAATCCTTTTCCCAGAACAGCGCGCCGGGCAGCGGATTGTCGTAGTAAGGATCGATGCGGCGGAAGCCCATCGCTTCGTACAGACCGACGGCCTCTCCGAGGCGGTCCAAGGTGTCCAGGCGCATGGCGCGGTAGCCGGCCTTCCGAGCTGCTTCGATTATCGCGCTCGCGAGGGCCTTCCCCGCCCCGCTGCCGCGGAATTCCGGGCGCACGAAGAGGCGCTTCATCTCGCAGACGCCGGCCTCCAGCGGCCGCATCGCGACGCATCCGGCGACGAGCAAGGAGCCTGCCGCTGCTCCGCCGGAGGGAGCGAACGACGCCAGAAGCAGGGCGCCCGCGGGCGGCGCGTATTTTCCCGGCAGGGAAGCGAGTTCCTCCTCGAAATGCTGGAAGGAAAGGTCGGCGCCGAGGAACGCGGCGTATTCGCGCATGAGGGCCGCGGCGGACGCGACTGCGCTTTTCGAAGAGGCGGGTTCGATGACGAGTTTTCCGATCGGCATGACGACAGCATGCGGAAACCAAGCGATCGCGTCAACGCGCGCGCGAAAAGAAAAGGCTGTCCCGGAAGCAGATCGCTTCCGGGACAGCCTCGGGCGAGAAGCTGTCCCATATCGAAACCGATGCCTTACTCGAAGGCTTCGGCTACACGCTCTCTACGCACATGGCGATGCCCATGCCGCCGCCGATGCAGAGGGTGGCCAGGCCCTTCTTCGCGCTCCGCTTCTTCATCTCGTGCAGCAGCGTCACCAGGATGCGCGCGCCCGAGGCGCCGATCGGGTGGCCGATCGCGATCGCGCCGCCGTTCACGTTCACCTTGTCCATGTCGAACTTCAGCTCGCCGCAGACGGCCAGCGCCTGCGCCGCGAAGGCCTCGTTCGCTTCGATCAGGTCCAGGTCCTTCACGCTCCAGCCGGCGCGGGAAAGCGCCAGCTTGGTCGCGTCGATCGGCCCGATGCCCATGATCGACGGATCAACGCCCGCCCAGCC
>QKCO01000161.1 GCA_003245635.1 Treponema sp.
CCTACGAGAACGTTTCCGAGAAGCTGAAGCTGTTCGAGGACGATTTTTCCGCGGACCTTTCGAAGCGCGGCGAGGAGATCGACCGGCGGCTGGCCGAATGGAAGGCCGGCTTGGATGCCTCGCTCGGGGAGCTGGGCGAGGCGGCCGCCACGGAGCGGGAGCGTCTCGAGGCGGCGTTCGCCGAGGACCTCCGGACCAAGCTCGCCGAGCAGACCGAGCGCGCTGTCGCCGACCTGGAGCGGCTCAAGGAGCAGACTGCCGCCTTCGAGGAAGGCATCCGGGAGCAGACTTCCGGAGCGGACCTGTCTGTCCAGGCCTTCAAGGAACAGATGCTCGGGGATCTCGAGGAAGCCCGGGCTTCCGCCGCCGCCGCGACCAAGGCGGAAATCGGAAAGCATTCGCTCGCGATGTCCGAGCTCATCAAGAAGGAAGAGCGCGAACTCGAGGAATCGCTTCGCTCGCTGTCGCTGTCCGTCGAGGAACGCAAGGGAGAGATCGGCGAACGCCTCGAATCGTCCCGGCGCGATCTGGAAGATTGGCAGTCCGCCGTCGCCAAGCAGCTGCGCGAGGCCGACGGGGCGGTCGAAGACGCCCGGCGCAGGGCGCGCGAGCTCGCCGCGGAGAGCGACGAGCGCTTGGCCGCGGTCCGCGCCGCGATCGAGGAATCCCGGGAGGAAGCGGCCTCCTACCGCGCGGAGCTGCTCGCCCGCACGGAGGAGCAGATTCGGACGATCGACGGCTCCGCGAAGGACATCGACCGCCGCCTCAAGGAATTCGTCGCCCAGACGAAGCTGTTCGAGCGCGCGGACGAGCTGAAGGTGGAGCTCGAGCGCCGCATCGAGGACCTCGGCTCCGATTTGGATCGGCTCGACCAGCGGCGCAGCGAGGCCGCGGAGCTCGAAGCCCAGTTCGTGAAGATCAAGCGGCTCGAGGACGAGGTCAACGCGAAGATGACGCGCTTCCTCTCGGAAAAGCGCCGCATAGAGCTGATGGAAGCCGATTTCAAGCGTCTGATCCAGACGGCCCAGTCGGTGGACGAGAAGCTTGTCCAGGTGACCGCTTCGGACGACACGCTGCAGGCCCTGCAGGCCCAGCTGCGCCGGCTCGAGGACGCGACGAAGGAAGCGGAGGCGAAGGCGGAGCGCATCGAGAAGAAGGGCGAGATCCTGGACGCGACGGCGGACGGCATCGACCGCAACTTCCAGTCCCTGCGCGAAGCGGAGGCCCAGGCCAAGCGGCTCGACGAAGACTTCAAGCGCCTCGGCGCGTCGGCCGCGGCGGTGCGCCAAGCCGTCGAATCCATCGCCATGGACAAGGAAAAAGCCGACGAGGCGATGGAGAAGCTATCGAGCCTGGACAAGACGCTCGCGGATATCGAAGAGCGCATCGAGGCGATGCAGAAGGCGCGCGAATGGCTGGCCCGGACCGAGACCCGGCTTTCGGAGGTTTCGAAGCAGGCCCAGGATCAGGTGAAGATCATGGGCACGCTGCTGAAGTCCGAAGGCGGCAAGGGCGCCGGAAAAGACCGGGGCGCGCCGCCCATAGGCGTGCGGGAAACGGTCGTGAAGCTCGCGCACCAGGGCTGGTCCATCGACGAGATCGCCCGCGCGGTGAAGCTTTCGAAGGGCGAGGTCGAGCTGATCCTGGAAATTTCTCCGAAGGCTTGAGGCTATCGCCGCGCGCGTCTTCAGAGAAGCCGTCCGGCCCGTTGCGCGGGAAACTCGATCTCGCATCGAATTCCGTCTTCTCCCAAGAGGAAGCGCGCGCTGCCGCGCATCTGCTGTTCCGCGATTCCATAGATCAGGGAAAAACCGAGCGTGTCGCTTGTCTTCGGATCGAAGCCGGAGGGCAGCCCCACGCCGTCGTCGCGGTATTCGAGCCGGTATCGGTTCCCGTCCATCGCGGAGAGTGCGATCGAAATGCGTCCGGTCCGTTTGCCGGGGAAGGCATGCGCGAACGAGTTCGTCAGCAATTCGTTTAAAATCAAACCCAAGGGGACAGCCGTATCGATGATGAGCGCGTTCTCGTCGATATCGACGTCTACCGTCACCCGTTCGCTTACGGAGCCGAAGAAGGTCTTCACGTACTGCGCGAGTTCCTCGACATAGCTTCTGATCGGAATATTGGATAAGTTCTGCGATGCGATGAGCAGCTGATGGACCAGCGAAATGGCTTGGATCCTCGAGTTCAGCTTCTCCGCCATCTCCTGCACCCCGGCATCCCCGCGGTGGCTTCCCAACTGAAGCTGGATCAGCGCCTGTATCGTCTGAAGCGAGTTCCTCGTCCGGTGATAGAGTTCCTGGAGCATCAGCTCCTTCTCATCGAGCGATCTCTTCGCCGCGTTTTCCGCATCGCGCCGTATGGCGATCTCCTGCTTCAAGGAGACGGTTCTCTTCCTTACCTGGACCCGCAGCGCGAGGATCCAGGCGGCGAGCATCGCGCACGATCCGATCACGGCGAAAGCCGCCCAGCGCACCCAGCCCGGAAGCCGCTCCTGGGCGGGTATGATTCCCCACTTGAGGAACGCTTTGCTGTACACGGAATCGGGGTCCTTGAGCATCGGCGACATCACTCTGTTGATGCCGTCGAGCAAGTCCCCGTTCTTGTTTTTCGGCACCGCGAAACCCAGGGCGAGCGGGGAGAAGCTTATCGGCGTGATGGAAACCTTGTACTGCTTCGCCAATTCGAGTCCCAGGGAATAAATGCAGATGCCTGCCTCCACCGTGCCGTTTTCGACGGCGCGCATGACGGCGGGGTTGTCCTCGAAATAGCGGATTTCGCAGCGTATACCGAACGAATGGATATAATCGACGAACCCGGTCGTGAACACGCTGCCGGCGACGCCGGCCACCGTGCTGCCGCTCAGATCGAAGATCGTGCGGATGGGGCGGTTCGGATGAGTGAACAAGACGCCGCTGTCGATATAGACCGGGTCCTTGCTGAAATCGAAAACTTTCAGCCGGTCAGGCGTATAGCTCACGGCCGGCAGCAGATCGATTTCTCCTTTTTCCAGTTTCTCTAGCAGATCCTTCCATGTCCCCTGGACGTAACGCGGTTTCCATCCGAGCTCAGCGGAAAAAGAGGAGATCAGGTCGATGAAAAGCCCGACCGGTTCGCCGTTCCGTACGGATACCAGCGGGGCTGCGGGGAAGACGCCGATGGAGACGTCCCTGCTTACCGCCGCGGCGGAGGGCGCGGCGGCGATGCACACGGCGAGAAAACCGGCCCGCAGTGTCTGTTTCCGCTTCGCGAAAGCCGTTCTCAGAGAATCGTGCATCGCGTTCTCCTCGGTTCGGTTCGCTATCAGTGTAATGCGTGCGCCCGGCCGAGCGCAAACGGATCGTGACCGGGGTTCAGCGGCTTTTCGAGACTCCGACCCGGCGGCAATGCTCTCCGATGACGCAGATCGAGCATTTCGGGCTCACCGGCGCGCAGATCCGCTGCCCGTACAGCACCAGCAGCGCATTTATCCGCTTCCAGTACCGCCGCGGCAGAATTCCGCGGAGCGCCTCTTCAGATTCGTTCGGCGTCTCCGTTCCGATCCATCCCGCCCGATTCGCTATGCGGTGCACGTGGATGTCGACGCAGATCGCGTCCCGGTCGAACGCTTCCGAAAGCACCAGATTCGCCGTCTTCAGCCCGACGCCGGGCAGCTCGAGGAGACGATCGAGTTCGTCTGGAACCTTCCCATCGTAGCGGTCGATGAGGATGCGCGCGATTTTCTTGAGATTCGCAGCCTTCGTGCGGAAGAAGCCTGCCGGATGGATGAGGGCGGCTATTTCCTCTTCCTCGAGTTCGAGCGTCGTTTTCGGATCGGGAGCCTTCGAGAGCAGCCTGCGCGAGGCGGCGACGGTCACCGCGTCCTTCGTGCGGAGGCTGATGAGGGTAGAGGCGAGCACGGCCCACGGGGCGCGGCCGGTTTCGCCGGCGATGGCCGTGACGGACGGGTCGTCGCCGACCGCGGAGCGGCGCCACGATTCGAGCGCCCCGAAAAGGGCGTCCCAGTCTACGAGCGCTCGATCAGGCATACGACGGTCGCTTCCACCGCGAGCCCTTCGCCGACGGGGCCCGTCTTTTCGTTGGTCTTGCCCTTCACGAACACGTCTTCGGCCGCGATGCCGAGCGCTTTCGCGATGGCGGCGCGGATCGCGTCCCGGAAGGGAAGGATCTTGGGCTTTTCGCAGACGACTACGCAGTCGACGTTCGATGCGATCCACCCCGCCTCGCGCACCTTGGCGTACGCGGCGGCCAAGAGTCGCATGGAATCCGCGTCTTTCCAGCGCGGATCGCTCGGCGGAAAGAAGCCGCCGATGTCTCCGAGCGCGGCGGCGCCGAGCAGGGCGTCGGTCAGCGCGTGCGCGAGCACGTCTCCGTCGGAATGGCCCAGCTCGCCTTTCTCCGCCGGAATCTCGACGCCGGCGAGGAGAAAACGTCTGCCTTCGACCAAACGGTGCAGGTCCCATCCGAGGCCGACCTTGATGCGGCTCACGGGTGAGCCTTTTCGACGGGCAGATCCTCGGGGAAGGTGATCTTGCGGTTCGCCGGGGAGCCGGACACGGTGCGGACCGGTCCGACGAAAAGCCCCCATACTTCGGCGTCGTCGGTGTACTCGATTCCTTCGAGCCGTTCCTTTTCGGCGGCTTTCTCGTGGGCTTCGAGAATTGCGGGGAAGGGGAAGCTTTGCGGCGTCTGGGCCGATACGATCGTCGATCGTTTGAGGTGCCGGACGATCATTCCCGCCGAGTCGATTTCCTTGGGTGTTTCGACGAGCGGGCTGACGGGAATCACCGCGCCGAGGGCGACCTCGGCGGCCAGCCGCGCGATCAAGCCTCCGTCGAGCCAGGGCCGGGCGCCGTCGTGGATATGGACGCTACTGATGCCGCCTGCGGAAGCGAGGTAGGACAGAGCGTTGTGGACCGATTGGCGCCGGCTCGCGCCTCCGTCGACGAAGCGTACGGGGACGGAGGCGTCTGCTGCGGTCAGCCGATCCGGAATCGCCGCCCGTGCCGCTTCGACGCCTCCTGTCGGCGTCACCACGACGATGAGGTCTACCGCTCCCGACGCGGCGAACGCGACGACCGACGCGGCGAGCACCGTGCGGGGCTCGCCGTCGACGACCGAGAAAGGCCGGTATTCTTTTTTTACGCCGCCCATGCGGGTCGAGGAGCCCGCGGCGACGATCACCGCCGCGCTCCCCGAACTCATTTGGCTTCCAGCCGCGCGAAGATGAGCTGCTCGACTTCGTCCTTCGACTTGCCGAGCGAGAACGAAACCTCGTCCTCGAGGAGCTTGAGGGCCGAATCGTAGAGCTTGCGTTCGAGGATCGGGAGCTCCTTCACCTTGCTGCGGTGGTAGAGCGCGCGGACGATGGTCGCGATATTGATGACGCTGCCCTTCTTGAGCAGGTCGAGATTCATCTGATAGCGCAGCTTCCAGTCGGACGGGATGGGCTCGTACGCTTCGGAAATGAGTTCGAGGGCGCGCATCGCCTCTTCTTTCGGGACGATGGCCCGAATCCCCAGCTCTTCTGCTTTCGTTACGGGCACCATGACGGTCATGTCGGACACATCGAGATAGATGACGTAATAGGGAACCTTTTGGTCCTTGAACTTCTTCTCTTGAATGGATAGGATTTTACCGACGCCCTGGCTCGGGTAAACCACTTCCTGGTCAACGCGGAAAGGAATAGACGACTCACTCATTAGCCGTATCATACCATGTTTTGCACGGCTTGTTCAAGAAACCCTTCTTGAGCTACAGTCTTGGCGATGCGCATGGCCCGCAAGTTCTCCCCCGCGGCGATCGTCTTTCCTCTCATCATCGTATCGATGCTCGTAGGCGCGTGGCTGTTCAGGGAGCCGCTCATTTCCGTATTTTCCTCGCCCGAACGGGTCCGTTCGATGGTCGCGAAGTCGGGGCCCTGGGGGGCCGCGCTCTTCATCGCGCTGCAGACGCTGCAGGTGGTCGTCTTCGTGATTCCCGGCGAGATCGTCCAGGTCGCCGGCGGCTGGCTGTTCGGCGTCTTCCGCGGGGTACTGTTCAGCGTCGCGGGCATCGGCCTCGGCGCCGCGATCGATTTCGCGCTCGCCCGCGCGTTCGGCCGGCCGTTCGCGGCCGCCCTGTTCGGGGCGGCCGCGCTGGACCGGCTGGACGGGATCGTCCGGTCGAATCGTTCGGCCGCCGTCTTCTTCATCCTATTCGTCGTGCCGGGCATCCCGAAGGACGCGCTCTGCTACGCGGCGGGGCTTTCGTCGATCAGCCCAGCCGTGTTCCTCGCCGTCTCCATGGCCGGCCGCCTGCCGGGAATCGTCGGCAGCTCGGTGATCGGTCGGGCCGCTTCGGACGGGCGCTATCAGCTCGCCGTCGGCATCGCCGCCGCCGCCGCGGTCCTCTTCGTTTTGGGGGCGGTGTTCAAGGACCGCATCCACGACGCGCTCGCGCGCCGCGCCGCGGGCGAAGAGCCGGTCAGCGAAGAACCTGAGCGACGCCGGGAAGAGGCTTGAAGGCTGCGTACTCGAGATATTTGAACGGGTGTATGTCCAGGGGATTCTGGAACCAGCCGTCGATCTCGTCGGTGTCGATGATGTTGACCGCGGGCGTGTAGGAGATGGGCAGCACGACGCCGCCGTCGAGCAGCAGCTTCTCGGCTTCCGCCAAGGTCTTGTAGCGCGTTTCGCCTTCCTCGCCGAGCGAACGGTCGACGAGCTTTTCGTATTCGTCGTCCCGGTAGCGCGCGTCGTTCAGATTCGAGTCCGCGCGCCACATCTGCAGGAACGTATAGGGGTCGGCGAAGTCTCCGATCCAGGTCGAGGATCCGACGACGTAATCGTTCTTCTTGAGCGCCGGGTAGTACTGGTCGAAGGGAACCACCTCGACCTTGACGGGAATGCCGAGCGTTTCCTTCCACGCCTTCGACATGAGGCCGGCGATGCGCGCGGCGTCCTGCGACGGCGTGATCCTCACGACGAGCTCGGGGACGCCTTTCCCCTCGGGGTAGCCCGCTTCGGCCAGGAGCTTCTTCGCTTCTTCGCTGTCGCCTTCGGCGATGCCTTCGAGCTTCGGGTAGCCGGGAATGGGGTAGACGAGCGTCGGGGCGGGAAGCAGGTGGTCCTTCCGGATTTCCTTCCAGGGCAGCGCGAGCGCCAGCGCCCTGCGCACCCTGCGGTCGTTCCAGGGCTTATCCGCGCTGCGCACGTAATAGTAGTGCGTCGCGAACATCGCGTTCACCGAAATGCCGCGCCGGTCCTTGAGCGCGTCGAGGTCGACATCGCCGGCCACCCATTGGGCTGCGCCCGAATCGTACAGGGAGGCCGCCGCCGCGGGCGTATCGCCGAAACGGATGACGATCTTCGGGATGGCGACGTTCTTTGCGTCCCAATACAGCTCGTTCTTCGTCAGGACGATCCGGTCCTTCGTCTTTTCGAGGATATAGTAGGGGCCGTTGGAAATCACCGCGCCGGAAGACCAGTCGGCCCGCTTCAGCATGTCCGGATGGACGGCCGAGAACGAATGATGGCAGAGGACGCGGGGAAAATACGAAGCGGGGGAGGACAGCCGGACGACGAGGGTCCGCTCGTCCTCAGCCGCGACGCCGACCTTCGACGGATCGTCGGTCTTGCCGAGCCGGTAGTCTTTGGCGCCGTCAATGAAGTCGAACAGGGACGAATACGGCGCGTCCGCGGCGGGATCGATCATCGCGAGCCAGGAATCGCGCAGATGGGAGGCGAGCACGGGGTCCCCGTTCCAGTAGCGGGCGTTCTCGCGGATGGTGAAGGTCCAGGTCCGCTTATCCTCGGATACCGTCCATTTTGCGGCGAGGGCGGGAACCGGCTCCAGGGTGAAGGGATTGTAGGTGAATAGGCCCTCGTAGATGCCGGTGAACAGCTGCGCCTCGTCGGCCTGGAACGATTTGAGCGGGTTGAGCTCCGGATCCTCTCCGGAGAATACGACGGTCAGTTCGCTGCGTTCCTTCTTTTCCTTCGGCGCCGCGGCCGGCTGATCGGACGCCGCCGCCGCGGGGGCCGCCGTGGCGCACGAGGCGGCCAGGAGCGCGGATGCCAGGATGAAACCGTATAGCGGGGCGGCGTCGCGTGCGTTCATGCGTAGGCTCCTCGGGTAGGAATGGAATCAGACGACGTCGGTGCGGATGCCGAGCTTCTTCATCTGTTCAAGCTCTTCTTTCTGGGCGATGTATTCGTGGCGCTTCTGGTTCGCCTTGATGATTCCGTTCTTGATTCCGGTGAGCTCCGGCTTGATTCCGCGCATGCGGTCCCGCTCCTCGCGGGCCGCTTCGGACTTGAAGAAAACGTCGAGGGCGGAGAGGTTCTTGTGTATGGTCTGCAGCTCCTCGATGTTCTTGCTCAGCACGGAGAGCACCTGCTCGTCGTTGGCCGCCTCGAGCTTTTTCGCGACGCTGGCCGTCTTGTTGTTGAAGGCCGCCAGGAAGCGGGCCTTCCGATCGACTTCCTGCCGGAAGGCCGTATAGTCGAGCTTTTCCGTCTTCGAGGTGGACCGGACGGCATCGAAGAATTCGACCTCGTAGATCACCTCTTCGTCCGTCTTGTTCAGCATCTGGCGGATGAGCCGCCGCAGCTTCTCCAGGAACCCCTTTTTCTGGCTTTGGATGACCGCGCTGTTCTCGTCCAATTTGCGGATCGCGTCGTCGAGGGTGAAATTGAGGGTTCCGAGCGTCCGCACCCCGTCCATCAGGGTCGCCTTGAAGGAAATCGCCCGACTCTCTTCCTTCGGTTTGTCGTCCTTGATCCTCACCCGGGCGATCAGCTCGTCCTTGAGCTTCGGACCTTCGCCGGAATAGTCTTCCTTCAGCACCTCGTCCACGAGTTCGGGGTAGAAGGGCCTGTCCGACATCGCTTCCGCGAACTTGCGCTTCACCTGCCTGATCGTGTCGTCCTTGTGGGTGATGACGGTGGTCGCGTCGAACTTGAGCGATCCGAACACGCGCAGGCGCAGCTCGAGCTTGTAGTTCTCGCGGTGGAAGTCGGATACTTCCTTCAGCAGCGCGAAGGCGTTCTTGGACGACTTCTCCAGATGCATCAGGGCGTCGCCGATGATGCCGATCGAGAGCGGGTCGTTGCCTCCCTTCACCAGGCCGATGAGCTCGACGAGCGTCCGCGTGTTGATGTTCTGCGAATTCAGGCTCATCTGGGTCCACATGAAGTATTTCGCGAGCGCGACGATGCGCTTAATGCGTTCCATCGAGAGGAAATCGACGCTGAACTGGTAATAGTTGATGAGGAAGTCGAGCTGGCTTTCATAGTTCGAAAGCCGGATGCTCATCTGGTCGATCTTCTCGCTTTCGGAGAAGGGGCCTTCGGCCGGCACCTGCACATCGCCGATCTTGTTGTCGCTCTTGTAGGGATCCTCATGCAGGATACCCTTCTTCATGAGGACGGCGTACAGACCGGTGAACGAGGAATGCAGCAGGCGGAATTCTTCTTTGAGGCGCGGCATTTCGGTACGGTCAAGCCATTCCCGACGCTTTTCCAGCGCTTCCGCCAGGGCATTCTGGAATTCGATCGTATCGTTCATCGCTCCGAGTATGAAACATATACGGAAAACGGACAAGCCCGGTAAAGCGGAAGCGCGCGTGAGGCGCTACGCGGAGCATGCGGACCGGACTGATTGCCGCCCTGCTTTTGGCCTGCTCGTGCGCCTTCGATGCGGCGCCGACCTTCCTCGTTTCTCTGCCGGATATTCCCGGTCCCTGGCTCGATGCCCTGGGGCCGCCGTCATGGAGCCTCCGCTGGTTCGCGGCCGACGGCTCTCCCCGCCGCGCCGAAGCGGTTTCAGGCGACGATTTTTCCATCGAGGTCCTTCAATTCTGCGCGTCGCCCGTGCTGGCCTACCCATATTGGCCTGATTCCGGCATCGAGCCAGGTAGGGCCCGTCCCGCGGGCGGCGTCGTTCCCTTCGACCAGCGCGGGACGCGGATCGTTCTCAGCTGGAGGGGCGGCGTCGCCGCCTCGTTCTACCTCGAGCTCCTCGGCGCGGCCGGCCCTGAGGATACCCATCCGCGCTTCTTCGACTGGCCCCGCTTCGGAGACCTGCTGGAGTCGGACCGGATAGATCCCGAGGCCTCGGCCGATCCGTGGACGGTCGACTGGCGCCTGGCGGCGGCGCGGACGCGCGCTTCCGGATTCGATATGCGGCGCGTATCGGCCCGGCCTTTCGCCGCCATCAAAGCCGCCGCGCCGAACGGCGGCCCTTGGGCTTCGACTTCTCCGTTCGCCGCGGCGCCGCTCCCTGCCGAGGCCGGCGCCTTCGTGCTTCGGGCGTACGAGGAGCCGGACAGTCTTCTCTCCGCGGCCGGCGAGCTCCGGTTTTCCGCGGAGGCTTGCGCCTGGTTCCCTCGGGCTCTTCTCGACAAGCTGCCGGTCGTCCGGTAGACTGTCGCGAACGAGGGGGAATTCATGCCGGGCCGCGCCCGTTTACCGCTTCACGCTGCCGCCGCCTGCGCGCTCGCCGTTCTGTTCGCTTCCTGCGGAGGCGGGACCGAACCCCGTCCCGCCGAACAGCCGGCCGACGCCCGGTCCGGCGCGTCGATCCTTCCGTCGCCCGCCGCCGCCGTCAAGCCGTCGGCCGAACCCGTCTGGTTCGAATTCGGGCCGGACGGTCCGGTTCGGATCGACGGTCCGCTGGACAGCTCCCTTTCGCCCTTCGAGCCATGGACGCTCGCCCGCCGCGTCGTCGGCTTCACGGCCTCGGGCATGGCTGCCACCGCCGCCGTCAACCGGGACAGCCTGCTGACGCTGCTTCCCCGAAACGGCGACATCCGGCTGTACCGCGCGCCGATATCGGCCGCGGATCGGACTCCCTATTCCGCTGCCTGCACGTTTCTTTTCGACGGCCGTCCCGCCGTCCTCCTGTACCGCGACCGCTTTTTCGTCGATCCTTCGGCAGCGGCCCCCGATCCGCGGGCGCTCGTGCTCGCGAAGGGCAAGGCCGAGCTCGCCCCGGCGGACGTCGCGCTGTTCGCCGCGTATCCGGCCTCGCAATTGTGGGATATCGATGCGCTCGGCCTTTCGGCCGACGGCCGGTGGATCTTCCGCGCCGTGAAGGACGGAGCTGTCTCCTACGCCGCCGGAATCTCCCTGGCGGGACCTTCCGGCGAACTTTCGGCCGGAGCTTACCGCACTGCCCTGCTGCCGCGTTCCCGGCTGACTGTGGACGGCGCGCTCCGGTACGCGCTGGAGGCGGCGGTTCTGGACTTGCCCGAGGGAAAGGCCGCCGTCGCGACCGTCGCGCGCCGGGACGGAGACGCCGCCGAATCGTTTCTCGTGTCCCGCTCGGACGACTTGAACGTCGAGGCCTCCCTCGCCCGGGCGGGAGGCCAGGTCGATCGCGCCTGGGGCTTCGCAGACGGCGAACGGGCGTACCTCCTGTCCGGCGACGGGGCTTATTTCTCGGCGGTCGCCGATTCGACGACGGTTTCGCGGGGGCGTTTCCCTACCTTGCCGGACGGTTTCGTGTATTCCGGGATCGTTTCGGTCGGCGGGGCGCTGGTCGCTTCCTGGGAAGAGCAGGACGGCTGGTCGATAGGTTCTGCCGGCCTGGTCTTCGTATCCGCCGCTCCGTAAGGGGGTGGGGGCCGGATGCCGCGGAGACGACGCGCCTTCCGCGTGCTATACTGGAACCATGAAGCTTCCGTTCGGTCCCGTCCTCTTCGCCGCCTTCTTCTGCTGCGCAGCCGCGCTCGTTTCTGCCGAGAAGCCGACGTTCGTGTACCGGGCTTCGATTATGACGATACTCGAGGACAATGGACTGGAAGGGGATCTCGCTCCGGTCATGCCCGTTCCGGGCATCGCTTTTTCGGTTCCGCTGCTTTCGTTCTTACGGTTCGAGCCCGCAATGGATCTGTATTATACCTTTTACGGCTATTCGGAGACGCTCGAGCGGGCAGTGCCGGTGGCCCAGGAGAACCGCTCGTCCGAAGTATACGGCTTCATGCTCGGCTTGCCGCTGGATTTCTCGTTCCGGATCGCCAAGCTGTCGGGTTTCCACGTGTCGATCGGCATGACCGGCGATCTGCGACTCTGCCTGCTCGCCGACGATTCGGCCGACGCGCGGGATGAGCATGACAAGATCGTGCCCTATTTTTGGGAGAACGGCCGGTGGCTGCTTTCTTTCGCTTCGCTGGGCTTCGACTTCCCGTTCGTAGAAGGCTACAAGCTCGGAGTCGATCTTCGCGGCTGGTATCCTCTGTATCGCCTATGGACGGGCGAAGACTTGCCGGCGGCGGAAAACCTCCGCTTCGCCTTGGGCCTTCGCCTGATTCCTTCAGCGCGCTAGGGCTCGGTCTATTTCCGGCTTGTTGAAGCCGACGATGACGCGGCCGTTGATCTCGACGACGGGAACGCCCATCTGGCCCGATTTCCTGACCATCTCGTCGGCCCTGCGCTGATCGCGGCCTACATCGTAGTCGGCGAAGCCGATGTGCCGTTCCTTCAAGTAGTTCTTCACCATCGTGCAGTAGGGGCAGCTCTGGGTCGAATATACGCTCACGCTCATCGTGATCCTCCTTATCTATTTGTAAATATATAGTAATATGCTAATATAGAAATGTCAATATGATTTGCGCGACAAATGATGCACCGCGTAGGTGATGAGTATGAAGGCCGCGAACGCCGCCGAAAGCAGCGCCGCCTGCGGTTCGGCGAAGTAGGGTATGATGCGCCGCGCCGTTCCGATCGGATCGAGGATGAGATCCCAGCTGTTGAAGCGCACGAAGCGGCCGACATAGAGGCCGAAGCCGGCGATGGCCGCGGCCGCGACGATCAGGAGCCGCGCGAGCTTCACGTTGACCACTCCCTTGAACGAGCGCAGCACCAAGTCGATGGAGATGAGTCCCGCGGAGTGCCCGAGGAAGGCGAAAGCCGAGCAGAGCACCAGATCGTACCAGAGGAGCGTTTCCTTCCCGATGTCCTCGCCTCCGCGGATCCAGGTCCGGTTCACCAGATGGATGAAGTCGGTGAAGATGTAGGGGGCGTTCGGGTAGAACACCAGCCAGGTGACGCTGAGCGCCGCGATCAGCGTATAGGTTCCCGGCGATTTCCGCCTGCGCGAAGCGGCGAAGAGACCGACCGCGATGCCGTAGGGCACGAGCGCGAGGACGAGGTTCCAGAGCAGGAAAAAGTAGAAGAAACGGTCGGTCAGCGCGAAGCGCACGGCGACCAGGGCGCAGCCGCCCAGCAGCGAGAGCGCGGAGACTCCGAGGAAGGCGCGAATCTCTTTCCGTACGATTCCGTCGAGCCGATCCATCGTTTAAAGTATGGACTATCGTTTCCCGAGGGACAAGCGCACCATGAGGACGGCGATGTCGCTTTGCCGCACGCCGCTGACGCGGGACGCCTGCCCGAGGGTGAAGGGCCTGATCTTGGAAAGTTTTTCCTTGGCTTCCGCCGAAATGCCTGAGGCGGCTCCGTAGTCGAAATCCGGCGGTATCTTGAGCGTCTCCATCTTGTCCATGCGCGCGGCCGCCCGTTCTTCCTTGGCGATGTAGCCTGCGTACTTGATGTCCAGGGCGACCCTCTCCACCCATTCGGCGGGTTTCCCGCCCAGTTCCGGGGCGTACGGGAGCACCGCG
Source organism: Treponema sp. (assembly GCA_003245635.1). Lineage (GTDB taxonomy): Bacteria > Spirochaetota > Spirochaetia > Treponematales > Breznakiellaceae > SZUA-426. The sequence goes on from QKCO01000161.1 coordinate 13,604, forward strand.
TCGATGGACGCCAGCGGATCGGAAAGGGCCTTCGCGAGGCTCTCTCCGATATGGGGCCGCAGGGGCGAGCCCTCGGGCGGCGCATTCTGCGCGTCTCCGGGGATCTTCCGCGAGCGGAGCAGTTCGGTGATTTCTTCTATCGAATCCCGCTTGGCTTCGAAACGCGTCCATCGTTCATGGTCGACCAGTCCTATGTCCATCCCTTTGGGGGTCAGGCGCGAATCGGCGTTGTCGTGCCGAAGGACGAGCCTGCGTTCCGCCCTGCTAGTGAACATGCGGTACGGCTCGGTGGCGCCGAGCGTCGTCAGGTCGTCGACGAGGACGCCGATGTACGCTTCGGAGCGAGTGAGGACGAGCGGCGCCGCGCCCCGCAGCTTCAGCGCCGCGTTGATGCCCGCCATGAGGCCCTGAGCCGCGGCTTCCTCGTAGCCCGAGCTCCCGTTCGTCTGTCCGGCGACGAACAGCCCTTCGAGAAGCTTCGATTCGAGGCTCGGGTAGAGGGCCAGGGGATCGAGGTAGTCGTATTCGACCGCGTAGGCGGGCCGCACGACGCGGGCTCTCTCCAGGCCGGGAAGGGTGCGCACGAAAGCCGTCTGCACTTCCTCGGGCAGGGACGAGGACAAGCCGTTGAGGTACATTTCGGTCGTGCCGAGCCCTTCCGGCTCGATGAATATCTGGTGCCTGCCGCGTTCGGGAAAGCGCACCACCTTGTCCTCGATGGACGGGCAGTAGCGCGGCCCCTTGCCTATGATCTTCCCGCCGTACAGCGGCGAGCGGTGCATGTTCTCGCGGATGATGCGGTGCGTTTCCTCGCCGGTGAAGGTGATCCAGCAGGGGACGTCCGGCCGCTCGATGCGGGCGTCGGGATCGAGGTCGAAGGAGAAGGGCCGGGCGCTTTCCCCGTCCTGACGCTCGAGCAGGGAGAAATCGATGGAATCCGAGGCGATGCGGGCGGGCGTGCCGGTCTTCATGCGGCCCACGGGGAAGCCGCGCGCGCGCAGGTTCGTGCCCAGTCCGACGGCCGCCGGTTCCCCGAGCCTGCCGGAGGAGGCTTCGTATTCGCCGATGAAGATCCTGCCTTCCATGAAGGTGCCGGTCGTGAGGACCACCGCGCGCGCGCCGATCTTTCGGCCCCGTTCGGTGACGACGCCCTCGATGCGGCGACCGTCGGCGGATACGATGAAATCGACCACCGTATCCATGAAGATCTCGAGGCCCGGCTGCGTCTCGAGGGCGCGGCGAGCGGCTGCCTGGTATTCGTGTTTGTCCGCCTGGGCGCGCGGCGCCTGCACCGCCGGTCCCCTGGACCGGTTCAGCACGCGGTACTGGATCATCGACCGGTCGATGAGCTTGCCCATTTCGCCGCCGAGCGCGTCGACTTCCCGGACGAGGTTGCCCTTCGAAAGGCCGCCGACCGCCGGGTTGCACGAGAGGGCGCCGATCTTGTCCGGGTTCTGCGTCGCTAGGAGCGTCCTGAAGCCCAGGCGCGCGAGGGCGAGCGCCGCCTCGATGCCGGCGTGCCCGCCGCCGACGACTATCGAATCGTAATCCATAAAACTCCGCCGTTATTTGCCGACGCAGAAGCGTCCGAACATGTTTTCGAGGATGTCTTCGGTCGACACTTCCCCGGTGATCTCTCCGAGCGCGTCGACCGCCTCCCGGAGCTCGGGCGCCACCAGGTCGAGCGCGAGGCCGGCGTCCGTTCTCCGCAGCGCTTCTCCGACGGCGGCTATCGCGCGGTCGACCAGTCCCTTCTGCCGCTCGGAGGCGATGCCGGCGCCGCGGGCCGAATCCCCCGCGGCTTCCGTTTTCGGCCCCGCGATCGAGCGGGCTATCGCCGCGGCGAGCTCTCCCACGCCGTCGCCGGTTTCGGCGCTGACGCCTACGAAGCCTTCAGCCGGCGCGAAGGCTCCCGCATCGATCTTGTTCCATACGGGCAGGAGCGCCTCTTTCCGGTGCCGCGCGAGGAAGGCAGCGTCCTCCGGGTGAAGCCCCGTCGTCCCGTCAACGACGTACAGGGTAAGGTCCGCGCCGTCGAGCATCGCTCGGCTGCGCTCGACCCCGACGCGTTCGACCGGGTCGTCCGCGTGCCGCAAGCCGGCGGTATCCACCAGGCGCACGGGAATTCCTTCTATCGATATCCACGCCTCGATCCAGTCGCGCGTGGTGCCGGGAACGTCCGAAACGATCGAACGCTCTTCCTTGACCAGGCGATTGAAGAGGCTCGATTTGCCGGCGTTCGGCCGCCCCGCGACCGCGACGGTCGCGCCGTCCCGGTAGAGCCGCTCGACGCGGTAGCCGGCGGCGAGCGCTTCGAGCCGGACCGCCGCGGCCTCGACGGCTTCGCGGTCGGGCAGAATGCCCGCTTCGTCTTCGCCGACCCCGTCGTCTTCCGAATAGTCGAGCAGTATCTCCGTGGCCGTAAGCGCGCGCACGAGCAGGTCCTTCGCTTCGTTTATTTCCCGCTCGAGGGCTCCGGCCAGCCTTCCGACCGCCCGTGTTCTGGCCTCGTCGGTCTTGGCTCCAACCAATTCCATTATCGATTCGGCCCGAGTCAGGTCCATTTTCCCGTTGACGAAGGACCTGAAGCTAAATTCTCCCGGCAGCGCTTCCCGAAATCCGGCTCCGACCAGGGCGCGCAGCGCCGCCTTCGCCGTCGCCACGCCCCCGTGGCACATGAACTCGACCGTGTCTTCGCCGGTGAAGCTGCGCGGCGCGCGGAACACGACGGCGACGACCTCGTCGATCCGTTCTCCGCCGGGGCCGACGAGCCAGCCGTGCACGGCGCTGCTCGCGGGCGCCGCGGCGAGGACCTCGGGGCGCGAGAAGGCCTTGGCCGCCAGGGCGACGGAACCGGGGCCTCCGGCGCGGACGACGGAGAGGGCGCTTTCGGCGAGGGGCGTGGCGATGGCCGCGATCGGGGCGCCGTCGCCGTAGGAAGGGCGGTTCATGATCGAAGCGAGCATAGCCGGAAGCTCGACCGTGGGCAAGATGCCGCCGCCGGTCGCCTTGACGCCGCATCCTCCTGCGGTATACTTGGGGCAACGATAGCGAAAATCCAGGAGGACCCATCATGATCATCCGTCGGCTCGCCCTTTTAGCGGCGGTCTTTTGTCTCGCGGGCGCCGCGCTCTTCGCCCAGCAGCCGCCTTCGGCCGCTACGGTCAGCGAGAAGCAGGACGTCGCCGTCTTCGCGCTCGGCTACTACGGCTACAATATTCCCCTCGAGACGATGGCGAGCGTCGACGCCGAGATACAGGGCGTGTTCGTCAACCTCGGCCGCTTCAACGTCTTCGGCGCAACCGAACGCTTCAAGGCCGCCGACGTGCAGGCCTTCATCGATACGCTCAAGCGGATGAAGGAGAACAACACTCCGCTCCCCGAAGAGCTCAAATTCGGCGACGTGCAGATGACCCAGGCTCTGTACGACAAACTCTACGGCGCTTTCGTCGTGGTCATTCCCACCATCGTCGACTTCAATTCGCAGTTCAACCAGAAGGCGAATCAGTTCGAGACGACGCTCAAGACCTCGGTCGCGTTCATCAACGTGGCCTCGGGCTCCACGTTCGGGTACGCCAACATCACCACCTCGGGCAATTCGCGGGAGACCCAGTACAAGTCGATCAAGCAGGCGCTCGACGGACTCGCGCCCCAGCTGACCTTCGAGATCCGCAAGATCCCCGCGTTCACCCTCAACACGAAGGTCCTGCAGGTTCGGGGCGGAGAAGTGAAGATGCAGCTCGGCAGGGATATGGGGGTCCAGGTCGGCGACGAGTACGCCGTCATCGAGAAGACCGAGCTGGCCGGGCTCTCCGACGACCGCGAGGACGGTCTCATCCTCATCAAGAACGTCGGCG
>QKCO01000106.1 GCA_003245635.1 Treponema sp.
CCGCTCGTACTATCTTTCTAATAGGTCGGCCGACGACGACGCGTCGGTGTTCGCGGCCGTCGCGTCACGGCCGGTGCATTCGCTCATTGTCCACGAGCGGCTGGCGAGTCCCGGCATCGGACTCGATTTCGAGAACCAGCAGCCGTTCATGATCGGCGCTCTGGCCTTCGGGCACAACGGCACGATCGGAGACAAGGCCGGAAACGTGGTGGACAAGCCGCGGGAATACCGCGAGGCCCTGGGGCTTGCGGGCTCGACGACCAGGTCGGATTCCAGGCTCTACGGGGAGTTGTTCGCGCATCTGCTGGAGCGTGAGCGGGCCGGATCGGCGGCGTTTTCGCCGACCGCAGAAGAGCTGCTGCGGGCCTTGTCGGCGACCATCCGCCGCCTGCGCCTCGACTATCCCCAGGCGAGCTACAACAACGTGATCCAGACTTCCGACTATACGATCATGACCAGGGCCCACGCGGATCTCCCGATCTGCAGCCCGCTCCTGCGCCGCATCTACGAGGAGGCGGGCTGGAGCCATCGAATCGACAATTATTTCGAGATTCTGTACTCGAGCTTCGACCGATCCGACGGATCGAGGACCAGCGTCGCAACTTCCTCGGGCTACGCGGCGAGCGACGGCTGGAAGTCGCTGGCGAACAACAGCGCCCTGTTCATCTCGCATGCGGACGCGTCTCTTCGAACAGCGCCCTTGGATATCTGAATTCGCCGGAAATCGCCTCTCAGGGCTTCAGGCCGGGAAGGTCCCATTCTTTCGGAATGCGCGTCGGGGCGCCTTTCGAGTCGACGAAGGCCCACGTGACTTCCGCCTGGACGACGACGTCGCTTCCCCGGTGGATCGTCTGACCGAGCGTGCCGCTCACCGCTCCCTTCTTGAGCACCCGCGTCACGATGCGCAGCTCATCTTCGGGGAAGGCGGGGCTTTTGTAGTCGATGGCGATGCGCGCGACGTACAAGCCGTATCCGCCGTCGACAGCGGTCAGGTAGGGGAATCCTATCGACTTCAGATATTCACCGCGGGCGTATTCGAGATAGTTCAGGTAGACGGCGTTGTTCACATGCCCGTAGACGTCGCATTCGTAGGTGCGGACCCGGAGCGTACATTCGTATTCCATGAAAGCAGTATAGGGGGAGGAGCGCGTGAGCTTCAACGGATATCGCTTTCAATTCCAGCGGGAGCGATCTATACTGTCGATATGCCAGAAAAAGAGAAAAGAAGCTCCAAACGCTTCTCGGTCAAGCAGATGATAGATATATCGTCGGACGGCGACGTGTTTCTCGCGGCAAAAGGCTTGGACCTTTCGCTCGGCGGACTTTCCTGCGAGGTGAGCCACCCGCTCGATCCGATGACGCCGGTGTACCTCATGCTCGGCTTGCCCCGGGATGTCGGCGATATCCATCTGGTCAAATGCGAAGGGTACGTGGCGCATTCTCGGATGGAAGATGGGAAGTGCATCGTTGGCATCCAGTTCACGGAGATGCCCGATGAATACCGGGCTATGCTCGAGGAGCACTTTTCGGCGCTCGAATCCAATTCCTGATATGCCCTTCCGTTTTTGTCCCGCCTGCGGCGTTCGCGAGATCGTTTTCGAGCACGGAAAACGGTTCCGCTGCGCTGCGTGCGGCTTTCTCTACTTCCACAACGTGGCGACCGCCGCCGGGGCAGTGATCGAGTCGGACGGACGGCTCGTGTTCATAGTGCGCGCGATGGATCCGGCGAAGGGGCTTCTCGCGCTTCCGGGCGGCTTCGTCGACCCGGGCGAGCGCGCCGAGGATGCGGTCCTGCGCGAATGCCGCGAAGAGATCGGCTGGGAACCGGAAAGCCTCGAATTCCTGGCGTCCTTTCCCAACCGCTATGAGTTCGGGAACGTGATGTACAATACCTGCGACTTCTTCTTCCTCGCCCGCGTGGAGGGCTTGAGCGAAGCCGACTTCAGGCTCGATCCGGGAGAAGCCGCCGGCGTCAGGTTCATCAGGCCGGAAGACCTATCGCCCGATGAGCTCGCCTTCGATTCCACCCGCCGGGCTATCGAAGTCTACCAAGCGCTGCTCAAGCTCCAGTAGCGGCTTTCAGCGCCGCCAGCACTTTCTCCTTCGTCATGGGCAGCTCCGTGAGGCGTGCGCCGACCGCGTCGTGGACGGCGTTCGAGACCGCGGGCGCGAGCGGGTTGATGCCCACCTCGCCGATGCCCTTGGCTCCGTACGGCCCCTTGGAGTGCGCTTCTTCGATGATGAATACCTCTATCGGCGGAATGCTTCCGATGCGGGGAACGCCGAGCTTGCGCAGGTCGTCGGTGATCACTCTCGTTTCGTCCTGCCGGTATTCCTCGGTCAGCGCGTAGCCCAGGCCCATCGCCACCGACCCCTCGATCTGGCCGCGGACATTGACCGGATTGATGGCTTTGCCTACATCCTGCGCCGCGGCGACCTTGAGGACCCGCACCGCGCCGGACTCGGTGTCGACTTCTACGGCTACGGCGGCCGAAGCGAAGCAGTACGCGTAGTGGATGTCGTACTCCTCGGCCTTGCGGGCGGGATCGGGGTTCGCGTCGGTGCGGTGGGCGTAGGTCTTCGGGGGGACGTAGGTGCGCTCGAAGAGGACGCTCGCCCAGTTCTCCTTCGCCGCGCGGTAGGTCGCCGCGAGCGCATCGGCCGTCGGAGCGCCGTCGGGCCAGTAGGGAGCGAGTTCCGCTTTCAGCGCTCCGCAGGCATCCTTGACGGCGTTGCCGGTGACGAAGGTCTGGCGCGAACCGGTAGTCATGCCGCCGTCGGGGCACAGCGCCGTATCGCTCGAAACGACATCGATCAAGTCGTAGGGGATCGAAAGCGCCTGAGCGGCGATCTGCGCGGCGGCCGTGTCGGAGCCTTGGCCCATTTCCGCCGCCCCGGTACGGATTTCGACGCGGCCGTCCCGCATGAGCTCGGCGATGGCGCCCGCATGGTCGGAGAGCCCCGTGCCGATGCCCACGTTCTTGTAGGAGCTTGCGATGCCGAAGCCGAGCTTCACGTGCGCGGGGCGCTCGAGCGGGCCGAATTCCTCCTTCATGCGTTCGAGCGCGGCGGCCGCGGCTTCCAGCGTTCCCCTGTAGCCGATCCCGTCGCCGAGCGTCTGGCCAGTGCCGGTCACCGATCCGCTTTCGTAGCCGTTCCGGCGGCGCAGTTCTGCCGGATCCATCCCGAGCGCTTCGGCGAGTTTGTCCATCTGGATTTCGGCCGCGAAGCAGGCCTGCGTGCTGCCGAAGCCGCGGAAGGCGCCGCAGGGATTGTTGTGGGTGTAGACGCCGTAGGAATCGGCGTGGAAATGCGGCACCTCGTAGGGGCCGGTAGCGGTGACGGCCGAGCGAAAAACGACGGGTTTCGAGGCGGACATGTACGCGCCCGCGTCGGCGACGACCCGCGAGCTTACCGCGACGAGCTTGCCGTCCTTGGTGACGCCGTGCTTCATCCATAGGTGCATCGGGTGCCGCTTGGTGCTCATCCGTATCGATTCCTCGCGGCTGAGGACGACCTTCGCCGGCCGCCCCGTTTTGTACGCCGCGAGGGCGGCGTGGATGGCCCCCGCCGGCTCCTCCTTGCCTCCGAACGCGCCGCCGCAGGCGGTCAGGATGACGCGAACCTTGTCCATCGGCAGGTCGAGGCTTTCGGCGATCATCTCCTGGTACTCCTGGGAGCCCTGGCTTCCCGTCCGCACTATGACGCCGCCCATGCCGTCGGGAACTGCAAGGCTGGATTCGGGCTCCATGTAGGCGTGCTCGACGGCCGGCGTGTAGTAGCGGCCCTCGATCACGACGTCGGCTTCGCCGAAGCCCTTATCGACGTCTCCTTTGCGCACGGAGACGTGGTGCACGACGTTCTTTTCGGCGTCCGGATGGATGCGCGGCGCATCGTCGGAAAAATTGTCCAGCGCCGACAAGAGCGGCTCGAGCGGCTCGTAGACGACGCGGATGAGTCCGCGCGCTTTATCTGCCTGCTGGCGGGTTTCGGCGAAGACGGCGGCGATGACGTCTCCGAGAAACCTGGTCTCGTCGGCGGCCAGCACCGGCTGCTGCGGAACGAACAGGCCGAAGGCGTTGCGGCCGGGCACGTCCCCGGCTGTCAGCACGACGGCGACGCCCTCCGCCTTTTCGGCTTCCGAGACGTCTATAGAGACGATCCGAGCGTGCGGATATTCGCTGAAGAGCAGTTTGCCGACGAGCGGATGTTCCGCGGGGAGATCGTCGACGTAAAGGGCCTCGCCGCGCGCTTTGGCGGGCGAATCCTTGCGGATCGCCGAATGGCCGACGCCGCCTCGCTCGGGCGGCTTCAAAGACATCGGATCGCCCCGCTTCGCGGCGGCTGCGCGGAGCACGGCGCGCTCGATGGCGGCGTAGCCGGTGCAGCGGCAGAGATTGTTCTTGAGGGCTTCCTTGACTTCGGGGAGCGTCGGCGCGTCGTTCTTATCCAGGAGAGCTTTCGCCGCGAGGATCATGCCCGGCGTGCAGAAGCCGCACTGGACGGCGCCCTCCAGCAGGAAGGCCTGCCGGATGTAGTGCGGCGTTCCGTCCTCGGCGTCCTTCACGCCTTCGATGGTCGTCACGTCCAGACCGTTCGCGCGGCTCATCTTGATGAGGCAGGATCGCTTGGCCTCTCCGTCGACGATGACGGTGCAGGTCCCGCAATGGCCCTTCTCGCATCCGTTCTTCGTACCGATCAGATGGAGCTCTTCCCTGAGGAAACGGAGCAGCGAAAGGTTCTCGTCCACCGGTCGTTCTATGCGTTCGCCGTTGACGATAAGGCTTACAGTCGTATTCACGGAAATGGCTCCGTCCTCCTACACGCGCTTTTCCCTGTTGTACGGCTTGCCGAGGTCCGCGGGGCCGTGCAGGTTCGCTTTGCGCGCGAGCGAGAGCACGACGATGACCAGCACGTAGGGAAGCATGACGGCGAATTCGTAGGGGAAATCGATGCCCCAGACCTGCACTGAAAGTTGGAACGACTGGGCGATGCTGAACAGGAGGCTCCCGCCCAGGATGCCCAGCGGGTGCCAGCGCCCGAAATAGACGAGCGCCACCGCGATGAAGCCGCGGCCGGCGATGATGTCGTCGGCGAACATCTTGGCCTGGCAGAGAGACAGGTAGGCCCCCGCGAGCCCCGCGAAGGCTCCTCCGACGGCGAGCGCCTGGAAGCGTACGGCCGCGACGTTGATGCCCATGGTGTCCGCCGCGCGGGGATGCGTACCGACGGCGCGCACCTTGAGGCCCCAGGGCGTCTTGAACAGGACGTACCAGGAGACCGGCACGAGCAGGAAGGTCGCGTAGGCGACGGGATTCAGGTCGAAGAGGATCGGGCCGAGCACCGGCAGTTTCGAAAGGAAGGGAATAGGCAGGTTCGCGATACCGTCGACGCCGGTGACGCCGCCGACGAAATGGCGGAAAAGCGTGCCGGCTGTTCCGACGCCGAGCATCTGCAGACCGATGCCCGCGATGCCTTGGGGGGCCCGGAAAACGACGACGACGAGGGCGAAGAGCACTCCGAGCAGGGCTCCGCCGCCTATCGCCACGGCGAGGCCGAAGAGGTTCGCCGCGTCGGCTCCGAGGGTATCCTTCAAGAAATAGGGAGGCAGGAACGCGAGGAATGCGCCCATCGCCATGATGCCTTCGCAGCCGAGGTTGAAGACGCCGGAGCGCTGGTTGAACATTTCGCCGGTGGACGCCAGGACGAGCGCGACGGAAAAGGGGATGCCGAGGGTGAGTATGTTGAGGACCATATCGAGGATGCTCATCGCCCGTTCTCCTTGTCGGCGTTCTTATTGGGTCGGAACCGCGCGGCGAGAGCCGAGAAATGCCGAAACGCCCGTTCGCGGGCGTAGGGGTCGTTGAGGTAGGTTTTCGCGGAAACGATGCTGAGGATGATCGCGCCCTGCAGTACGAAGACCATATTCGCCGGCACGTTCATCGCGCGCTGGGTCATATCGGCGCCGATGAGCAGGAGGCCGAAGAATACCGCGCTGGGCACGATGAAGGCGGGGTGCAGGCCGCCGAAAAGGGCGACGACGATGCCGGAGAAGCCGTAACCTGAGGAGATGGCTTCGATCGCGCGGCGATGCACGCCGGTGAGCTCGACGGCGCCCGCGAGACCCGCGAAGCCGCCGGAGATGAGCATGGCGACGATGAGCGAGCGCTCGACGCGGATGCCCGCGTAGCGGGCGGCCTTGGGCTCGGCGCCCGAAGCGCGCAGGCGGAAACCGGCCGCGGTCCGCCACATGAGCACGAACACCAAAACGGCGGCGGCGAGCGCGATGATCAGGCCCGAATGGAGCCGGGTGCCCTGGACGATGCGGTCGAGCCAGGCGCCGCGCGGCAGCCGCACGGTCTGTGGGGTCCCCGAACCGACGGTGAGCTCCGCGGGATCGATCATGGGGCCGCGCAGCAGGAAGCCGTAGATCTGCGCGGCGATATAGTTGAGCATGACCGTCGAGAGTATCTCGTTGACGCCCAGCTTCGCCTTGAGCGCTCCCGCGATGCCGCCCCAGAGGGCGCCTCCGGCGGTTCCGGTGAGCAGGACCAGAGGCAGGAGCAGAGGCTTTGGCAGATCCGGCAGCGCGATCGCCACCGCTGCGGCGGAGATGATGCCGATCTGCATCTGGCCTTCGGCTCCGATGTTCAGGATGCCCGAGCGGAAGGCAACCGAGATGCCGAGCGCGATGAGGATGAGCGGCACCGAGCGGACGAGAATCTCGGTGATGCCGTAAAGATCCTTGAGCGGATCGGTGAGGATGACCTTGTACACCGCCAGCGGTTCGACGCCGATGGCGAGCAGGACGGCGGCGCCGATGAGCACGGCCGCGAGGGTCGCCGCGGCGATGACCGCGACAGTGAAGGCGGTCTTGAATGTCCGGTTCACGAGGCCGCTCCTTCGTCGGTTATGCCCGCCATGAGCACGCCGAGTTTCTGCCTCGTGGCTTGGGGGGCCGGCAATATCTTCAGGATCTTGCCTTTATAGATGACGGCGATGCGGTCCGAAAGGTTCATGATCTCTTCGAGCTCCTCGGAGATGAGCAGGATGGCTGTGCCCGATTTCCGCAGCTCGAGCAGACGCGTATGGATGAATTCCGAGGCTCCCATATCGAGGCCGCGGGTCGGGTAGACGGCGATCAAGGTCGTCGGCTTGCGGGCGAGTTCGCGGGCCAGGATGACTTTTTGTATGTTTCCGCCGGAAAGGGATCCCGCGGCCGTGGCGGAGGAAGGGCAGCGTATGTCGAAACGGTCGATCAGCTCCTTCGCGTTGCGCTCGGTCTGCGCCAGATTCAGGAAGGGGCCGGACGTGAAGGCCGGGGAGGCGAAGTCCTTGAGGACCAGGTTTTCCCGAATCGAGAAGGAGGGTACGATGCCCTCGTCGTGGCGGTCCTCCGGGATGTAGCCGACTCCCGAATCGATGATCTGGCGCGGCGTCTTGCCGAGGAGCTGCTCGCCTTCCAGCAGTATCGATCCCGATTCGGCTTCCCTGAGGCCGGCCAGGACGTCCGCGAGTTCCCGCTGGCCGTTGCCGGAAACGCCGGCGAGCCCGACGATCTCTCCGGCCCGAAGCTCCAGTTCGAGTCCGTCGAGCGCCGCGTGTCCGCGGTCGCCGCGCACGGAAAGCTTTTCAATCTTGAGGACGCTCTTGCCGCAGCCGTCCTCGCATTCGTTGCGCGGAAGGATGACCTCGTGCCCCGTCATGAGCGCGGCGATGTCCGCCGGGCTGTGGTCGGCGGTATTTCCGCGGAATACCACGGCGCCGCGCCTGAGCACGGTGACGGTATCCGAAAGCGCCTTCACCTCGTTGAGCTTGTGGCTGATGAAGATGATTGACAGTTCGCCGCTCATTCTCTTGAGCAGTTCGATGAGGTCGTCGGTTTCCTGCGGAGTGAGCGCGGAGGTTGGTTCGTCGAGGATGAGGAATTTCGCGCCGAAGCAAAGAGTCTTCACCAGCTCGACGCGCTGCTGTTCTCCGACGGAAAGCTGGCTGATATAGGCGTCGGGCAATACGGGCAGTCCGTATCGCTCGGAAATTTCGAGAATTCTTTTCTTGGCGGTCTTCAGGTCGAGTTTGAGGAAGCGGTGTAGGTCTTTCGATCCGAGTGCGACGTTCTCGGCTACGGTCATGTTCGGGACGAGCATGAAGTGCTGATGCACCATGCCGATGCCGCAGTCGTACGCGTCGTTGGGAGTTCTGAAGCGGGTTTCTTTTCCGTTGATGAGTATGCGGCCCTCGTCGGGCTGGTAGAGTCCCATGAGGATGTTCATGAGCGTCGTCTTGCCGGCGCCGTTCTCGCCGACGAGCGCGAGAACCTGTCCTTGGCCGACATCGAGGGAAATATGGTCGCAGGCGAGCACGCCGGGGAAACGCTTGGTGACGCCCTCCAGCCGCAGATCCGTTATTCGGGGTGGAAGATTCGGCATCGGCTCCTCTATGTTCGGCGGGAAATGAAAAAGCCGCGCGGCCCGGAACGCGGACCGCGCGGCTTAACGGACGGGATCAGTACTTGACGTCGCGCCAGGCGATGGGAAGCGTGCCGGCGATCAGGCTGTCGAGGGCTTTCTGTCCCGCGCTCCGGGCGGCGGGAGAAAGGGCCTTGCCGACGGAATCGTTGAACTTGAAGATGAATCCGCCGTTCTTGAAGTTGAGGGGGATGTTCTCGCCGCCGAAGATCTTGGCGTCGCGCTTGGCGATCATCGTCTCGATGACCGCGCTATAGTTGTAGCTCGCGGCGGACAGGACCTTGTAGCTTTCGGGGATGGCCAGCTGGGCGGTATCCTGGCCGACCCACCAGATGTCCTTATCTTTGTATTCGGCGACGGCGCGGAGGGCGCCGAGGGCCTGCTGGGCCGAACCGGTGAGAACGTCGGCTCCCGCCTTGATGTCGGTGTGCGCGAGCTCGGCGGCCTTCACGAAATCGCCGAAGCTGCCGGTGTGCGCGACCTTCACCTCGGCCTTCGGATTGGAGGCCTTCACGCCGAGCACGAAGCCGCGGTTGTAGCGGGCGGCGTCTCCGCCGTCGACGGGGCCGACCAGGCCGATGATCCCGGCTTTGGTCGTGAGTCCGGCGATGACGCCGTTGATGTAGCCGGTCTCCTCGCTTTCGGGCATGTAGGTGAACACGTTCTTGGGGCCGATCTCGGAAGTGGTGCCGAAGGCGAAGGTCGTCTTCGGGAAGTCCTCCGCCATCTCCAGCACGAGGTTCTTGAACTGCGCGCCGTGGCAGACGATGATGTCGAAGCCGCGGGACGCGTACTGGCGCGCGGCCGAGCCGGCGTCGACGGGCTTCATCTTCTCGCTGTAGTTGTACTCGACCAGCGAATCGCCGTACTTTTTCTGCACGGCGACGATGGCGTCGTGCATGGCCTGGCCCCAGCCCTTGTCGTCGACGGTCGATTCGACGATGAGGGCGATTTTGACTTTAGACGCGGGAGCGGCGAACAGCCCCCCGGCTAAGGCGATGGACGTGAACAGAAGCGCGAGCGCCTTCTTCATGGCAGCCTCCCTATTATAGATGGAACGTGGAACGAACCTAGCATGGGCGAAAACGGCGCGCAATCGCCCGGAAAAAAAAACGAGCTCCTCGCGCGTTTCCCGAACGGTATTGTATAATGGAATTTCTCCGCGTTGCGCGAAGAAATCGAGAGAATCGTTCCGAAAATCCGCGAAAACGTTTCGCGGCGGATCGACCGGTGAGAGGTGAAGCGAATGGCGTACGATCCCAAGGAAATCCTGAAGAAAGCCGCGGCGTATCGAGACTACACCGCGCAGAATTTGAGCAAGATGATCCAGGTTCCCGGATTCAGCTGCACGGAAAAGGATCGCGTGGAAGCCATCAAGAAAATGTGCGCCGAAGCAGGCATGGAGGATATCAGGGTCGACGGACTCGGAAGCCTTCTCGGCCGCGTCGGCAGCGGCAAGAAGAAGCTCGTGTTCGACGCCCACATCGATACCGTCGGCGTCGGCGATCCCGCTCAATGGAAGACGCCGCCGCACTCCGGAATCGTCAAGGACGGCCTGGTCTACGGCCGCGGCGCTTCCGACCAGCTCGGCGGCGCGGCTTCCATGATCACCGCGGCGCGCATGCTCAAGGAGATGGCCTACGCCGGCGACTACACGGTCTGGTTCGCGTTCACGGTCATCGAGGAGGATTGCGACGGTCTCTGCTGGAAGTACCTCATCGAGGAAGAGAAGTTCGTTCCGGACATGGTCGTCTCCACCGAGCCGACGAGCTGCCGCCTCTACCGAGGGCACCGCGGGCGCATGGAGATCCAGATCGATATCGCCGGAATCTCCTGCCACGGCTCGGCGCCCGAGCGCGGCGAGAGCGCCGCGTATAAGGCCGCCCGCGCCGCCCTTTCCCTCGAGAAGCTCAATGCCGAACTGAAGCCCGACGACGACGGCTTCCTCGGCAAGGGAACGATCACCGTGTCCCAGATCAAGGTCCACGGCCCTTCGCAGTGCGCGGTGCCCGATCAGGCCATGCTCTACTGCGACCGTCGCCTGACCTGGGGAGAGGACGACAAGCTCGCCATCTCCCAGGTCGAGAAGGCGCTCTCGGCCGCGGGCGTCGACAAATTCTCCGTGAAGATGCCCGAGTATTCCCAGCCGGCCTACACCGGGAAAGTCTACCCGCAGGAGCTCTACTTCCCGACCTGGAAAATTCCCGCCGACCATCCGCTGGTGCAGTCGGGCGTCGACGCGTACTCGGCTCTGTACGGCAAGGCCCCGACAGTCGACAAGTGGACCTTCTCGACCAACTGCGTCTCGATCTGCGGCCGGCACAAGATTCCCTGCATCGGCTTCGGCCCCGGCGATGAGAATCAGGCCCACGCGCCGAATGAGATCAACCGCGTCGCGGATCTGGAAACCTGCGCGGCCTTCTACGCGTCGCTGCCTTACGCGCTGGAGAAGCGCGCGTGAACTGGAATTACCGCTGCCCTACCTGCGGCGCCGAATACGCCATCGATCCGGGCCGCTACCTCTGCGGCGCCTGCTCGGCGGCGAACGTGCCGGGGAAGGCGCTGCGCGGAGTGCTCGAATGCGTCTGGTCGGGGACCTACGACCAGTCCAGGGACGGACCGGTGCCGCTTCCGGTGCCCGCTTCGTTCTTCCCTCCGATCCCCGTCGGGGATACGCCGCTCTGGGCGCCCGATCGCCTGCGCGCGGAGCTCGGTTTCCCGAAGCTGTTCCTCAAGGACGACACCTGCAACCCGTCAGGCTCCTACAAGGACCGGGCGAGCTATCTGGTGGCGGCTTTCGCGCGGCAGCGCGGGGTGAAGGAGATCGCGCTCGCGTCGACCGGCAACGCCGCTTCCAGCATGGCGGCCGTCGGCGCGGCGGCGGGGCTCAAGATCACCGTCTTCGTGCCCGCTACGGCGCCGATCGCCAAGCGGGTGCAGGTTCTCCAATACGGCGCCGAGCTGCGGGAAATCCAGGGGAACTACGACCTGGCCTTCGACAAGTCGCTCGAGTACTCGGCGGAGACCGGCGTCCTTTCGCGCAACACCGCCTACAACCCGCTGACGATCGAAGGCAAGAAGACCGCCTCGTTCGAGATCGCCCGGGCTTTGGGGGCCGCTTCCGGCGCGGGCGGAAAAGCCGTCGCGCCCGACCACGTTTTCGTGCCTACCGGCGACGGGGTCATCATCGCCGGCGTGATCCGCGGTTTCGAGGATCTCCTCAAGCTCGGCGCCATCGCCAAGATGCCGATCGTGTGGGCGGCCCAAGCGGAAGGCTCGAGCGCGATCGCGCGCGCGATGTCGGCGCCCGCGGGGACGGACCCCTTCGCCGAGACCGTGGCCGCCACGACGACGGCGGATTCGATTTCGGTCGATTCTCCGCGCAACGGCTACTACGCCCTGGAAAAGCTGAAGAAGTACGGCGGAAAGGCGGTGACCGTAAGCGACGAGGAGATCCTCGCGGCCCAGCGGCTGGTGTCGGCCAAAGCGGGCCTGTTCGCCGAGCCGTCGTCGGCCTGCGCGTTCGCCGGTTTCTACAAAGTCAGGCAGACCATCGACCCGAGCCAGAGCGTGGTCGTGATGCTTACGGGCTCGGGGCTCAAGGACATCAAGAACGCCGCGAAGGCCGTCGGCGCGACCGTTTAGTGATTAAAGAGATGTATAGACAAGATAGATGAAACGGTTCATTTTGTACCGGCCGATCGTCGTTCCGGCGGATTCGGAGCTGTATTTCAACGAGGAGTGGTTGATATGATCGATCTGAAGATAAACGAGGCCCAGCGGAAGAAGAACGTGCAGCGCTGCAGGGAGAAGGGAATCATCCTGCCGACTTACGCGCAGATGCGGGATCCGTCCAAGATTCCCCAGTCGGTGAAGGACGAGCTCAAGAGCATCGGCTTGTGGGACGTGCACAGCCGCAACCTTTTCCGAGTCAATTGGCACAATGAACCCATGGAGAAGGGCGGCCAATTCGGCGGGGTCAACTTCATCGAGCTTCCCCGCGCGATCACCGGCACCAAGGCGCGCATCGTGGGCCTCGCGGGCAAGTGGTTTCCGACCGGCGCGCACAAGGTCGGCGCCGCGCTTTCCTGCCTGCTCCCCGAGCTCGTGACCGGCCGCTTCGATCCGACCTCCAAAAAGGCCGTATGGCCCTCCACCGGCAACTATTGCCGCGGCGGCGCGTACATCAGCCGGCTCCTCTCCTGCCCGTCGGTCGCCATCCTCCCCGCCGGCATGTCCAAGGAGCGCTTCGAATGGCTCAAGACGATGGCCGAGGAAGTCATCGCGACTCCCGGCTGCGAGTCCAACGTGAAGGAGATCTTCGACAAGTGCGTCGAGCTCGAGGCGACCCGCCCCGACGCGGTGATCTTCAACCAGTTCGACCAGCTCCCCAACCACCTGTGGCACTACGCGGTTACCGGTCCGGCGATGGAAGAAGTCTTCAAGAAGATCGCCAAGCCCGGCGACCAGGTCGCGGGCGCGGTTCTTTCTTCCGGCTCGGCCGGCACGCTCGGTTCGGGTTCGTACCTCCGCGACACCTTCCCCGGCGCGCGCGTCGGCGCCGCGGAGGCGCTGCAGTGCCCGACCCTGGTGGAGAACGGCTTCGGCGACCACCGCATCGAAGGCATCGGCGACAAGCACGTGCCCTGGATCCACAATCTGCGCGACACCGACATGGCCATCGCCGTCGACGACGAGCTGCCGATGCGCTTCATCCGCCTGTTCAACGAGCCGGCCGGCCGCAAGCTGCTCCAGGAAGTCGGCGTCTCCGCGGATGTTATGGCAAAGCTCGACTGGATCGGCATTTCCGGCGTCGGCAACATGATCGGCGCGATCAAGTTCGCCAAGCACTACGAGCTCGGCGAGAACGACGTGGTTTTCACCATGTTCACCGATTCCATGGCGATGTACGGCAGCCGCCTCTCGGAGCTGACCGCCGAGCGCGGCGCCTACGACCAGCGCCAGGCGGACCGCGACTACGAGCGGCTCACCTCGATCCCCGTGGACCACACGCTTGAGCTCACCCAGATCGACAAGCGCCGCATCCACAACCTCAAGTACTTCACCTGGATCGAGCAGCTCGGGAAGGACCTCTCCGAGCTGCGCGCCCAGTGGGACGACTATCGCGCCTACTGGGGAGGCCTCCGCGCCCAGGTCGGCGCGCTGGACAAGATGATCGAGGAGTTCAACGCGGACGCGGCGCGCTGACACGCGAACGGGACTGTAATTCTCGAACCTGCCGACGAAAAAGCGGTGTACTCGCTTGTCCTCAGGCGCGGAGCGCCTTGCGGGAAGCGCTCGCACACCGCTTTTTCTGGCGCGGTCCACCTATACGGTGGTTCGCGGGTTATCGCGCAACGATGGGTAGGAAAGATATCCGCAGCTCTTCGGCTTGCGACCTGCGGGGGCTAATCGGGGATTTCGAGGGTGAAGCGGGTGCCCTTCGATTGTTCGATCTTCGTTTTGCCGCCCATCTGCTTGGCTAGATTGCGCACGAGCATCAAGCCGAATCCTTCGGA
This sequence comes from Treponema sp., assembly GCA_003245635.1. Taxonomy (GTDB): domain Bacteria; phylum Spirochaetota; class Spirochaetia; order Treponematales; family Breznakiellaceae; genus SZUA-426. Next base: position 13,988 of record QKCO01000106.1, read on the forward strand.
ATGTACGATGCCGGACGAAGGCGGGAATCCGTTCCCGTCGTCCGCTATTTCGATGCGGACTGACCCGTTCACCTGTTTCGCGGTGATCTCGAGTCGTCCTTCGTTTTTTCCCGTGAAGGCGTATTTCATCGAATTCGTCAATATCTCATTGATTATCATGCAGATCGGCTGCAGTCGGCTTTCTGCTATCGGAAAATCGGCGATCCGTTTTACAACCGATAAGGCGATGGGAGTATGGAAGTTCCGCACGATATCGTCGATGAGCGGCGGAAGAAAAGCCGTCGCGTTCAGCGTTCCGGAATACGAGGAGACATAGAGCTTCTCGTACAGCGTCATCATGCTCTGCACTCTATTGCGCGCGTCGCCAAGTGCAGCGGAAGCCCGCGGATCATCGATGGAGCTTGCCTGCATGCTGAGGATGCTCGCGATCGTCGCCATATTGTTCTTGATGCGATGATGTACTTCCCGGATGAACAGTTCCTTTTCCGACAGCAATTCCTTGATGCGTTCGAATGATTTGAACATTTTTATGATGATCGGAATTTGGGAACGGATGACTTCTACGAGCGTCCGATCGACATCGTCGAAGACGTCGTTGCCGCGGCTGTCCAAGTTCAGCAGGCCCAAAAACTTCCCGTCGACGATCAGCGGCGTGCTCATCGTCGATTTGATTTCATAGCCGTCCCTGTCCTTGAGGATATCCAGCGGGACGCCGAGTTCGCGCGTGAACTCCTGCAGATCGTTGATGATGAGCGTATCGGTCAGGTGCCCGCCGCATCTCTTCCATTGAAAACTGTCCTCCATGCGTACGCTGAAGTCTGGAATTTCATTTTCCGGGTATCCTTTCGCCGCGGCGATCCGCAGCAGGTTTCCCTTATCGAGCAAGAGTACGCACCCGACGTTGGCATGCTCTATCGCCGGCAGCACGTTGTCCAGGATGAGGTCGAACAGCTGCGCGGTGTCCTTCATTTCGAGCAAGGAGGTGTTGATGGAGAGGATAGCGTCCTTGACCCTCAAGAGCCGCTCGTTTTCTTGCCGGTCGATGCGGATGCCGCTTTCACCCATACCCGCAATGATATGCAAAACCGATGACTCTGCACAGAGAAACGTTCAAGAATCGGATGGGAATCGATCGCATCGTCCCAACCGTTCCGCTCGTTTATCGTAGTATTTAAGCGATGGGCGACGAGGCTTTCGAAGAAATCTGGAACCGATACTATTCCCGGATTGCCTATTACGTCGGCCGAATGTTTCCATCGCTTCGCGACGAGGCGGAGGACCTTGTCCAGGAAACCTTCGCGCGGGCGTTCGCGGCTTTCGGGGCACGGGACGCTGCGGCTCCCGTCGCGCCTTGGCTGTACGCGATCGCGCGGAACCTGTGCGTGGATCGGCTGCGGCGCGCGGGTCGGCGGGGAGGGCCCGAAGCGGTTCTGGAAGAGGCCGCGGCGGAGAACGCGGATCCCTGCGAGCAAGTCGACCGTGACCAGAGGCGGCGGGCGGTCGGCGAGGCTATCCGTGGATTGCCTCCGCGCGATCGGGAAATCTGCTACCTGTATTACTTCGAAAACCTTTCGGTGCGGGAAATCGGCCGCTTGACCGGCCGTCCCGCCGGCACGGTGAAGTACCGGCTGTTCCGCATCAGGGATCAGTTGCGCGAGCGCATGGAGGATCGTTTTGAAGGATGATTTGAAGGACGAGGTCGCCGCCTTTTTCCGACGGGAAATAGACGCGAACTGCGCGCCTCCCTTTCCCGGAGCCGAGGCTCTGCGCGTACGCTCCACGATCGGCAGGGCGCGCGCCGCGCCGCGCCGGCTAGGATCGCGGAGTCTGCCCCAGGACCTGCTCGGCATGGCCGGAGCGGCCTGCCTCCTCGTTTTCTGCTTGTCCGTTCCGGTTTCCCGTCCTGCCGCCGTTCCCGCGCGCGGAGCGGAAGCCCTATTCAATGACCGTTCGGTTCGCCAGGACGTTACGCGCGTTCTGTTCGCCGTCGCGCGGAAGCTCGGCGAATCCGTACGAAAGGAGTGACCTATGCTGGCGTCGTATCTCGTTTCCCTGTTCGTGGTCGTCGGGACCTTCCTGTTCGCCGTAGTCGTGAGCGCAGGGAATCCCGCCTGGTATCTGGATCTGCCCTCCGCTGCCGTCATTTTTGTGCTCTCCTTCGCCGTCACGGCCGGAGACTACGGCTGGAAGGGCATAAGCGGCGCGTTCTCGGCGGCATTCGGGAAAAGGCCGATGGACGAGGATGAGCTCCGCTCCGCCGACGCGGCCGCCCGCGCGCTCGGGCGTTATGCCTGGTACGCGGCGGTCCTGGGCGTCTTCGTCGGCACGATCGCCATCCTCGGGGGCATCACCGACCCGGGCAAGCTCGGGCCCAACTTCGCCGTCGCGCTCATCTGTCCGCTCTACGCGCTGCTGTTCAACTTCATTCTGATCGCGCCGATGCGCAACCGCATCCAAGATCGCGTCGAACGCGGCCGATAGTCCGGCGCTATTGCGGTCCGCCTCCGTCCGGTTCATACTGGCCGCATGAGCACGGCACGACGGTATTACGAAGACGCGTTCCTGGACCGGGGCGGGGCCTCGATCGTTTCCATAGTCGAGGACGACGGGCGCCGCGCCCTCGTTCTCGATTCCACGGTTTTCTACCCGGAAGGCGGCGGCCAGGCCGGCGACCGGGGCACCATCTCCGGAGTGCCGGTCGTCGATGTCCGCGAAGGCTCCAACGGAACGGTGCTCCACTATGTCGATGGCCTGGGAGCGGAGGCCTTCGCTCCGGGATCGTCGGTCGAGCTCCGCGTCGACGCCGCGCGCCGACGCTATTTCGCCGTCCACCACACGGCCCAGCATCTTCTTTCGGCGACTATCCTACGCCTCTTCGGCAAGCCTACCGTTTCGATGCGGCTCGGCGACGACTACTGCACGATCGACGTCGATGCGCCGGAAGTGTCGGCTTCCGAATTGGCCGCCGCGGAGGACGCCGTCTTCACGATCATCGAGGACGACTATCCGGTGGTCGCCCACCTGTGTCCGCCCGAGAATATCGAGGACTTCCCCCTAAGGAAAACGCCGCCGAAGGACGAAAGCGTCATACGCGTCATCGAAATCGACGGCTACGACTATTCGCCCTGCTGCGGGACGCATCTGCCGTCGACCGGGCATATCGGGCTCCTGAAGATCATTGGCTCCGAGAAATACAAAGGCATGACTCGCGTGTCCTTCGTAGCCGGCCGGGCCGCGCTGCGCGATTACCGGACGGTCCGCGGCGCGGCCGAGGCCGTGTCGGTCCTGCTGAAGTCGCCCGCGGGCGAAATCGCGGCCGCCGCGCGGGCGCTGGCGGACAAGTCTGCCGCCCAAGAGCGGACGCTGGAGAATCTCAAGGAAAGCGTCGCGTCGTTCGAGGCCGCTCGGCTGGTCGCCGATGGCGGCGCGAAGGCCTACGTCAAGATCT
>QKCO01000070.1 GCA_003245635.1 Treponema sp.
AGAATATATCCTCCCGCGCTTTTTTTCTATACGGCCTCATAGCATTCTTAATATTCTCATATTGTTTTGCCCCTGCGCTTGCTGTATAATGGCGTTAACAAGATGACCAGCGGCTCTTGGCCGCAAGACCAGGGAGGAATATTGTGAAGAAACTTGCATTGGCTTTGGCCATGGGCGCTCTGGTAGCCACGGGCGCGTTCGCGGATTTGTCTTTCGGCATCAGCGGCGTGCAGTATTTCGATGACGACTCCACCACCGTCCAGGAAGCGTTCAAGAATCTGCAGGACGGCGTCGGCGTCTTCTACGGCGGCTTCGTGGAGATCACCGGCAAGCACATGGGCCTCGGCGCGTCCTTCAACTTCAACATGGACGATTCCTATGGCGTCACCGCGATGGATACCATGCAGTATGATTTCAATCTGTATATGTCCTATCACTTATTCGGCAATCACTTCTTCATCGATCCGTTCGTTAATTTCGGTATCGGCATGAACGCGTACGCCTATCAGGATGCGGCCGCTGCCAAGCAATACATGAAAGATTATTACGATTACATGTATATTTATCCCTATCCTGAAGATGCATATATCGATGAAGACGACCCCCTTTATGCCTCCCTCTACTGCGATTTCAGCGCCGGTTTGGGAATCAACCTCGGCGGAATCGGCATTTTCGTAAAGGGTTCCTACGTCATGCCGCTGGACGGCGTCGTAAAGGGAACCTACGATGATGATATCTATGATTATGATCAGTATTGGCTCTATTACATTTCTCCCGGCGACGAGTACGACATCCCCGCCTGGTTCACCAGCAACTTCAAGTGGACCTTCGGCGCTCGGATCAACCTGTACTGATCCCGCTCTAGCAGTCTAACAAACCGCCCCGCCCGGGGCGGTTTTTTTACGCCCTACCGCATCGCCTTTTCGAATCAGGACAAAGCCGTCATTTGCGTAATAGCGGGGTGGCAGGAAAAAATCGGTCTGAGCGCTTCCCGCAGGGCGAGGACCGGAGGGCCGAGTCCGAGGACCAGCGAGGACCGATTTTTTCCTGACAGGCCCCCTGTTGACAGTAATGAGCATCGCATGTCCTTATTTGAGAACCATTAACTTGACGGTGATTTTCATCGATGCTACACTTTCCCTCGTTATCAAATTTAACGTTTCCGGATACTTTTTCCGCTACCTACGCAGCCGCCGGCACTACGGCCGGGCTCTGCCGGCCGCCAACCCAAGCTTGCAGCGCAGGAGCATAAGGGCCTATGGAACTCAAGATCCGAAAACACGGAGAAACCTACATCATCGACATTGCCGGGGAAATGGATCTGTACAATTCGTACAAGCTCAAGGAACTGGTAATGAAGATGATCGAAAAGAAAGTCGAGCGCTTCATCGTGAACCTGGAGGCGGTCGGCTACATCGATTCAAGCGGCATCGGCGCGCTGATCTACCTCTGCTCGACCATCAAGAAAATGAACCTGAAGCTCTGTATCGCCAACGTCCGCGGTCCGGTCAAAAAGGTCATCGAACTGACCAAGCTTTCGGGCTATTTCCCGATCTGCGCAAATATCGAGGAAGCGGTCAGGAAGCTGGACGCCTGAGGGCGCGCCGCCGCCCGCCTACGTCTTCGCCGGTTCGGAAAGGATGCCCGCGTCGGCGTCCGTGAAGGGCTTGCCGTACAGGTATTCGAACAGGAAGCGCAGGTCCTCGGGAGCGATGTCCGTGTAGCGGCAGCCGAAATAGTACAGGCTCGAATCGCGGTAGCGGCGCACGATGCGCGCGCCGCACTTGATCGTCCGCTTGCCCGCCGTGACCTGCAGGTCTATCTCCGAGTCCGTCAGCAGCGCCGCCGACAGCGCCGCCGATGAATTGGCGAACAAGAGCCCGGACGCGCTGATGTCGATCACCTTTCCGGGGAACGGGTCCTTCTTCATCTCGTACGCCTTGAAGTAACCGTTCGTCTTGAGCGAATACGCGAGCACTTTCCCGAACTGGTACACCGTGTCCAGGACCGTCGGGTCGAACGGAGGCTTCCCGACCGCATCGATCCAGAGATGGATATACCCGATGACGTATTCCTGGAACAGGATGGGCGCCCACAGATCAGAATACAGGCCCGCGTCCTGTTTGGCCTTCAGGAAGCGGTTGACCGCGGCCTCGATGTAGAGCTTGTCGGTGCCCGCTCTTTCCAAGTAGCTCCTGAACATTTCGCCGGTGATGATCCGCTTCTTCGGATTCGGGTCTATGGAAGGCAGATCGCTCTGAGTCGAGGGGATGAACAGCGCCTTGCCCATCTGGGCGACCAGCTTCTCTTCCAAGGCGGCCGGCTGCGCGTCCCTGAACATCACCAGCTTGTGTCCGTTCGCCGCGTCCTGGGCCCAGGTCGAGAGCTGGCCCACCAGTTCCTTGATGTTGGATGGGTCGAAGATGTCGGAGTAGGCGGGCAAATCGGCGGGCTCGTATTCCTGGGTTTTCGGAAAAGCCAGGCGATAGCGGTCGCCGCGGAAGGTGAACACGACCTTGAGGTCCGTTGGGGTCGTCACCCGCGAAAACGAACGCGTCAGGTTCTTGTAGAGGAATTCGGGCGCTTCGGCGGTGATGATCGCATCTTTCACGTCCTCGACCGTCGTGGTGAAGATGATCGCCTGCCCGCGGTAATCGAACATGAGCTCGAGCTTGGAGCCGCGGCGCGCCCCGTCCACCGGCCGGCTGCTCTTGAAGCGTATATCGGACTTCGGAGCCTGATCGACCGTCAGGATATATTCGGCGCGGCCGAATTTGAGCATCAGCTGAAGCTGCTCGTCGAAGAGTACCTTCAGCAGGAAGTCTTTCTCGATGCGCTTGATCGGCGTGGCCATGGCGGACTCCTACAAAAAACGTTTATATGATAGGGGATCGAATTCAGGTTCGGCCGAACGGTCGTTCTTCGGATCGGCTTCCAATGAGGCCGAGTCCACGAGCCAGCGGCCGTCCGTCCCGGCGCGGAGGTTCATTTCGCCGCTCGCGCTCCCGGCAGCGCCGAAAGCGCGCACGAGGAAGGAGACGCCGCCGCCCTCGAGGGGAGCGGGGCTGCCGGCGCGGAAGGACGGCGAAGCGCCGAGCGCCGAAAGCGTTTGCGCGAGGGCCGCCGCGCTCCGGGCGCCGGCCTCGGTGAAACGGCCAGCCGTCGGCTTGCCGGCCGCCGCGTCGGCGAGCACGCCGAGAGCGGTCCGATAGGCGTCGTCATCCTTTCCTGGCCCGAGCGGACCTATTCCGTAGTCGCGCGGATAGCGGGGAGTCTCGCCGGAGGAGGGGACGGAAAGGTCGTTGCGCGGGGCAGGCGCCTTCCGGTCGGAGTCATCCTTGGCCAAGGGCTTCATGACCGTCCGCGGCGCTTCGATGGGAGCGGAACGGGAGGGATTGTCCGGCGCCGAGGGATTCTTCGGAGGCGCGGAGGCGGCGGGCGGAGGCGCCGCACGCGTACAGCCGACGAAAAGGAGACCCGAAAGCAGGATTAAGCCGGCACGCATTTCTTCAATTGTACTGCGCCTTCTACGGAAGGTCAAAGGGCGTATGGACAGAGAGGGCGCTCGCCGTTACTATTCGCAGCATCAGATGAGGAGGAAGCACGTGGGCCAGAACGTCACCGAGAAGATAATCGCCGCGCATTTGATCGCCGGCAAAATGGAAGCCGGATCGGAAATAGCCATCAGGATCGACCAGACCTTGACGCAGGACGCGACGGGGACCATGGCGTACCTCCAGTTCGAGACGATGGGGCTCGACCGCGTCAAAACGGAGCTATCGGTTTCGTACGTCGACCACAACACCCTCCAGGAAGACTGGAAGAACATGGACGACCACCGCTACCTGCAGAGCGCGGCGGCCCGCTACGGGCTCTATTTTTCCCGCCCGGGCAACGGCATCTGCCACCAGGCCCACCTCGAGCGCTTCGGGCTTCCCGGCAAAACCCTCCTCGGCTCCGATTCGCACACGCCGACCGGCGGCGGCATCGGCATGCTGGCCATCGGAGCGGGCGGCCTCGACGTCGCCGTCGCGATGGGCGGAGGAGCCTTCAACCTGGTCATGCCGCAGGTGATCGGCGTGAAGCTTTCCGGCAAGCTGCCGGGAGCCTCCTCCGCGAAGGACGTGATCCTGGAAGTCCTGCGCCGGGAAACCGTCAAGGGAGGCGTGGGCAAGGTCTACGAGTACTTCGGCGAAGGCGTCGCCTCGCTCACCGTCGCCCAGCGCGCGACCGTCACGAACATGGGCGCGGAGCTCGGCGCCACCTCCTCCGTGTTCCCCTCCGACGAGAAAACCCGCGACTTCCTGGCCGACCGCGGCCGCGCCGAGGGCTGGAAGGAACTGAAGGCCGATCCCGACGCCGCGTACGCGCGCGTGGTGGAGATCGACCTCTCCGCCCTGAAGCCGATGGCCGCCAAGCCCCACTCCCCCGACAACGTCTCCCCCATTTCGGAAATAGCCGGCATCCCCGTCGACCAGGTCGTCATCGGCTCCTGCACCAACTCGTCCCTGGACGATCTGGCGGCCGTCGCGGAGATCGTGCGCGGCAAGACCGTGAACCCGCGGGTTTCAGCGGGCATCGCTCCGGGAAGCAGGGCCACGCTCTTGGCCGCGGAGAAGTCGGGCGTCCTCGGCGAGCTCATCCGCGCGGGCTTCCGCATCCTGGAAAGCGCCTGCGGACCCTGCATCGGCATGGGCTTCGCGCCCAAGTCCGGCGGCGTGAGCCTGCGCACTTTCAACCGCAACTTCAAGGGCCGCTCGGGCACCGCCGACGCGGACGTCTACCTGGTTTCCCCGGAAACCGCCGCTGCCGCCGCGGTCGCCGGCAAGATCGTCGACCCGAACGATTTCCCCTTCAAGCGGCCCGACTTCCGCCAGCTTTCCATCGAAGCCACGAAAGTTGCCGGAGACGACATGCTCATCGCCCCGCTGCCGCTCGAGCAGGCGCTGAAGGTCGAGATTGAGCGAGGCCCGAACATCAAGCCCTGCCCCGCCCCCGTCGCGATCCCCGACCGCGTCGAGCTTCCCGTCGCGCTCAAAGCCGGCGACGACGTCACCACCGACGACATCATGCCAGCCGGCGCGAAGGTGCTGCCCCTGCGCTCGAACATCCCCGAAATCTCCAAGTTCGCCTTTTCCCGGCTCGACGCCGATTTCTGGAAGCGCGCCCAGGCGCTCGGTTCCAGCGTGGTCGTAGGCGGCCTCAACTACGGTCAGGGCTCCTCGCGCGAGCACGCGGCGATCGGTCCGATGTACCTGGGCGTAAAGGCCATTCTCGTGAAGTCCTTCGCGCGCATCCACAAGGCGAACCTGGTCAACTACGGCATCGTGCCGCTCGTATTCAAGGACCCCGCCGACTACGCAAAAATTGAAGCCGGCGACAAGCTCGCCATCGAAGGCATCCACGCCGTCCTCGAGAAGGACGCGGGCGTCGCGCAGGCCGAACTGACCGTCCGGAACACGACCAAGGGAACGAGCTTCACGGCGATCATCGACGTGGACGCCCGCTCGCGGCGCATCCTGCGCGCGGGAGGACAGGTGCCCTACGCCAAGGCGGGCGGGATCTAGCCGGCCATGGGCGGCGCGCTGAGGGCCCTGGACGAAGGCTACACGGAGGCGGTGCGCGACCCCATCTGGGGACACGTGTACCTCACCGAAGGTTTCGCCGCCCTGCTCGAAAGCGCGCCATACCAGAAGCTCAGGCGCATCCTCCAGCTCGGCCCCGCCTCCGCGGTCTACCCCGGAGCGACGCATACCCGCGCCGCCCACTCCATCGGCGTCTACCACCTGGCGCGGCGCCTACTGCGCACGCTCCTGGAACGGGGGGCCGACCGATGGACCACGGAGGTCGGCGCCAAGTCTTTCCTGGCGGCCGCCCTCCTCCACGACCTGGGGCACTTCCCCTACGCGCATTCGCTGAAGGAGCTGCCGCTCGAAGAGCACGAGGCGCTCACCGCCAAGCTCGTCGTCGCCGAACCGCTGCGCACCCTAATCGCCCGCGCGGGCGCCGATCCGTACCTGACGGCGGCCGTTGTGGACGGCTCCCTTCCGATTCAGGAAGGTTCGGAAGCATTCTTCTTCAGGAAACTCCTGTCGGGCGTGCTCGATCCGGACAAGCTCGACTACCTCAACCGCGACGCCCGCTTCTGCGGCGTCCCCTACGGCGCGCAGGACGTCGACTTCACCTTCAGCCGGCTCCATCCCCACCCCGATCGCGGCGTCGATATCGATTCGCGCGGCATACAGAGCGTCGAGGCGATACTGTTCGCCAAGTACCTGATGTACCGGTCGGTATACTGGCACCGCACGGTGCGCGTCGCGACGGCGATGGTGAAGAAGGCGGTCGCAGCCGGACTCGAAGCCGGCGCCATCGCGAGCGAAGAGCTCTACGGCTTGGACGACCAGGGCCTCTTCGCGCTGCTGGCCAAGCGGAAGCACCCGGCCTTCGCGCTGGCAGCCGCCGCCCGCGAGGCTCGTTTCCATGCTATAGTGGCCGAAGCGCCTTTCGATCCCGCCTCGCCGCGCCATCGCTCCTACGCGTCAGTTTCGAGCCGGGGCGACGAGGAGCGGCGGCTCGCCGAGCTTTTCTCGGCGAAGTCCGGCAGGAAAATCGATCCGACCGAACTGATCATCGACGTGCCCGAACCGATTTCCTTCGAAACGGGTCTTTTCGTCGCCGATGAAGCGCTTCCCTTCGAGTTGAGTTCGACGGTGTTCCGATCCGAAGTCGTCGCTTCCTTCACGCGGTCGCTGCGCGTGGTGCGCCTGTGCGCTCCGGCGGAGACGGCCCGCCGCATAGAACCGTATTGCGCGCTTTTCGAAAATGAATAGACTATGTAAGGAGCGTACTTCTGATGAGCGCAACCGGAGGAGCGAGACGCATGGAAATCCACAACGTGACCGAAGATATCGTTCTGGACGCCGTGAACGAGATTTTCGACGAGATAGAGCGGGAAGGCAAAGCCGACCGCCCCTGCACCTGCTTCCAATGCCGTTTGGACACCGCCTGCTACGCGCTCAATAGATGCACGCCCCGCTACGTCGTCTCGAGCCGCGGCGTGGCCCGCGCGGAAACCGATTCCATCGAAAAGCAGCAGGAAGAAGCTGACGTCGTTTCGCTCATCCACGAAGGGCTGCAGAAGATCGCCAAATCAAAGCGCCCCCACTTCGAGCATCAGAGCAAGAAGGAAGCGCCGCACCTGGCGGCGGGCCCCGTATTCAATTTCCCGACGATCATCGGCCGGATATTCGACGGCAAGACTTTTTCCCCGCTGGCCGATATCGATGTGTTCCTCCTCGCCGACGGGAAGCTCGCGCCGATGCTCGACGCCAATTTCCAGAATCCCTATCGGCTGGTGACGAACACCGCCGGAACGTTCAGCTTCTGGCCCAAACCGATCGCGGCGGAAAAGGAAGGGATCGAGCGGAAATTCGAGTTCGCGATCGCCGCGGCCGCTCCCGGACTCGAGGAACTGCGCCACTATTTCGAAATCACGATTGTCAGCGAGCACGAGGCGGCGACATCCTTCTCGATGCAGCGGACCTACAAGATCCAGGACCTGTATCTCTTCCCTCCCGAAGACGAGCAGGACCGCTGAGATTGACCTGCGCCCCCCGTTCCGGTACACTGCGACCGCAGCGGGGTGTAGCCTAGGGGCTAAGGCGCTTGCTTTGGGAGCAAGAGATCGGCGGTTCAAATCCGCCCACCCCGAAGGTATGCTTTCTGAGAAAGCCAAGAGTGGGCGGGCGCCAAAGGCGTCCGCCCACCCCGAACCAAGAGTCAGTCCTCCTTCTCCATAACGCGGAACGTGCCGTGCCAGGAGTGGAACCAGACTTGGCCTGAATATCCGTTAACGCTCAGCATTCCGACGACCTTATCGTCTTTCAGGATGTGGGCCGTGTAGTACCCGTAGAACACGTCGGGCTTTTCCTCCACGGAGAAGCCGGGACCGATTCCGTCGAGGTATTTCTGGGCGTATTCCCTCGCTCGGGGCACATCGATCGGCATTTTCTCCGAGACTCCGATCCCCCAAGACATGTGGCCGTATTTCGCGTTCCACATCATGTTGGGGCCTGGCTCGGGGCCCACGTAACCGCGGTACGGGTCCACCAGCAGCTCGAAAGCGCCGATACCCGTATCCTTCTCCTTGACGAGCGCGTAGAAGTTGCGGTCGAATTCCATGATCTCATCGATCGCCAGATTCTTGTTTCCGGAAGCGTCCAAGTATTTGAGGACGACCGCTTTCGCATCCTCGATCGTGATCCTGTCCACGCCCAACCCCTGAGGCGCATTCGACTGCGGATCATCGCCGAAAGGACCCATCATTCCCGGGCCGTACCCGTATCCGTTTCCCATCATGCCGGGACCGTAGCCGCCGCCCATCATACCCGGTCCGTAGCCGTAGCGGTCCCGACGGCCGCCCGCGTACGCCGTTCCGATCACGCAAACGAAAAAGAGCGCGATAAGCGCTTTGGAAAAGGCTTCACGAAGAATAGTCATATCAACCCCCAGCAGAATTAGGTTGATCAAAATTTAATAGAGCCGTGTGTTCTCCGAATGAAAGGTAAGTGCTTTGTTCATGAATTGTTGAAGCCTCTCAGGGCGTCCACGACCGCAAGGACCTCGGCCATAAGGGTTCCGAAACGGCCTATCCCCATGCCCGCGCCGTCGGTAGACGACAAAGCTTCCTCGGCCCGGCGGGCGGCAGCCTCGACGGCGGAGAGCCCTAAGTTGGCGGCGGCGCCTTTGAGCCCGTGCACCAAGCGCCGAGCTTCGGCGGTCACGCCGGAAGACAACGCCGCATCGAGGGTTTCGCCGAATGACCCGTAGGAACGGGAAAAGGCCACGAGGAGGTCTGCGTACAAGGATCTATCGCCTCCGGCAAGAAGAAGTCCCTTTGCCGTATCCGCGCCCTCGAGCCCCGAGAGCCTATCCACGGGATCGGCCTTTCCGGACGCCTCGCCCGAAACCACGGCGGTATCGGCCCGAAGACGGTCCAAATCCTGCCGCACACGGCTGAAGATATTCCGATAATCCGTCGCCTCTCCGCTGCCGGCGGCCTTCTCGATTTCTTCCAAAAGCGCGGTACATGCGGAAAAGCGGAGCGTCGCGGTGGATCCCCGCAGCCTATGCGCCGCTGAAGCGATACGGGGAAGGTCGCTGCTTTCGATGGCGTCCGCCAAGGCATCCGTATACGGATCAGCCAAGTGCGAAAAGAAATACGAAATCAACCCGTTGAACGTTTCCAAGGGAAGCGACATGGCTTCCGCGACCGCAGCAGGGTCATAGCGATGCTCATCCCCGCAGCGGCCGGGGAGATACTTATCGATAATCTCCTTCAGCTTTTTCAGATCGAGCGGTTTCGGAAGCACCTCATCCATCCCCTCCGCGATGAACCGCTCCCGATCGCCGCGCATGGTATGAGCAGTGAGGGCCACCACCGGAATCCGGAAGCCTGCCCGCCTTCGTTCCGCCGGATCGGAGGCGCCGCGAAGCCGCTTCATGGTCTCGATGCCGTCGATGCCGGGCAGGTTTATATCCATGAGCACCAGGTGGAAATCCCGGATGCGCGCCGCTTCCAAGGCTTCCTCCCCTGAGGAAACGAGCATCGAAGAGCACGCATAGGTAGAGAGCACCGCGGCGATGAGCTTCTGGTTCACCGGGTTGTCTTCCACCACGAGGATATCCCCCCGTGACGGAGCGTTCCCGCTCCCCGTTCCTGCCCCGGCGGGCGCTTCCGGCCGGGCGCGCCTTTCCGGTTCCCGGCCGGGGAACTCGGCGATGGCCAGCACGCCTTGATCGTCCCCCTGCCGACGAACCAGACTGCCGCCGTGGAGCTCGACGATCCGCCGGGCGACGGACAGCCCCCAGTCTTCTCCGGAGGATTCGGCGCCGTCGCTCCGGACGACGACGGAAGCGCGGTCGCCCGCCGCAGAAACCTCCAGATCGACCGCGCCGCCGGGGGATGCGGATTGTATCGCCCCGGAAAGCATGATGTAGCAGGCCTGCCTAACCCGGGTTTCATCGCCGGTTAGCGGTCCGAGATCCTTCGGAATGTTCGCCCCGAAGCGAAGGCCCTTCTCTTCCGCCGCGGAACGCAGGGTGTCCGCGAGCGCCAGGAGGGACGCGCCGAGGTCGAAGGGCTTCATTTCCAGCACCACGCCGCCGGTCTCGATTTTAGCCGCATCGAGAATGGTTCCTATCATGCCGGACAAGCGTCCGCCCCCGGACCGAATTTCCTCGAGATAGGCGCGCTGGCGCTCGCTGAGGGGGCCCGTTTCATCCATGGAAAGCAGCTGCGCGAATCCGAGAATGGAATTGAGCGGCGTCCGCAGCTCGTGGCTCATGGAGGCGAAGAAATCGCTTTGAGCGCGGATGGCTTGCTCGGCGGATTCCTTGGCCTTCCGCAAAGCCGCCGCTTCCCTGCTCAAGCGGGTGGCCGCGGCAAGATATTCCGCCGCCTCTTCCGCTGCCGAAACGGCCTCCTCGCCGTAGGGGGCTTCCGGCTCCGCAAGGATCAATTCCCCAGCGCGCTCCGTACCCAGAATGATCGGAACCGAAAGCACGGCGGGGGATCCTCCGTCATCGGGCGCTTTCCCTGAAGAGGCGAGCGTCCGCATGTCTCCCGATGCGGCGTCGGAGACCGAAACGCGGCCGCTTCCGCTGCGGGTGCTCCTCAGGAGCTTTTCGAGAAGGTTTTCCGCGATCCGGGGAAGGTCGATTTCCGCTTCCCCCAAAAGCGCCTGGAGGTCTTTTCCCCACGATGCCATACGATTCATACGCCCTTTTTCTGGTAATACACGGAACGAAGATGCCGCTTCGCTTCCAGGCTCTGGGAGGAGCCGAGCAGGGATTCGGTGGAACCCACGATGAGGGCCCCGTCGTTCTCCATTACCCGGCCTATCCGCTCGAAAAGCCGGCGCTTGTCTTCGTCGGAAAAATAGATGGCTACGTTCCGGCAGAAAACGATGTCGAAACGCCCGAAGGCCGAGAAATCGTCGAACAGATTCCAACGCTTAAAGCTCGCGTAGGCGCGGATTTCGTCCTTGACCTTGTAGGAGCCGCCGTCGGACGCGAAGTAGCGTGCCAGCAGGTCGGCCGGCATGCCGCGCATGATCTCCCCGCTCTGGTACACGCCCCGGCTCGCGTGGGCGATGGCGGAATCGGAAATATCGGTGGCCAGGAGCCGGATCGAGTATCCGGAGAGGTCCCGGAGCACTTCCTTGAGGGAGATCAGGATGGAATAGACCTCCTGCCCGGTGGAGCAGGCGGCGCTCCAGATGCGCAGGGGGATCTTGGCTCCCGCCGGCAGCGTCTTCCGTCGAGCGTCGATCAGATCAGGAATGATCTTGAATTTGAGCATGTCGAAGGGAGAGGAATCCCGGAAGAACGAAGTCTCCTGGGTCGTGATCCGATCGATCACCTTCCTGGCGAGGGCCCCCGTCGAATCGGCCTTTATCCGATAGTACAGGTCGGAGAAACCCTTGAGGGAAAGTTCCCGAACCATCGGCTCCAAACGCGTCTCGATGAGGTATTCCTTCCCCGAATCCAGGGTGATGCCGGTCAGATCGCGCACGAGCTTGGCGTAGACGGCGAATTCCTCGGGCCGCAGTCCGCTCATGCTACCTCGTCCTCGCCGCGATTTCCGACGCGAGGCGATCGAGAGGAACCACCGAGTCCGCGTTTCCGAGGGCGACAACCGCGCCGGGCATGCCCCATACGACGGAAGTCGCCTCGTCCTGGACCAGGACTTCTCCGCCGGATCTGCGGATTTCCCCGGCCCCCCGGGCGCCGTCGTCCCCCATGCCGGTCATGACGAGGGCCAGGGCGCGGCCGTAATAGTGCCGCGCCACCGAACGGAAGAGGTAATCCACGCTCGGCTTGCAGTGATTCTCCGGAGGCTCGTCGGTGACGCGGATGATCTTCGTCATCGCGTCCGCGCCGAGATCCACCCGCATCTGTTTACCGCCGGGGGCGATGTACACCACTCCCGCCTTGACCGGCTCGCCGTTCTCCCCTTCCTTGACCGGCAGCTTTCCCCTGGACTCGAGGCTCCGCGCCAGGGATGCGGTGAAAAGGGCCGGCATGTGCTGAACGATGAGCACGGGGACTTTCAAATGAGCCGGCAGGAAAGGGATCACTTCCAGAAGCGCGGCGGGGCCGCCGGTGGACACGCCGACCGCGACAATCTCGCAGGGGCCTTCCTTCCGGGGACGAGGAGCGGCGTCTGCTTTCCCGGATTCCGCGGCGGCAGATGTCGGCGGAAGGGGCGCTCCCTGCTTCCCGGAGAGTATCTTCCGTATCTCCCCGCGCCTAGCCAGGGCTTCCACCTTCACCCTGAGTTCGCCGGCGAACCCCTCCCGGTTTATCGAGACGCCGTCGGGTTTGGCGATCGCGTCGTAGGCGCCCAGCTCCATGGCGCGCACGCTCAGTTCCGCGCCCCGGGTAGTCAGCGCCGAGACCATCAGAAATTCGCTTCCGATGCCCGCCTTCCGCGCCTCCTGGAGCACCTCGATGCCGTTCATCTCCGGCATCTCGACATCCAGCGTCACAAGGTCCGGTTTCAAAAGAGCGATGCGCGCGAGGGCGATCTTGCCGTTGGGAGCGGTCCCTACGACCCGAACGCCCGGCACGGCGCCGACGATGTCGGAGACGAGTTTCCGGTACAGTATGGTATCGTCCACGACGAGGATGGAAATCATGCGACGGCGAGGCTCTTTTTCGGATCGAGCACGGCCACCAGCGCGTCGTCCCGCCGCAGTACCCCGATGAACAGATCGGGATCGGCGCCCCGGATATCGGCGCGCATCGGCTGGATGTCCCCGAGGTCCGCCTCGATCACGTCGCTGAGGGCCGGCACGTAGACGCCCACGGCTTCGCCCGTGTGGTCCTCGATGACCAGGAGGCGCGGCTCGGCCCCGCCGCTGCGGTCCATGCCGAGCTTGACCTCTAGATCGATCACCGTGATGATGCGCCCCCGCAGGTTGACGACCCCCATGACGTAGGGCGCCGAACCGTAGGTCTTCGTTATCGCGGGGACCCGGATAACCTCCCCCACCGAACGGGCGTCGAAGGCCATGAGGGAATCCCCCGCTACGAAGACGACGAGCATGACGCTGCCGGATTCGGCGTTTTCGCTTCCGTTCATATAGTGAAGCGCTCGACCATCGCCCTCAGCTGCTCCGAAAGCTTGGAAAGATCCTCCGCGGAAACGAGGATCTGGGCGCTGGAACTGGAAATCTCCCCGGCGGACTGGTTCACTTCCGCCACGTCCTGGGCCATGGAGTTGACCGCGTTCGACGCTTCCGCGACGTTCCGGTTGGCGTCCTCCACGCCGCGGGACGCCTGGGCGACGTTGGCGGCGATGTCCTTGGTCACCGCGGACTGTTCCTCGATGGCGGCGGCGATGCCGGAGACGATCTCGTTCACCTGGCGGATGACCTCCGCCACGGAACCGATATCGCTCACCGCGTTCCCTGCGGAGGACTGGATGCCCTCGATCCGCGCCTTGATGTCGTCGGTGGCGGCGGCGGTCTGGCGGGCGAGTTCCTTGATCTCGTTCGCGACGACGGCGAAGCCCTTGCCCGCGGCGCCCGCCCGGGCGGCCTCGATGGTCGCGTTGAGCGCCAGGAGGTTGGTCTGGGAAGAGATCGCGCTGATGGTCTCGGTCACCTTGCCGATCTCCTTGGCGGCGGATCCCAGGGCGTCCATAGTGGTGGAAACGCGCTTGGCCGAATCGACCGCCTCGGAGGTCACCTGGCGCGCCCGCTCGGCGTTGGAGGCGATCTCCCCGATGGTGGAAGTCATTTCCTCGGACGCGGTGGCCACCGTGGACAGGTTGACGGTCGTCTGCTCCATGGCCGACGCGACGCCGCTCATGTTCGCGCCGGTCTGCTCCGCCGCGGAAGCGACCCCGTTGGCCCTGGTGCTGGTGGATTCCGCCCCGGAGGACATCTGCTTGGAGATCGCGGTCAGTTCCGTGGAGGCGGAAGCGAGTGTCTGCACCCCGTCGCGGACGTTCTTGAACATATCCCGCAGGTTGCGGGACGCCTGATTGAGCGACTCGGAAAGGACTCCGACCTCATCCTTCCGGTTCACGTCGATCTGCCGGGTGAGGTCGCCCGCGGCCACCGCCTTCGCGAAGTCCACGCCCTTCGTCAAAGGCGCCGCGATCGAGCCCGCCATGTAAAGGCCGAGCAGCACCGCCGAAATCATGGCGAAGGCGATGATGCCGAGGAGGACGAAAGTCAGAACGCTGGCCAAGGCGTTATTCCCCGCCGCGGTGGTTCGCCCGAGTTCGGTTTTCTGGTTGCCGAGCCAATGAAGGCTTTCCTCGACTGGATTGATGAGTTTGGAACCGACGCTTTCGATAAGGTTCTCCGCTTCTTCGCCGCGGCCCTGCTCGGCCAGGGTGAAGATCTGGTCCGCAAGCGCCACATATTTCGGCATGTTTTCCGAAATGTTCCGCCAGTGCTCCTTTCCGGTCGCGGTGAGCAGCGTGCTGGAGAAGCTCGCGCCGACTTTCTGAAAATCCGCCCATGCCTTGGCCACTTGATCTTGGTGTTCCCGCCGTTCGGGAGTGGTCTTCGCGAGAACTATGTCGCGCATGGCGATTCGGATCGCACTGTCGTCGGCGATGAGGTCCAGCAGTTCCCCGGTAGGCCGGGCGATGCGCTCGTACAGGAGCGTATCCGCGCGGTCGATCGTCCGCATCCCGATGACGCCGACGGCGCCGACGATGCCGGCCAGAACGGCGATGACCACGAACGCGAGCACGAGCTTCGCTCTCGTCTTCATGTTGTCGAGCACTTTCATATCCTCTCCTTGTCGAGTATCGCGGAAACGCTGTCCAGAAGCGTATCCTTGTCCAATTTCACTAGATAATCGCTGACCCCGGCGGTGCGGAGCCGCGCCTCATCCTCTTCGGAGGCCAGAGAAGTCAGTGCGATCACGGGAATCTCGGGGAACTCCTCCGTCATCTTCATCGCCAGGCCCCTGCCGTCGAGCCGGGGCATCTCCACGTCCGTCAGGACGAGATCCACCGCGCCGCCTGCTTCGCGGACCGCCTCCAGGGCGGCGACGCCGTCCCCTGCTTCGGAGACCCGGTACCCCGCTTCCGCCAGAAGGTCCGAAACCATCTTACGGAAGAAATCCGAGTCCTCCGCCAGGACGATGAGCGGCGCGTCGTCGGGAACGGAGGCCGCGCCGGAGGCGGGCGCGCTCTCCGAAAGAGTCCCGGCCGCCGCTTTTGCCGGCCGGCCGCCGAACCATTCGGGCTTCACCGCGGCTAAAGCGCCGGCGGGGTCGATCACCACCGTGGTGACGCCCCGGATGACGGCGGTCCCGGACACGCCGGTGCCGCGTATGGAGCGGTCGTCCAGAGCCGCATCGGCGGATACCGAATCCACCGGCGGCGACGCGAGGAAGCCGAAGCGATACCCCGCGGCGCGGCAGATCACGCAAGCCTCGGCGTCTTCCGGCCCGAGAGGGCTCAGTCCGGTGAACGAGGAGACGGGAAATACCGGGAGGGAGTTCTTCTCGCCGAGCCTGAGGAACAGATCCGCGCCCACGGCGTCCAATTCGTTCCTGCGGACCATGACTACCCGCTCCACGGCTTCCAGGGGCATGGCGCACTGCTCGGTCTTTCCGTTCCGGAACAGGAGCCACCCCCGCTCCTCGTCGACGATATCCTGGCCCGATTCCTCCACGACCGATCGATCCTCGCCCGCGGCGGTAAGTCCGGCGTGGATCGCCAGGCCCGCGGGATCCAGGATCAGCGCGACCGCACCGTCCCCGAGGATGGTCGCCCCGGAATACTCCTTCAGGGCCTTGATGTGCTTGCCCAGGGGCTTCACGACGATTTCCGTCGTATCGTAGAGGCGATCGACGATGACCCCGTAGCGGAAGCCGGAAGCCCTGACGACGATGATCCGGTAATCGCTGGAAGCGCGGAACCTGCGGTCTTCCGACGCCCGCGGATGATCCGGGCCATTGCCGCCCTGGGCGAGCAGGACCGGATCCGACGACGGAGAGCGGCGGTCCTCCACCCGTTCCCGCCGATCGGGCAGAGGCTCCCCGGAATCGGGATCGCGGTAGATCCGGTTCATGCCGATCGCGTCGGCCAGGCGGATCAGAGGAAGGACCTCTCCCCTGAGGACCAGGACGGGACGGTCGCCGACCCGTTCGATCCGCCGTTGGGCGTCTCCGGCGCGGACGTGAAGCAGTTCCGCAGCAGCCGCCTGCGGCAGCGCGAAGCGTTCCGAGCCGACGCCGGCGATGAGCGCCGGGATGATGGACAGGGTCAAAGGAAGGGTGATGCGCACCTTCGTACCCGAACCGACCTCGGAATCGATGTCGATGCGTCCGCCCAGACGATCGACGTTCGCCTTGACGACGTCCATTCCCACCCCGCGGCCGGACAAATCGGAAACGGCGGAAGCGGTGGACAAGCCCGCCAGAGTGATCAGATACAGCTTTTCCTTGCGCGACATGAGGGAGGCGCGGTCGGCCGTCACCGCACCCATGGCGACGGCTTTGGCCGCCACCTTGTCCGCGTCGATTCCCTTGCCGTCGTCCTCGATTTCGATGACCACTTGGCCGGCTTCGTGGGCCGCCGAAAGGACGATGCGGCCGCGCGGTGCCTTGCCGCCTTGGACGCGGACGGCGGGCGCTTCTATCCCGTGGTCGCAGGCGTTGCGGACCAGGTGGGTGAGCGGATCGGAAAGGCTTTCGATGAGGCTCCGGTCGAGCTCGGTCTCCTTGCCGGAAATCCACAGTTCGATCTCCTTGCCGAGTTCGCGGGCCAGGTCCCTGACGGTACGCTGAAAGCGGGAAAACAGATTGGCGGCGGGCTGCATCCGGGAACGCATGACCGCGTCCTGGATGGCCACGGTGACGGAGTTCATCCGCTGGACCGCAGCCTTGACCGCAGCCGCGGAAGAGCGCAGGCTCGCGTCCGCCAACTCGTTGCGCACCAGGACTAGTTCGCCTGAAAGATTCATCAGATCGTCCAGCACTCCCACGGAAACACGGACGGTCTCCGACTCCGCCGAGTGGGCTTCCGGCGCAGCCTGAGCCGTTGCGGGCGCCGGAGCCGCGGGGGCCGGCTTCGCGGGTTGGGGGGCCTCGGGGGTCGAGGCGGCGGCAGGCGGCGGCGCAGCCGGGGCGGGTGCGGAA
>QKCO01000045.1 GCA_003245635.1 Treponema sp.
ATCTTCGTCCAGTCGGCGATCAACCGGGACTACACGCTCATCATGGGCGACATCATCGTGTACTCCGCGATTCTGGTGTCGATGAACTTCGTCGTCGATATCGTATACGGGATGCTCGATCCCCGCATTTCGTATAAATAGGAGCGTCCATGTCTTCGGAATCAACTCAGCCGGTAAACGAGTTCGATCAGCAGGTGAAGCCGGTTTCCCTGTGGGCGGACGCCTGGAAGCGCCTACGGAAAAACAGGATGGCGACGATCGGGCTGTACGTCGTGCTACTCTACGTGCTCGTCTCGGTGGCCGTCCCCATCCTCCCGATCTACAGCCCGAGCGAACAGAACATGACGCATCTCAATCTGCCGCCGTCCCTCCGTCCCGCCGGAGAGCTCGCCGTCGTGAAGGTTGAAGAGCGCATCGCAACGCTCAAGAAGGTGCTCCAGACCCAGAATCGGGACGATCTGCGGAAAGAGCTGGAGATCCAAGAAGCCGAACTCGTCACGGTCCGGGAATCAGCGCTGAGCGGCCCCGGGCACGACCGAGTATACGTCCTCGGGACCGATTACCTCGGCCGGGACATGCTTGCCCGCATCATCTACGGGGGACGCATCTCCATCGGCATCGGCGTGGTCGGAACGATCACCGCCATGCTCATCGGCATCCTCATCGGCGCGGTGGCCGGATACGCGGGCGGAAAGATCGACAACTATCTGATGCGCTTCGTCGACATCATGTACGGGCTTCCCTACATGCTCATCGTCATCATCCTCATGTCGATGGTTCCGGACGGGACGAACTCCATCTTCATCCTATTCATCGCCATCGCGCTGGTGTCATGGCTGACCATCGCGCGCGTCGTCAGGGGCCAGATCATCAGTTTGAAGAATTCCGAATTCGTGGAAGCCGCGCGTTCGATGGGCGCCGGCTCGCGGCGGATCATCTTCCGGCATCTTCTGCCGAACACCCTCGGCGTCATCATCATTTTCGCGACGCTGCAGATGCCGAGCTTCATAATGAACGAATCCTTCCTCTCGTTCCTGGGCCTAGGCGTTTCGGCCCCCTCGGCGTCCTGGGGTACCCTCGTCGCCGACGGCGTGAAGGCCATGGAGCTCTATCCGTGGCGGCTATTTTTTCCGGCGCTCGCCATGACCATCTTCCTGTTCGCCATGAATTTCCTTGGCGACGGATTGCGCGACGCGCTCGATCCGCAGAGCAAGAACCGGGCGTGAGGGGCCGAGGAGCATCCATGACCGACGAAATCATTCTGGACGTGAAGGGCCTCAAGACGTATTTCCATGTGGACGAAGGCACCGTAAAGGCTGTCGACGGAGTCAGCTTCCAGCTGCGGCGCGGCGAGACTCTCGGCATAGTCGGCGAATCCGGTTCCGGGAAAAGCGTGACGAATCTCTCCATCATCAACATGATTCCGAACCCGCCGGGAAAAATCATGGGCGGAGAAGTCCTCTACCGGGGCGAAGATCTGCTCAAGATGCCGATCGGCTCGATCCGGAACATCCGCGGCAACAAAATATCGATGATATTCCAGGACCCGATGACGAGCCTCAACCCGTTCCTGCGGATATCGACGCAAATGATCGAGACGATCGTCCTGCACCAGAAGCTTTCCAAGACGGATGCCCGAGCGAAGGCGATAGAGATGCTGAGGCTCGCCGGCATTCCGTCCCCCGAAAAGCGTATAGACAGCTATCCCCATCAATTTTCCGGCGGCATGCGCCAGCGAGTCATGATCGCGATGGGGCTTTCCTGCAATCCGGATATCCTCATCGCCGACGAGCCCACCAGCGCGCTTGACGTCACCATTCAGGCCCAGATCCTGGAACTCATGAAAGATTTGACCGCCCGGCTCGGAACCGCCGTCATCCTGATCACCCATTCTTTAGGCGTCGTCGCGGGCATGTGCGATACCATCTGCGTCATGTACGCCGGCCGCGTCGTGGAGCGTGGCCCCGTCGACGCCATCTTCTCGGCGCCGCGCCATCCGTATACGCAGGGGCTGATCAAGTCGGTGCCGCGCCTCGACCAGCGGCCGGGCGCCCGCTTGAGCTCCATACGGGGACAGCCTCCGAACGTGATCGACCTGCCGGAATGCTGTCCTTTCTATCCGCGCTGCGACCGCGCGATGGAGGTGTGCAAGAGCAAGTATCCGGAGCCGACTCGGTTCGAGGGCGAGTGCGCGGTGTCGTGCTGGCTGTATCCGAAGGATGCCCGATGATGAAAAGCGAAGTCATTCTTGAAGTCTCCGGATTGAAGCAGCATTTCCCGATCAACGGCAGGACGCTTTTCGGGGGGCAGTCGGGAGCGATCCGCGCCGTAGACGGCATCGACTTCAAGGTCGAGTGTGGAGAGACGCTCGGACTCGTCGGCGAATCGGGCTGCGGCAAGTCGACTACCGCCCGCGCGATCGCCCAGCTGTACCGGCCGACCGCCGGGCAGGTCCTTTTCAACGGCTGCGACCTCACCAAACTGACCGCGGCGGAACTCCTGAAAGCGCGCAAGGATATGCAGCTGGTGTTCCAGGACCCGTACGCATCGCTCAATCCCCGCATGACCTCGGGAGATATCATCGCCGAGCCTCTGACCATCTACCGCAACCGCGGGTTGATCGATATGGACCGCTCGGCGGTCCTGGCCCGAGTCGAGGATCTGATGGAGCGCGTGGGGCTTTCCCGCTTCTTCCGCAACCGCTATCCGCACGAATTCTCAGGCGGGCAGCGGCAGCGCATCGGCATAGCGCGCGCTTTGGCGCTCAAACCCGAGCTTATACTCGCCGACGAGCCCGTGTCGGCCCTCGACGTCTCGATACAGGCTCAGATTCTGAACCTCTTCAAGGACCTCCAGGAGGAATTCGGGCTTACCTATCTCTTCATCGCGCACGATCTGGCGGTCATCCAGTACATCTCCACGCGCGTCGCGGTGATGTACCTGGGCGTGATAGTGGAGATATCCAAGAGCGCGAGCCTGTTCTCCGAGCCGCTGCATCCGTACACTCAGGCGCTTCTTTCGGCGGCTCCCATTCCCGACCCGGAGGTGGAGCGGAAACGCCGCCGAATCATACTGACCGGGGATGTGCCTTCGCCGGACAAGGAGCGGAATTGCTGCTATTTCTACGACCGCTGCGCGAAGCGTATGGATAAGTGCAGGGAATCAGTGCCGCGGCTGAAGGAAACCGCCGACGGCCACCAGGTTGCCTGCTTTCTCTACCACGACCCCGATTGACGATCGCGTGCGGCGGCTCGATTCCGGTCTTCAGGCTCTAGGCGCGATCATCCGCGCGATTCCTTCGGCGGCGGCTTCGAGCCGCTCGAGGTTGGAGGCCGCCGCCGTCTCGACCACGAGGGTTTCGGCGTCCTTCAAATGGAGGACCAGCCGCGCGTAGCGTTTCCTGCGGCCCGGCTTCCGCTCGCCGCTGTCGGCGCTTTTGCCCGCGGCTCCTTTTTCGAAGGTTTCCGTTTCGACGGACTCGACGTCGGAGAAGGGGATAGCCCGCACGCGCGCCGCGAACAGCAGTCCGAGCCGGAAGACGACGGCCTTTTTCGCCGGATCGAATATCCAGCGTTCCTCGTATGCCGACGCGGCGATAGAAAGCGCCAGCAGCACCGCTCCGGGGATGCCGATGGAACCGCCGAAGCCAGTAGCTGCGATCGCGGCCGCGATGAGGGCGAATATCGCTCTGACGGCGGCGGGTATCGAAAAGTCGATGGCGCCGTTTTTCTTGCGGCTGATGCGCAGCCCGATCTCGATCATTGGCATAGTATATAGCTTTATCCCCGATCGATCGCCCGCCCGATCTCATCCTTACGAAAATCCTTGACAAGCGGATTTTTTATAATATAATACATATCATGTTTTCTTGGTAAGGAGGCTCCGGATATGGGAGCTCGAGTAGCCATAGTCACCGGCGCGGGACGGGGCATCGGCAAGTCGATAGCCGTCGGCCTGGCGCGCAAGGGCGTCTTCCCGGTCATCGTCGACATCGATCTGGCGGCCGCGGAACAGACCGTCGCCGAACTGAAGGCTGAAGGCCGCGACGCCGCAGCCTTCAAGGTCGATGTGTCGAAGGTCGCGCAGATCAAGGACTTGGTCGACGACGTGGCCCGCAAGTACGGTTCGGTCGACATCGTGGTCAACAACGCCGGTATCCTGAACAAGACCCCCCTCGAGGATCTCGAGGAGGAGGAGTGGGACCGGGTGATGGGCATCAACGTGAAGGCCGCCGTGTTCTTCATGAAGTACGCGACCAAGTACATGAAGGAGAAGGGCTGGGGGCGCATCGTCTCCATCTCCTCGCTCGCGGGGCGCATGGGCGGCTTCAGCACCGGCTGCGCCTATTCCACCTCCAAGGCCGCGCTCATCGGCATGACCATGTGCGTCGCGCGCAAGGTCGCGCCCTTCGGCATCACCGTCAACGCGGTGGCGCCCGGCACGACCGAGACCGAGATGGCAAAGGGATTCACCCCCGAAGAGCTTTCAAAGCTGACCGCCTCCATTCCGGTAGGCAAACTGATCAAGCCGGAGGGCATCGCGGAAGCGGTCTGCTTCCTCGCCTCCGAATCCGCGGAATTCATCACCGGCGCCGTTCTGGATGTGAACGGCGGCATGTTCATGGGCTGATAGAGACAAGGAGACACAGATGAGAGAGAACAATTTTCTGAAATGGATGGCGGAGAACACCCCGACCCAGTGGTGCAACGATTCGGCGCTGCCCGGCGACTACCGCGACGCTATTAAATTCGGCGCCATCGGCTGCACCACCAACCCGCCGCTCAGCTACGAGCTGCTTTCCAAGCACCCCGAGATCTTCGCCGACAAGATCGAGGAGATCAAGAAGCGCATCCCGAACAACGCCGACCGCATCGTCGAGTACCTGGGCCTCGTGGTCAAATACGTCGCGACCGACTTCATCGGCATGTACGAGAAGTCCGGCGGCAAGATCGGCTACGTCCGTTCGCAGGTGGAGCCCAAGAAATCCGCCGACGCGCAGGCCATGCTCGCGATGGGCAAGACGATCGCGTCCTTCGGCAAGAACGTGATGGTCAAGATTCCCGGCACCAAGGCCGGCGTCTGGGTCCTCGAGGAACTGGCCGCGCTGGGCATTCCGACCAACCCGACCGTCTGCGTGTCCCTGCCCCAGGTCATCGCCACCGCGGAAGCCTACGCCCGCGGCTGCGAGCGCGCGGTCAAGGCCGGCCTCAAGCCCGCCGAGTCCACCACCGCCCTCGTGATGGGGCGCCTCCAGGACTTCCTGGTCGTCGAGAACGAGCGCCTGGGCAATCCCGTTACCCTGAACGACCTGGAAATGGCCGCCCTCGCCGTGCTCAAGAGGGCGAACTCAATCTTCAAGGAGCGCAAGTACGCCCAGAAGATCATGCCCGCCGCCTTCCGCTGCACCGCCCAGGTCACCGGTCTCGTCGGCGGCGAGTTCCACATGACCATCCACCCGAAGATCCAGGACCAGCTCATCGCCCAGGAATCCGAGGGGACGCTCAAGAAGGAGATCGCCATCGACACGCCGGTCGACGAGAAGATCATCCAGAAGGTCCTCAAGGCCATCCCCGACTACAAGATGGCCTACGAGCCCGACGGCATGACGATCGATCAGTTCGACGACTTCGGCGCCACCAAGATGACCTTGGACGGCTTCGACAAGACCGGCTGGCAGAAGCTGCTCACGCTGTAATCGTCCGTCCCGCGCTCCGGGTCTGCGCCCGGGGCGATTCGTGTCCGGAGGTCTCCGTTTGCGGGGTCTCCGGTTTTTTTCGTTAAATAGGAGGTAATATGGCCGCCGCGCGTAAAGTGAAGTACTGCGTCGCCGTTTCCAGCGAAATTCTGGGTGAGGGCGCCCCCGTACCCCTGCAGGGCGATTTTTCCAAGACCTTCGCGGAAGCCGCCCGCCTCGGCTTCGATTCGGTCGAGCTCCATATCAGGAACCCCGAATCCTACGACATCGCCGAGCTCAAGGCGCTGTGCGCGAAGCACGGCCTCCGGATCGATGCGCTCGGCACCGGGCTCGAGTACGGCATGAACAAGCATTGCCTGACCTCCCCCGATCCTGCCAACCGCGCCGAGATGGCCCGCCGTCTGCGCGCCTATATCGATATGGCCGCCGAATTCGACGCGGTCGTGTTCATCGGCCTCCTGCGCGGCAAGGCGCCGACCTACGCCGAGGTGCCCGCGTACCTCGACCTTTTCGCCCGCGAGCTGCTGCCGATCGCCGCCTACGCGAAGGAGAAGATGGTCCGTCTCGGCATCGAGCCGATCGTCTTCTATCTGACCAACCTCATCAACACCACGGAGGAGGGCATCGAGTTCGTCTCCCGGCCCGGCCTCGAGTCGGTCGACTATCTCCTGGATACCCACCACATGTTCATCGAGGACGAGGACATGATCGAATCCTTCCGCAAGTGCGGCGGCGGCAAGATCGCCCATATACACATGTCGGACAGCAATAGGCGCTATCCGGAAGGCGGAAATGTAGATTATGATGCCGTCGGTAAGGTATTGAAGGAAATCGGGTATGAAGGGGCGGTGTCCCTGGAAATCGTTCCGTATCCCGACGGCCTGACCGCCGCCGAGCGCGGCATGCGTTGGATGAAAAAAACCTGGGGGTGAAAATGGCAGGCGAGGAATCCTCGGCGGCGCCGATCGTTAAGAGAACCAACCTTTCGAACATGGTGTTCGAGGCGATGAAGAGCCGGATCTTTTCCGGCGGGTACAAGGAAGGCTCCCTGCTGCCGACCCAGGACGTCCTCGCCAAGGAATTCGGGGTTTCTCGGACGGTGATGCGCGATGCGTTCCACAAGCTCTCGTCGCTCGGTCTGGTGGAGAGCCAGCAGGGCCGCGGCAGCTTCGTGAAGAGCTCGAGCGCCGTTACGGTCATGTCCTCCGTCATGGAATCGTTCAAGATGGACGAGGCTTCGGTGCAGGACTTGATGCAGGCCCGCTACTACATCGAGCAGATCATCGTGCGCTTGGCTGCCACGCGGGTCACCGACGATGAACTGGTCTACCTCAAGGAAAACGTCGTCCAGATGGAGAAGGCCGTCCTGCGCGGCGACATTCAGGGCTTCGCGACCGTCGATCTCGAGTTCCATCAGAAGCTCGGCGAGATTTCCCAAAACCTCGTGCTCCATAAGCTCCTGACGATCATCCGGGAAATGATGAAGAACTTCTTTGACGGCTTCGCGCGCACCCCCGGCGTCGTCCCGCGCGCGGTCATGTTTCACCAGGATATCTGCCGTGCCCTGGCCGACCGCGATCCGGAGGCCGCAGAACGCAAGATGCGCGAGCATTTGGCCGACATCATGGGCAACCTGGAAAAGAACTACAAGATAAAAGTCGTCCTCTGAGGCTCGTTCAAACCTCGGTTGGTTCTGCACGAGCCTCTCGCCCGGCGGCGCCTGCCGTTCGGGCTCTTTATTTCTTCGGTGGTATTTCCTTGACAGTATGCGATAATGGTATACAATATACCAGAATATGCCGCCCGCGGACGCTCATCAGTGCGATCCCCGGGTAGCGCGCCGCGCGAACGCGGCGTTCGATACTGCCAAGGGGGCATCAAGTGAAAGGCTTAGTAAAGTACCAGCTCGGCGACGGATTCATGGAACTGCGCGACGTTCCCGAACCCAAGCCTGGAGCCGGTCAGGTCAAAATCGAGGTCGCGAACACCGGCATCTGCGGGTCCGATCTGCACATACTCCATAGCGACATCGCGATTCCCGTCAGGCCGCCGGTCATCACCGGACACGAATTCTCGGGCACCATCGCCGAGGTCGGCGAGGGCGTCGAGGGCTGGAAGGTCGGGGACCGCGTCGTTTCCGAAACGGCGTTCTCCTACTGCGGCGTCTGCGTCCATTGCCGCGAAGGCTACTACAACCTCTGCAACGAGCGGCGCACGCTCGGCTATTGGTACGACGGCGCCTTCGCCCCGTACACCATCGTTCCCGCCGCGCGCCTGCACGCGTTGCCGTCCGAGCTGAGCTTCCTCGAGGGCGCCCTCATGGAGCCCCTGGCCTGCGTCACCCATGCGACCATGGAACTCACCCGCATCGAGCCCCGCGACTGGGTTCTCGTATCCGGCCCCGGCGCGGTGGGACTGGCGACCCTGCAGGTCGCCAAGGCGCACAACGCGCGCGTCATGGTAGCCGGCACCGACGTCGACGCGGAGCGCATGAAGAAGGCCGAAGCGCTCGGCGCTGACCTGGTGGTCAATGTTCAGAAGGAAAACATCCTGGACATCATCAAGGACGTTACCGGCGGCGTCGGCGTGGACGTTGCGCTCGAATGCTCCGGCAGCGCCCGCGCCCTCGAGACGGCCATCCTCGGCGTCCGCAAGCGCGGCCAGCTCACCCAGATCGGCCTGTACGGAAAGCCGATAACCGTCGACTTCGAACGGATCTGCTACAAGGAGATCAAGGTCACCGGTTCGCTCGGTTCCCGCTGGCTCTCCTGGGAGAACGCGCTCTACCTGACCAAGGCCGGCAAGGTGAAGCTCGAGCCGCTCGTGTCGGACGTCTTCCCCTTGAGCGACTGGGAAAAGGCCTTCGGCATGTTCGAGCGCAAGGAAGGCATGAAGATCGTATTCGATCCGAAGAAGTAAGAATTCCGGGCGGCCGGGGACTCGCCGTTCCCGGCCGTTTCGATGTATAAATAGATTATTGTATACAATTACGCGTGTGGGAGCTATGGATGTACGGCGACGCAGATGAGCTTTCGGTGATTGACCGCACGAGCATTTCGGACCAAGTCTATTACCATATAAAGAAGATGATCCTCTCGGGCGAACTCACCGCCGGCAAGCGCATTCCCGAGGAACGCATCGCCGAGCAGTTCAAAGTGAGCCGTACTCCCGTCCGCGAGGCTATCCGCAAGCTCGCCGCGTACGGCTTGGTCGTGATCAAGCCGCGCAGCTACGCTTTCGTAGCGACGCTCTCCCCCAAGGAGGAGCGCGACATCACCGAAGTGCGGGTGTCTCTCGAGAAGCTGTCGTTCAAGCTGTTCTGCCGCGTGAAGACGGAAAAGCAGGTAGAGGAACTCCGCAAGCTGAGCGCCCGCTGCGTCGAAGCCAACCGGCGTTCGGACATCGCGGCCGCCCACGAGTTGGACAGCATGCTCCACCTCGAGATTGCGCGAGCGACCGGGAACGTCGAGCTTTTCCGCATGCTCTCCATGCTCGACGCGAAGCTTCAGCTCCTGCGCCTGCGCCAGTCCATCCCTTCGGCCCGGCTGTCGCAATACTTCAACCAGCACGAACGCTTGATCGAGCTGCTGGCTGCCGGGGACGTCGAAGCGCTCGATCGCCTTTTGGACGAGCACATCGTCCACGATCTCGAGCCGGTTGTCTGAAGCGATCGGCTGCGGCCGGGCCCGGGGATGCACATCGGCAGGGTCTGATCCAGCTCATATTTAGGCAAACAAAAAGCTTGCGTTCCGGCCGGAGTCGTTATACTATTAGTTATACGATTAACCAGGAGGGCGACGATGAAGCGAAAACCGACGTTGAACGATGTCGCCGCTCTTGCGGGCGTTTCCAACGCGACGGTCTCGAACGCCATCAACGGAACCAAGCACGTCGGCGACGATGTCCGCGCCAAGATCGACCAAGCGATCGCGGCGCTCGACTACATCCCGAACAGCCTGGCCAAAAGCCTCAAGATGAACGAGTCGCGGCTGATCGGCTTGATGATTTGGGATATTCTCAACCCCGGTTTTCCCCCCATCGTCAGGGGCATAGAGGATACCCTCCGGAAGAACGGCTTCAACGTCTTGTTGTGCAACACCGATTCCGACCCGGTCAAGGAGCTGCAGTACCTCAAGGTCCTGCTCGGCAGGCAAGTCGACGGCTTGGTCGTCGCCCTCGCGGGTCCCGATGTCTCGCATTTCCTCGCCCTCAATATCCCGGTGGTATTCTTCAACCGCATTCCGGAGTGTACCGACTGCAACGTCGTCACGACCGACAACGCGCAGGGCGCGTATCTCGCCACCGAGCATCTCCTGCGCCACGGCTACCGGCGAATCGCCATCGTCGCCGGCGTGCAGTACATCAGCGTCGGCCGCGAGCGTTTCCGCGGTTATCGGAAAGCGCTCGAGGATGGCGGGCGCGCGTTCGATGAACGTTTCGTTCGAGTCGGTCCCTTCACGGTCGAAGGCGGGTACCAGGCCATGAAAGAACTCATGGAACAGGATCAGCCGCCGGATGCGGTGTTCACCAGCAACAATATTTTGACGCTCGGAGCGCTGCGCTACCTCCGCGAAACCGGCTACCGCATCCCCCAAGACATCGCGGTGGTCAGCTACGACGATCCCGACTGGGCGACGCTCCTTGATCCGCCCCTCACGTGCGTCGATGCGCAGAATTACCAGATGGGGATCAGCACGGGGGAGCTTCTCTTGGAACGCGTGCAAGAAAAGACCGCGGCGAAGCCGAAACGGGTGGTTTTGCCGCTGAGCCTGACAGTCAGGAGGTCGTGCGGCTGCCCATAGGGGAATGCCTTTCTGAGGTTGTTTGTGAACTAGTAAAGTTAAACGTATAACCATAGTGCATATATTCAAGGAGCTGACATGGCCGGGGAAGAAATCGTTCTGACGCTGCATAAGGGTGCGGAACCGATCGTTCGAGAATATTGCGAATCGGAGTTGAGAATGGCCGGATATCGGGTGAATGCGGTTTTCCGCGAGGAGCCACTAGGCGTTTCGGATCTGCAGGCCGCGCTCAAGAGCGCTGCCGGATATATCGTCGGACTCGAGAAGGTGGATGCGGAAATCATGGCAGCTGCGCCTGCCCTGAAGGCGATTTCCAAGTTCGGCGTAGGAACCGACAATATCGACGTCGCCGAAGCGCACGCCCGCGGGATCGCGGTTTCCAATTGTCCGGGATCGAACAGCAACGCCGTAGCCGAATTGGCCGTCGGCTTGATGGTTGCCTTGGCGCGCAATACGCATGTCCTGTGCGACGACTTGCGTTCGCGCAAATGGTCGATGGATGTCGGCTCCGAACTGGCCGGCAAATGCGTGTCGATTCTGGGTTTCGGCAATGTCGGCCGGCGGCTCGCTTCCTATCTCCGTCCTTTCGGCGCGACGGTCCTCGTGTACGACTCTTTCCGGGACGAGGAGGCCGAACGCGCGTACGGCGTGCGCTTCGTATCTCTCGACGAGGCGGCCGCGCGGGCGGATTTCATTTCCGTTCATCTTCCATTGCTGCCGGAGACCCGGCATCTGCTCGGCGACGGTTTTTTCGGGAAAACCAAACGCGGCGTGTTCGTCCTCAACCTGGCGCGGGGCGGCATCGTCGACGAGCGGGCGCTGCTCGACGCCGTCCGGGACGGCCGGGTCCTGCGGGCCGCGACGGATGTCTTCGAGGCAGAGCCTCCCTTCTCGTCGGCTCTGCTGGAGGATGACCGCATCATCGTCCTGCCCCACATCGGGGCCGCGACCAAGGAGTCGACCCTGAACATGCTGAAGATGGCGATCGAAAACGTACGCTCGGTGCTGGAAGGGAAGGGCAATCCCCACCCGGTCGGCGTTCCCAAAGCGTAATTCGGGAGTAATTCGGGATTCATCGAGCGGCTCGCGCCGCGCGATTCGAATAGGGCTCGGTTGAGCCTGGAAACGATCAAGGAGGGAAAGATGAAACGTTTCTTTGTTTTCTCGGCATGTGCGGCTCTGGCTGCGGCGTCCGCATTCGCGGGCGGAACGAAAGAGGCTCAGTTTCCGACCAAGAGCATCGAGCTGCTCGTTCCGTACGCGGCGGGCGGCGGCACCGATGCGGTGTCCCGCGCTTTGGCGCAAAGCGCCGAAAAGTACCTGGGCCAGCCGATAACCATCATCAACAAGACCGGCGGCGGCGGAGCCGTCGGCTGGGCCGAGGTAGCCAAGTCCCGGCCCGACGGCTACACGATCACCATGTTCGCGCCGAATATCGTGAACCTCTCGGTCATGGGACTGAGCCCGGTCGGCGTCGACGATTTCGAGCCGATCTGCATGGTCAACAACGATCCCGGCGTCATCGTCGTATCCAAGAAGAACGCGGGCCTGAATCCGGTGGACATGCTGAAGGACGCGAAGTACAAATCCGGCGGCGAGAATCCGAATTTCTATCTGCTCACCATCGAGGCGATCACGAAGACCAAGCTCCAGGATATTCCGTACAACGGAGCCGCCGAGCGCATTCCCGCCGTTCTCGGCGGCCATGTCGATTTCGCGATCGTGAACGCCGGCGAAGCGAAAGGCCAGCTCGACGCCGGAGAACTCGTTCCCCTGGCCGTCATGGATCCCAAGCGGATGCAGGCTCTTCCGAACGTGCCCACCCTCAAGGAGCTCGGCATCGACGCCAATAAGGGCGCCTGGCGGGGACTCGGCGCGCCCAAGGGTACGCCGAAGGATATCGTAGCGAAACTCGAAGAAGCCTTTACGAAGGCGGCCAAGGATCCCGATTTCACGTCTTTCATGGAAAAGGCCCTGTTCAACCTCGATTTCAAGTCGGCGGCCGATTTCAAGTCGTTCATGCTCGCCGAGCGAGAATCCACCAAGGCGATGCTGAAGAAATAACCGCAGCCGCGCTCTTAGCCTGCCGCCGCTTCCGGGCGGCGGCAGGCGCCTGGAAGGAATACAATGGCTCGAATCAATGTGATCGTATCAACGGTTTTCGCTTTGTTCGCCGTCGCGGTCATCGCGGCTACCCGGTTCATTCCCATCTCTCCGGACATGCCGCTCACGAAAGGCTCCGCGACCTTTCCGCTCATACTCAGCATTCTCATCATCGCCTTGTCAGGCGTGCTGTTCCTGACGAATATCGGCTCCTATCTGTCGACGCGCCATGAGAAGCAGAAGCCGATTCTCGATCCCTCTCAGTTGAAAACGGTCTCGATCGGTTTTCTCATCATCCTGGCGTGCGCGGTCCTCATGGCTCTCGTCGGGTTCATTCCGTCGATGATCGTTCTCAACGGCGCTTTCCTCCTGTTTTTCCGCGTGAGGAAGCCGCTCCTCATCGCCGCCGTGTCGGTAGCGACGCCGATCGTGGTGTTCGTTGTTTTCCAGCTCGTATTGCGCATACCGCTGCCGAGCGGCGTGCTGTTCAACTGAGGTTCCTATGTTCACGAATTTAATGCAAGGATTCGCCTCGGTGCTGACCTCCCCCTCCGTGTTCCTTTTTATGGTCGGAGGAGTTCTCGCCGGAATTACGATCGGATCCCTGCCGGGACTGACGGCGACGATGGGCATCGCGGTGCTCCTGCCGCTGACGTTCAGCATGGAGCCTTCTACCGGCTTCGCCCTCCTGCTGAGCGTCTACTGCGGCGCCATCTACGGCGGGTCCATCGCGGCAATCCTCATCAATACACCCGGGACTCCCGCCGCCGCGGCGACGACGCTCGACGGCTACGCGCTCGCGCAAAAGGGAGAAGTCGGAAAGGCTCTCGCGGCCTCGACGATTTCGTCCTCCTTCGGCGGCGTGATCAGCGTTCTTCTCCTGATCACCATTTCCCCGCTGCTCGCCCGTTTCGCGCTCCGCTTCGCGGCGCCTGAATATTTCGCTCTCGCCGTGTTCGGCTTGTCGATCATCGCGAGCATATCCAGCAAAAACATCATTAAAGGGCTTCTCGCGGGTCTCTTCGGCATGATCATCGCCTCCGTCGGGCTCGATCCCGTCGCGGCCATCCCCCGCTTCACGTTTGGCCGGACGGAGCTCCTGAACGGCGTCTCCTTGATTCCGCTGCTCGTCGGCCTATTCGCCCTTCCCCAGTGCTTCATCGAGATGGAGTCGATTTTCCTTGAAAGCACGGTTCTCAAGAATTTCAGCAGCAAGCTCTTGAGTCCCCGGGAAGTCCTGCGCATACTGCCGACCGTCATCAAGTCGTCCCTGATGGGCGCGTTCATCGGCGCGGTCCCCGGGGCCGGCGGCGATATCGCGGCTTTCACTGCATACAACGAAGCGAAGCGGAGCTCGAAAAAGTCGGGAGAATTCGGCACCGGCCTGCTCGAGGGCATCGCGGCGCCCGAAGCCGCCAACAACGCATCGACCGGCGGCGCGATGATCCCGCTGCTGTCGCTCGCCGTTCCCGGCGACGCCGTCACGGCGGTCCTGCTCGGCGGCCTGATCATCCAGGGCATCCAGCCGGGCCCGCTTCTCTTCAAAGAACAGGGGGCGCTGGTCAACACGATCTTCGCTATCATGTTCCTGGCGAACATCATCATGGGCGCGGTCGGCCTTTTCGGCATCAAAGGCTTCGCCAAGGCGCTGAACATCCCGAAGAAAGTCATCGTTCCGATCATCGTCACCTTGTCTATGGTCGGTTCCTACTCGATGAACGGCAGCATGTTCGACATTTTCGTGACGCTCGTTTTCGGTGTGATCGGTTATCTGATGACGAAAGCGGACGTGCTCGTTTCCCCCATAGTGCTGGCGGTCATCCTCGGCCCCATGGCGGAAACCAATTTCCGGCGGGCCCTGATAATGTTCGACGGGGATTATTCGTTCCTCGTCATGCGGCCGATTACGGTCGTCTTCTTGGGCTTGGCCGTCTTCACCATAGTTTCGAGCCTGCTCAAGCAGCGCGCAAGCAAGTAGTCCTGAGTCTTGAGTCCTGAATTATCGGGAGCTTGCCCGGGTCGTATTCAGTATACGATTCGGGCATTTTATTCTTGACAGAATAGTATACAATGTACAATACTAAGTCGTACGCAAGAACGTCCTAAGACAAGCGAGGTAACAACATGCTTCAAGTCTACATGCCCGAAGCCTATAAGCTCGAATACCGCGACGTGCCCAAGCCCGCCGTAGAGCCGGGCAAGGTCCTGGTCAAGATCGAACGTCTGGGTATCTGCGGGTCGGATATCCAGGTCTACCACGGCAAGCACAAATATATGAAGTTCCCGGTCGTGCAGGGGCACGAGGCCGCCGGCATCGTCTCCGAAGTCGGCGCCGGAGTAGAGGGAATCAAGGTCGGCGACGCCGTCACCTTCCAGCCCCAGGTCTTCTGCGGCGAGTGCGCTCCTTGCAAGGCCGGCCACATCAACGTCTGCCGCAACCTCAAGGTCTACGGCGTCCACACGGACGGCATGGCCCAGGAGTTCTTCCTGGTTCCCTCCGACAAGGTCATCCCCCTCGGAAAGGGCACCTCCCTCGAGGACGGCGCGCTTATCGAGCCGATCGCGGTCGGCGTCGGCGCCATGCGCCGCTGCGGCGACGTGAACGGAAAGAACGTGGTCGTCATCGGCGCGGGCCCCATCGGCAACTTCGCCGCGCAGGTCGCCCAGGCCCGCGGCGCCAAGGTCCTGGTGACCGACATCAACCCCAAGAAGCTCGCTCTGGCGAAGGCCGTCGGCATCTACGCGACGGTCGACTCCACCGGCAAGGTCCTCAAGGACATCATCGCCGAAGTGTTCGGCGCCCAGGGCGCGGACATCATCGTCGACTGCGCCGGCGTCCCCGCCAGCCTCACCTCCGCCATCCAGGCGGCTCGGCCGGCGTCCACCATCGCCATCGTCGCGAACTTCAAGGTCCCGGTCGAGATCGAGATCCCGCTCATCCAGCGGCAGCAGATCGACGTGCTCGGCGTGATGATGTACCTGAAGGAGGACTTCCACACCGCGTCGAAGTTCCTCGCCGAAGGCAAGGTGAAGACCACCGGCATCGTCAACAAGCACTTCGACATCAAGCAATTCAAGGAAGCGTACGAGTATATCGACGCCAACGCCATGGACGTGATGAAGGTCATGATGACCTTCTCGAAATAACCTAAGGAAGGACGAGATGACGCTCGAAGAACAAGTTCTGTCGGAAAAAGATCCGGCGAAGAAGGCGAAGCTGGTCACGGCGCTCGCGCGGCGTTTCCGCATCGAAATGATCGACAATCTGCACGACAAGCAGACGGGCCACTGGGGCGGTTCCTCTTCCGCCTGCGACGTGGTGACTTCCCTCTATTTCCATCGGATGAAGGTCGATCCGAAGAATCCGCGCATGGCCGACCGCGACCGCTTCGTGCTGTCCAAGGGCCACGCTTCGGTCATGCTCTACACGATCCTGGCGCACCGCGGCTATTTCGATCCGTCGATCCTCGCTACGTTCCGCACGATCGATTCCAAGCTCCAGGGCCATCCCTGCATGAACAAGACCCCCGGCGTCGACATGTCCACCGGCGCGCTCGGCCACGGCCTTTCGGTCGGCACCGGCATGGCGCTGGCCTCCCGCCTCTCCGGCAAGAAGTTCAACACCTACGTTATGGTCGGCGAAGGCTGCCTCAACGAGGGACAGAGCTGGGAAGCGATCATGGCGGCCGCCAAGTACAAGCCCGAGGGCCTGGTGCTCATGGTCGACTACAATGGCGTCCAGCTGGACGGCACGAGCAAGGACATCATGCCGCTCGATCCGCTCGGCGACAAATTCAAGGCTTTCGGCTGGAACGTCCTGCCGAAGGTCTACGACGGCCACGATACGGCCGATATCTTCAAGTCCTTCGAGGACCTGGACAAGACGGCGGCCTGGCCGAAAGCCGTCATCTACAAGACGAACAAAGGCAGCGGCGTTTCCTTCATGGAAGGCAAGAACACCTGGCACGGCTCCCCGATCGACGACGAGTCCTACGCCAAGGCTCGTCCTGAGCTGGTCGCCGCTTACGAAGCTGCCATGAAAGCCGCGGGGGTGAACTAAATGGGCGAGACGATGCGCGATGCGTTCGGAAAGAAGCTGGAGGCTCTCGGAGCCTCCAATAAGGAACTGGTAGTCCTCGACGCGGACGTTTCCAGCAGCACCAAGTCGAGCTACTTCGCCAAGGCCTACCCCGACCGCTTCTTCAACGTCGGCGTCGCCGAGGCGAACATGGTCGACATCGCCGGCGGACTGGCGACCGCGGGCTTCCGCCCGGTCGTCAACGCGTTCGCGATCTTCCTCGCCCTCAAGGGCACGGACCAGATCCGCAACGTGCTGGCGTACAACTCCCTGCCGGTCGTCCTCGCGGGCGCCTACGGCGGTCTGTCCGACTCCTTCGACGGCGCCAGCCACCACTCGCTGACCGACATCGCCCTGATGCGCGCCATCCCCGGCCTCAAGGTGATCGTCCCCGGCGACGCCGCCGACGCCGGCCGCGCCCTCGAGTACGCCCTGACCTGCGACGGTCCGGTCTACGTCCGCCTGAGCCGCAACGACGCCCCCG
>QKCO01000135.1 GCA_003245635.1 Treponema sp.
TGATATAAGCATGCGGTAAATGGTTTGCGGTACAGATACTGTACGAATATTAGTGATCGTAATGTTGACATTATTGGCATATAAAACATAGAATACGATGTAAAAATTTGGAGGATATATGAAGAGAAACACACAACTGGCTATGCTTTTCTGCGTCTTGGCCGCGATGGCTTTCGTCGGCTGCTCGGGCTCGAAGAAGGCGGAACAAGGCTCCATGACCATCCGGGTCGCGGAAAACGTACCCAACCTCATCACTCCCGGCGTATGGGACGGGCAGGCTTTCGCCCTCGACTCGTCGATCTACGACTACCTGGTGGAAATCGATCCCGATACGAGGGAGCTCACTCCCGCTTTGGCCGTTTCATGGGATAGCGAGGACGGCAAAACCTGGACGCTGAAACTGCGCGAAGGGGTGAAATTCCACGACGGCAGCGATTTCGACTCCGCGGACGTCAAATTCACCATCGAACGCACGCAGGATCCGAAGATCGGGCATCTGAAGGCGCAGGACTTCAAGGTCGTCGACTCGATCGAGACTCCCGATCCCCTGACGGTCGTGCTGCGCCTCAAGGAAGTGCGCCCGACCTTCATCTACCTGTTCAGCGACTACAATATGGCGATGCTCTCCTCGACCTACGACTATGCGGCCAAGGGCGAGACCGAGCCGATGGGCACCGGCGCTTTCGTCCTCAATACGCTCGTGCCCAAGGAATCGGCTCTGCTCGAGAAGAATCCTTCGTACTGGAACAAAGGCTACCCGATCGCGGATAAGCTGGCCATCTACTTCGTGCCGGATATCGATTCGAGCGTCGCCATGCTCGAAGCGGGCAAGGTGGACGTCGTGCCCTTCGTTACGCCGATCATCAAGAAGCGCCTGGAGGAGCAGGACGGCAAATACCGGGTCGTCGCTCCCTACCAGGAGCACCGCTTCGTGGCGCTCAGCGCCGACCGGAAGCCGTTCAGCGATCCGAAGGTCCGCCTGGCGATGAAAT
Source organism: Treponema sp. (assembly GCA_003245635.1). Lineage (GTDB taxonomy): Bacteria > Spirochaetota > Spirochaetia > Treponematales > Breznakiellaceae > SZUA-426. The sequence goes on from QKCO01000135.1 coordinate 993, forward strand.
ACTCCATCGACCCCGAAATCCTGGCCAAGGCCTGCCAGGGCACGCTCGGGAAGGAAGTGTTCTACAACGAGACGCCCATCATGAACCAGCTGTCGCAGTACGCGGACATTCCCTTCCGCGGACGGGACATCGCTAAGGCGAAGGCCCTGCTGGCCGAGGCCGGCTACCCGGACGGGGTGAGCTTCGAGGCGTACTACGCGTCCGACCACCCCTTCAGCGCCGACATCGCCCAGGCGATCAAGGAGCTCGCCGCTCCCGCCGGCTTCGACGTGATCCTCAAAGGGACTCCGCGCGACATGTACCTGACGCAGCACTGGATGAACGGTCCGATGCAGATCACCGGCTGGGGCGCCCGCGTCGACCCGTCGGTCCTCCTGATGCTCGCCTATCAGTCCAAGGGGCCGTGGAACGAATCGCATATCGCCGATCCGGAGGTCGATTCGCTGATCGAGAAGATCATGGTCGAGCCGGACGCCGCCGCGCGGCAGGCGCTCTACGCCAAGCTCCAGCGCGCCTTCTACGAGCGAGGCACCGTCCTCAACGTGCAGGTGCCCTACCTGGTCGCCATGAGCGCGGACGTCGAGAACTACAAGCAGCCGGTCACCATGCTGCCGCAGTATAAGTACGTGAGCCTTAAAAGAGGGAAATGAGCGGATTGAAGCAGCTGCTGGTTAAAATCCGCGGCATGGCGATCACGATGGTCGCCATGTCCTTCATAATCTTCCTATTGGTGGAATTGATGCCCGGAGACGCCGCCCAGCGCGTGCTCGGGCAGAGCGCGACGCCGGAGGCGGTCTCGGCGCTCAGGCACGAGATGCATTTGGACGATCCGCTTCCCGTCCGCTACCTGCGCTGGGCTTCCGGCGTCCTCAGGGGCGACCTCGGTAAATCCCTGTATATGCGCGGCGTGAAGATCTCGGCGCTGTTCGCTCGACGGCTCGGCAATTCGGTCGCGCTCGCGCTCACCGCGCTGGTCTTCTTCGTGCCGCTGTCGGTCTTCTTCGGCGTGCTCGCCGGTGTGCGCGCGGGCAAGCTCAGCGACTCGATCATCTCCTTTCTGGGACTGGCGACCATGGCGCTGCCCGAGTTCGTGTCGGGCATCCTCCTGATGAGCGTCTTCTCCCTCACCCTCGGCTGGCTGCCGATCGCGAGCGTCATCCCGATCGGCGAGACGCTCGGGGAAAACCTGAACATCCTGATCCTCCCGGCGCTCTCGATCACCTTCGTCATGTTCGGCTACGTCTCGCGCATGCAGCGCTCGTCGATGATCTCGGTCATGAACTCGGACTACGTCCGCGCGGCCGTCCTCAAGGGCATGCCGCGCTCCCGCGTCGTGTTCAAGCACGCCCTGCGCAACGCGCTCCTGCCGACGGTCACGGTCATCGGCATGAACATGGGCTGGCTGTTCGGCGGCCTCATCGTCGTCGAGACGCTGTTCGGCTTTCCCGGCCTCGGGTCCCTGACCATGTCCGCGGTGAAGACTCGAGACACGCCGCTGATCGAAGCCTGCGTGCTGTTCATCACGGCGGTCTTCGTCGTATCGACCTTCGCGACCGACCTCCTGTACGGGTTCCTCAATCCGCGCGTCCGATTCCGGGGGGAAAGCCGATGAGCGCGTTCCTGTCTTCCCTGAAGAAGAATCCCGTCGCCGCGGCCGCCCTGTTCGTGCTGCTGGCATGGATCGCCGCGGCCTTCGCCGGTCCTGCCCTGCTGCGTTTCGGCTTTTCCCAGATGGACATGGGACACCAGATGAGCGCGCCCGGCGTCGGCGGGCACCTCTTGGGCACCGACGCGCTCGGACGCGACATCCTGTCGCGCATCGTCCACGGCAGCCGTTCCATCCTGACGGTGGCCCTCCTCACAAGCGTCCTGTCGTCGCTGGCCGGCATCGCGATCGGGTTCTCCGCCGGCTATTTCGGCGGAGCGGTGGACGCGGCCTTTCTGCGCGGAATGGACATTCTCATGGCCATCCCGCCGCTCGTGCTTTCCATGGTGGTGCTCGGCGTGCTCGGGGATTCCTCGATACTGAGCCTCACGCTGATCGTTTCGGTCGCCTATACTCCGGCGACCGCGCGGGTGGCGCGCGGCGCGCTTCTGACCTGCCTGGGCATGGAGTACGTCGAGGCCGCCAAGATCCGCGGCGAGTCGCACGCGCGCATCATGTTCGCGGAGATCCTGCCGAACACGGTCGGGCCGATCATCGTCGAGGTGACCGCGCGCTTCGCCTATTCGATCATGATGATCGCCTCTCTCGGCTTCCTCGGAGTGGGCCTCCAGCCGCCGACTCCCGACTGGGGCATGATGGTCATCGAGAACAAGTCGATCATCAAGGCGGCCCCCTGGGCGGTGCTCTATCCGTCCCTGGCGATCGCCTCCCTGGTCGTGTCCGTATCGCTCTTATCTGATTTCCTTTCGAAGGTGCTGAACCATGCAGAATAGTCCCGTGCTGAGCATCCGCGACCTCAACGTGCGCTACGGGACGAACGCCGGTCCCATGACCGCCGTGCGGGGGCTGTCCCTCGACATCGGCCCGAACGAGGCGGTCGGCCTCATCGGCGAATCGGGCTGCGGGAAAAGCACCCTCTCGTACGCGATCCTCGATTATCTGCCGGCGAACGCCGAGCGCTCGGGATCGATCCTTTTCAAGGGAGAGGATCTTTTCCTGAAGTCCGAGCGCGAGAAGCAGGACGTGCGCGGCAACCGCATCGCGATGGTCTACCAGAACCCGTACTCGGCCCTCAATCCTTCCCTGACGATCGGCGAGCAGCTGGACGAGGTGACGCGCATCCACCGCGGCCTCTCGAAGACCCAAGCGCGCGAAGAAAGCGTGGCCGCCCTCGCGGATCTGTCCCTGGGCGACCCCTCGGGCATCGCGCGCCGCTACCCGCACCAGGTTTCCGGCGGCATCCAGCAGCGCGTCTGCATCGCCATGGCCCTCCTGTGCCGGCCCGACCTGATGATCCTGGACGAGCCGACGACGGCCCTGGACGTGACGACCGAGGCGGTCATCCTCGACCTCATCGCCGATCTCAGGAAGCGGTATAAGATGTCGCTCCTGTACATCTCGCACGACATCGGGATCGTCAACAAGATTTCCGACCGGATCGCGGTCATGTACCGCGGCGAGTTGGTGGAGACCGGGCCGCAGCAGGCCCTCTACGAACATCCCGAGCATCCGTATACGCGCGCGCTCATCAACTGCATGCCGCGCGCCGGCATCAAGAAGGAGAATACGGTTCTCAACACGATTCCCGGCTACGTGAAGCGCCGGAGCGCCTTGGAGTCGGGCTGTCCCTTCGCGGAACGCTGCGTCAAACGAGCTCCCGGCTGCGAGGACGACTACGGCCTGCGCGAACGCGCGCCGGGCCATTTCGCCGTCTGCGACCGGGCGTACGCCCGGGACGTCGGCGACGCGCCCCGTCCGGCCCCGGCTGCGCCTTTCGCCGCCGGCCTGAACGAAGCGGGCCCCCTGGTCTCGATCGAGGAACTCCGCAAGACCTTCGGGAACCGCAACCGCCCCGTCCGCGCGCTCGACGGCGTAACGCTGACGGTGGAGCGCAACGACGTGCTCGGCGTCGTAGGGGAATCGGGCTGCGGCAAGAGCACGACGGGGCTCGCGCTGAGCGGACTTCTCAAGCCCTCGGGCGGCTC
>QKCO01000096.1 GCA_003245635.1 Treponema sp.
CGCCCCGGACGGCGTCGAGTCGACGAAGACTACCGAGTCGGGCGGAACGACGACCAAGACCACCACCTGGGACTCCGGCTACTACTTCGACGCGGAACTCGCGCGCATATTAGGACCGTTCACCCTGCGCGGCGGCGTCTATGAGAACACGGCGGGACTCGGCTTCGATTTCAGGCCCATCCCGCAGATAGAGCTCAGCGCCGAAGCCTTCGACTTCGGCTCCAGCTCCGGCGCGCTGCCCAACCTGCGCAGCTATCTGACGATCTTCCCGTTCTTCGATCCGAAGGGAGCCAAGCCCTGGCAGTGGCTCTACTTCCGCGGCGGCGTCAGGCAGGCGCTGAACGCCGACCGCGACTTCTTCTTCGGAATGGGCCTCCGCTTCGCGGACGAGGAAGCCCGCGGCCTCGTGGGCCTCGTCCCCCTCGGCGGCAATTAGAACTCCTCGAACTCCGAATCGATGCTGTCCTTGCCGCCGACCGGCACGATTGAAAGCGGCGGCGGAGAAGGCAGCTTCGCCGGCTTGGATGCGGCGGACTTCGCAGATGACGCCTTCCCGGAGGCGGTCTTCTCGGAAGCGGACTTGGCCGCGGAAGGCTTCGTCCCGGCGGGCTTCCGGGACGCGTCCGCCGCGCCGGCTTTCTTGGCGTCCGTCTTCCGGGTAGCGGCGGCGCCCGGCAGCTTGAAGAAGCCGACGGTCTGGGTCAGCTTGAGCGACTGGGCCGCAAGCTCCTCCGACGTGGCGGCCAGCTCCTCCGAGCTGCTCGCGTTCTGCTGCACGACGGTATCCATCTGCGTCACGCCCCTGGCGATCTGATCGGCGCCCGAGGACTGCTCGCTGGAAGCGGCCGCGATCTCCTGGATCAGCTCCGCCGTCTTCTTGATGTCGGGCACCAGCTCCTCGAGCCGCTTGCCGGCCTCGCCGGCGACGGCGACGCTCTTCTTGGAAAGCTCGTTGATTTCACCGGCCGCCTTCGCGGAGCGCTCGGCGAGCTTACGCACCTCCGAAGCGACGACGGCGAATCCCTTGCCCGCTTCCCCGGCGCGGGCCGCTTCGATCGCGGCGTTGAGCGCGAGCAGGTTAGTCTGGCGGGAAATCTCCTCGATGATCGAAATCCGTTCGGCGATCTCCTTCATGCTCCGCACCGTCTCCTCGACGGCCTGGCCTGACGCCTCGGCGTTCGCGGCGACCCTCCGGGACAGCGAATCCGCCTGCTGCGTGTTGTCGGCGTTCTGCCGCACGGTGGACGCCAGCTCCTCGACGGAAGCGGAAAGCTCCTCTATGCTCGAAGCCTGCTCCGAGGCGCCCTGCGACAGGCCCTGAGCCGTGCTCGACAGCTGTGCGGCCCCGTTGGACACCTCGCCCGAAGCGGTGAGGATGTCCCCCACGACGGCGCGCAGCGCTTCGACCTGTCCTTCGAGGGAGAAGCACATCGCTGCCAACTCGTCTCCGCGCGTCTCGATCCGCTTGATGCCGGCCAGATCGAAGCCGTCCAAGGCCAGATCGCCTTGAGCGATCAGATCGACGCCGTCGACGATGAGCTCGATGGGCTTGGCGATGGAGCGGGCGATCAGGAACGAAATCGCTATCGAAGCGAGCACCGAAACGGCCAGGATGACCAGCAGCAGCTGCGTGAGCGTAGTCGAGGTCTCGTAGATTTCCGCGGTCGGCACGCTCACGGCCAGGCGCCAGCCGGGGGTGTTCGGCACGGAGACGAAGAACACCGTCAAATCCTTTCCATCGATGCTCCGGTAGGTGCCGACGCCCGACTCTTCCGAGAGGATCCGCGCGGCAAGGGCGTTCATACCGCTCGCGCCGGCCTCGTCCGCCTTTCGGATATCGAATTTCATAATCAGCTCTTTATTGGGATTCGCTATCACGAGGCCTTCGTTGTCGACTATCCAGCCGTATCCGGTCCGGCCGACCTTGATCCCCGAGGCGATTTCCGAAAGCTTGTCCAGCTTGAACTGGAGGGCGATCATTCCCCTGGTCTTATCGTCGACGCCTTTCACCGCGACCGCAGACACGACGATCGGCACGCCGAGCGCTTTTGAAATGATCGGGGAGCCGATGGTGGAATCGGCTCCCTTCTCCATGATGGCCTTGAAATAGTCACGGTCCTTCACGTTCGAGCCCTGGCCCTCGGTGGTCAGATAATCGCCATCAGGCCAGACGTAGAACGCGCCGACGACTTCCGGGGACAGTTTCCCGTTCAGCTGAAGCACTGCCGATTGAATCGTCGGGCGGTCGCCGGTTATGAACTGGTTCCGTACGGAAACCATCCGCAGCTGCCAATGCAATTTATCCATAAGCTCCCCGAGCTGAAGGGAGCGCGCGACGGCGATCTGCTCGTTGTTGGCGAGCACGAGCTTATTGACTTCGGTCCGGAGCCGGAGCGCGATCATCAGTATCATGCCTCCGATGAGCGCCGCGACGAATATCGAGACTATCGCCGCGATCCGGACGGAGAGAGAAATGCGTTTCCTCATGTAATCCTCCTTGCGATGGAGAGGAAGTTCTTAATTTCCATAATAGACTTACGACGGGAAATTACAAGCGCAGGGGTATTTTGAGGACCGCTTTCGTTCCGGATGACGGCGACTCGGGACCGGTGATCGAAAACTCGGCCCCGATCTGCATGCAGAGGGCGCGGACCAGCATCAGGCCGGTCTTCTCCTGCGAGTCCGCGCCGATGCCCGGTCCGTTATCCTCGACGGAAAGGACGAAGGAGTCGGAACCGGCGGTCAGCTCGACGCGTATCTGCTGAGGCCCCTGGGAAGGGATCCCGTGCAGGTACGCGTTCGACAGCAGTTCGTTGGCGATGAGCCCGATCGGCACCGCGTCGTCGAACGGGACGCGGACCTTCTCCAGGCGTTCGGTGCGGACGATCGAACGGGTGGGACCAGTAAGGATCGCGCTCTGATGGTATGAAAGGAGACCGGCGATATACTCGTCGAGCGAGAGCTCCGCGTATTCGTCGGCGCCCAGCAGCTGCTGGTAGACCAGCGCCATCGAGCTGACCCGCGCGGCGAGCAGGGAGAGGGCCTTCGAGTCGCCGCCCTCGGGCTCCTGTCCGCGCTGCAGATTGATGATGCCGGAGAGGACCGCGAGGTTGTTCTTGACCCGGTGATGGACTTCCTCTATGAGCGTATTCTTCTCGGCCAGCTCGCGCTGCAGGGCGGACTCGCGCTCCAGAACCTTCTCTTCCATGTAATGCATCGAGGCGCCCAGGGCATCCAGCTCCCGGATGCCGGTCGCCGCGTAGGCCTGCACGGCTCCGCGCGAACCTGCTGTCTTTCGAGAAAGGTCCGCGAGGGTTTTCAGGGCGCGGCTCATCCTTCCCGCGAAGAGGAAAGCGAACAGAAGCGTTACCGCCCCGATCAGTCCGACCGAGAAGATGGACATTTCCTCCGCGAACCGGGCGGGCTTGAAGTACTCGTCCTCGTAGAGGCCGGCGCAGAGAACGACGCCCCAGGAGGGGATGCGCCGCATCAGCACGATTTTCCGCCGCTCCTTCCTATCTTCCGGATTTTTCCACCAATAATCGTAGCGGTAGAGATCGGTTCCAGCCAAAGTACGGACACGGCCGGAAAGGGTACCGATGGAGACGACGATCGGCTCCCCCGAGGAATTGGGGACGTCCGTCATATCCATCGCTTCGAGCTGAGGATGCATCACCTCGAAAAAGCGCGTGCCGGGGAAAGGCGCATAGGTGATAGCCCAGATGTAGCCGCTCTCTCCGACCCTGATCACCGCCTTGGACGAATCCCGGCCGACCTGCACGTATACGCGGCGATTCGCGTACGCGCGGCGCTCCGGTTCCTCGAGGCCGTCCCAATGGGCCCCTATGACCGCGACGGTTCGGGGATCGTCGATAACCCATGAACCGTCCGCCGTTTTCCGGCCGCACGGCGCGCCGGATTCGTCCCGCACCGCATCGCCGGAAAATACGAGGGACCCGCTGCTCAAAAAGGGAGCGACCGATGCGGATGCGTCGATCGCATCCGAAGGCCCGACGCGTATGTACGAAACGGGTCCGTTGAGGTAACGCTTCACACGGGCGAGCGTCTCGGCGGAAGGCGCGGATCCCTCGGTGGCGCCCTGCAGCGCGAGGAACTCGGACGCCCCGTCGAGCGCGGTGCGTATCTGGGCGACGCCGATGGCCCAGTTCGAATTCACCGAATAGCCGAAACGCCAAATCGCGATCGAAGCGGCGAGCGGCACGAGCATGACGCCGAGCAACGCGATCGAGAGTACGACGAATATGCTCCAGCCCCGGGTAATCCGCTCTTCGCTCGGCATCGCGCGCTCGCTCCTGTGGTTTCAGTTTCTTTCCATTGCGGTGCCTTGTCAAATTCGGGAGCGGCTCCATCGCGGACGTTGCCATCCGCATGCGACCGGGATACACTGGCTGGCATGGCGAGCACCCCACCCGCAGCCAACGGCAAATTCGAGCTGTTCTACCGCAAAGGCTACGCGCACCTCACTGTACACCCGCCGGTCGGAGACGGCATGCCGGTTTTTCCGGAAGACGTGGAAAACAGGATGCGGCTCCTGGGCATGCCGAGGGTCGGGTCTAAAACCATCAGGGACATCATCGCGGCGGCGAGCGGAACGCCGG
>QKCO01000173.1 GCA_003245635.1 Treponema sp.
GACCGATATCCCGTGCACGGTCTGCACGCCGGTCGGGTCGTCGTCGAGCACGACGATCTTCCTTCCGAGCCGATCGAGCGCCCTGCGTAGCTCCGCGTCGGCGCGGACCTCGTCGATCCGCGGATAGCGGTCCAGCGCCCCTAAATCCAATGCGGCCGGTACCATTATGATTCCCTCTTGCGCACTTCCACGCCGGCGATGCGCTCGAAGAAGTGGACGATGGAGCAATGGTCCAGGTCGAGGCCGTCGGAGATCTTGAGGCTCTGCATGATCTCCAGGAGCTGCGCCGTATAGGGGAGGGGCACGTCGATTTCGTGGGCGGTGGCCATGACGTTCTTGATGTCCTTCAGGTTGATCGACATCTTTCCGCCCGGGCGGAAATCGCGCTCCACGATCATGGGGATCTTTCTGCTCATGATCTCGCTGGCGGCCAGGCCGCCCTTGATCGCGTCGAACACCTTAAGCGGATCGACGCCCGCCTTGGCCGCGAAGACGAAGGCTTCCGAAACCACCGCGATGGTGTTGTTGACGACGATCTGGTTGACGAGCTTGGCGACCGAGCCCGAGCCGCTGCCGCCGATGAGCACCGCCGAGCTGCCCATCGCTTTGAGGTAGGGCTCCGCGGCGGCGAATACGTCGGCTTCGCCGCCGACCATGAAGGAGAGCGTCCCGTCGATGGCTTTCGGTTCTCCGCCCGATACCGGCGCGTCTAGGAAGTCGATGCCCTTCTCCTTCAGCTTCGCGGCGCAGTAGGTCGAATCGCCGGGCGTGACCGAGCTCATATCGACCACGATGCTCCCCGCCTTCATCGCGGAAGCGGTTCCGGCGGCGCCGAAGAGCGTTTCCTTGACGATCGCTCCGGTGGGCAGGATGGTGAACACGATATCGCATTCGGCGCCTATGGCGGCGGGCGAACTCGTCTCGGCGCCGAGCTTCGTCAGTTCGGCGACCGCTTCGGAGGCGATATCGTAAACCATGAGCCGGTATCCTTTCGCGGCCAGATTCTTCGCCATGGGGCGCCCCATTATGCCCAATCCGATGAATCCTATTTTGCCCATTCGTTTTTCCTCCCGATCATTTCGATAAATGGTAGGTCCGTCCCCGATCTCTGTCAATGCGGGGATATGGCGCCATGCTTTTTGCATATTTATTACTGACAATAGTTTAATTGCTTTATCTGATTCTCTGCGTCGATCTGGAGACAGCTCTGTCCCCCATGGGCGGGCCATAGGCAGCCGCGTGTTTTTTCTTTCACCAGCTTGCCGATGGGGCCCGTCTATGCGTACTTTTCCGGTACGCGCGGAAGCGGGGGAGGGAAGATGTCCGAATCGTCGTGGAAGGAATTTTGGGAACGCGGGGAATCCTACCTGCGCCTGGCCGAGCGGGGACTGTCGCGTCCGGAAAAGTTCAACGCCGAAGCCCTGTACAATATCGCCTCGATGGCGATCGAGGGCCTGTTCATGGGCCGCTTCATCGCCGCGGGCGGCTTGCCCCGCAACCATACGTTGACGGACCTCGTCGAATTCGAGCGCGAGCAGGCTGAAATGCCCGCGGAACTTTCCGAGGGGCTTCTCAAGATGGATGGCTTCCAGTCTCTCTGTTCGGTAGAGCTCTACAGCCGGCGGGACATGAGCCGGGAAGATCTGGCCGGTTTCGTGCGCCTCGCGCGGGCGACGCGGGAATACTTGGCGGCCAAGCTCGATCTGAACCCGACTCCGGCCGGCTGATCGCGTCGAACGCCTGTCCCGGTCGATACGGACCGTAGAACCCGAAAGCATGTACGACGTCGGCCTTACCGTCGGAAAATTCGCGCCGCTCCATCGCGGGCACCAGTTCCTCATCGAAACCGCCTTGCGGGAGGCGCGGCACCTGATCGTCGCGGTGTACGGGGCCCCGCGCGCCACCGACATCCCGCTCCCCATCCGCGCCGGCTGGATCAGGACGCTGTATCCCCAGGTCGAAGTGATCGAGGCCCCCGACGCGCCGGAATCCTCCGGTCCGGGGATCGATATCCGCCGCGAGCATGAGGCTTTCCTTGCCCGATTGATGTCGGGGCGCCGCGTGGACGTCTTCTTCTCCAGCGAACGCTACGGAGCATGGGCGGCCGAGGCTCTCGGCTGCGCCGACCGCGTCGTCGACGCGCGCCGGATCGCCGTGCCGATTTCCGCCACCGCGATCCGCGGCGATCCGGCGGCGTACCGCGAATACCTCGATCCGCTGGTGCTCGAGTACTTCGAGGCGCGCGGACTCAGCCCTTTTTGAATATCCGCAGGCAGTCGACGACGAAAGCGTGGTCCTCTTCGTGAGGAAGACTCGAAACGGTCGCGCAGGCGACCATTCCGACGTGCCGCACGACGATCGGGAAGGCCCCTCCGAACGGAATGTATTCCTTGGGATCGAGGAAATAACGTTCCTCGATGTTCTTTCCCTGGATCGCCAGATTGATGTTGACCGCCAGGGAGCTCTTGCGGAAGCGGAAGGCCACGTTCGACTTGCGTCTGATCCATTCCTCGTTGTCGGGCGTCGCGCCCTTGACGATAGAATGGAACAGGATCTGCGCCGGCCGGCGGATGTCGATCGCCAGCTGTATGCCGCGCCGCCTGGCTTCCTCGGTCATCAGCGATCCCAGCTTCCAGGCGTCTTCTTCATCGAAGCGATCGAAGACGAGTTCAGCCTCTTCGGCCGCGATGCGGTCGAGGTATTCTTTCGATGGTTCCATGCAGCCAGTATAGCACCGGTTACCGATCCTGGATCGTCTGCGCGTATCCTTTCGCGATGTCCATAAAGCGGCGCGACTGGGCGGACGGGTGGACGTTTTTTCGGTAGACCGCTCCGAACTCCCAATGGAGGGGGGGATCGAGGCGAAAGAAAGACAAGTCCGGATGCTTCCCTTCCATCATGGCCGGGACGAAGCCGACTCCGTGTCCGTGGCGGATCATGCTTATGCTTATCGGAATTTCGGGCGATTCCATGCGCACCGTCGGGACGATGCCGAAGCCTGCCAAGTACGCGTCGACGACGGCGCGGAATCGGTAGCCTCTCTTGCTCAGTATGAACGTTTCTCCGGCCAAGTCTGCCGGCCGCAGGACCGGTAGCTCGCCTTCGCCGCCGCGCCGCCCGCGCGCCGCGAGCGGATGGGCCTCGCCTACCGCGAACAGGATTTCCTCGCTGCCGAAGCATTCGCTGGCGAGCTGGTCGTCCGTCTCCCCGATGGATATGAGAGCCACGTCGATGTACCCGTGCCGGGTAAGCTCCTCGACATTCTGTATGGGAGCTTCGATGATCTGCACCTCGATCTTAGGCATCTCTCGAGAGAAATCGGGCATGATCGCAGAGAACAGCTCTACGCTGCGCCCCGGGGTCAGTCCGACTATGATCCGGTTCTTCTTGTCCGCCGCGAAGGGGGCTATCTTTTCGAGCATCTCGCTTTTTATCCGGACGATTCGCCGCGCACCCTCCACGATGATTTCTCCCTCGGGGGTCGGGGCAAAACCGTTGCGGGAACGCCTGAAAAGCGAGACGCCGAGCTCTTTCTCGAGTCTGGAGACGAAAAGGCTTAGAGTCGGCTGGGATATGCAGAGGCGCTCGGCCGCTTTCGATACATAGCGTTCATCGGCGATGGCGAGAATATATTCGAATTGCCTAGTGTCCATGATTCTTATGCGAGTATAGCATGAAGCTATGGATGCTTTGATTTAAAATATTATCTTTTTTCGAATACCGGGTATATCGTCTTTCCATCTCGCTATGGAGGGCTCCCTTATGAAAAAGACGATCGCTGTTTGCGCCGCGATGCTGTGCTTATCCGCTTCCGCCGCGTTCTGCGGCGGCAAGGCGGAAGACGCGGTTTCTGCGGGCGTGGTGGTTTCGGATCCTTCGTCCCGCGCTCAGGACGGAAAGATGATCGTAAGCGTGGAGATGCTTACCGGAGGGGCTCGGAAGACCGTATCGACGGCTGCTTTCGATCCCGCGAGCGAAGCAGCCGTGAAGGCCGCTCTCGCCAAAGGCAACCTCGTGGATTTCCGCCTTTCCGGCGGCGCGGCGGTCGTTCCCTCCGACGCTGCGAAGACCTTCCATGAAGTGCTGTCCAAGCACGGGATCAAGGACCCGATGTTCAAGCCGAAGCCCGGTCAGATCCTGACCCAGTTCGACACGATGAAGTACGGACCGGAGCTGTCGCCCTCGGACGGCAAGGCCGGCAGAATGGTCGCGGCCGGCTGGGTTTACGGAAAGACCGCGGACTCCATCACCGTCGGCGACGGAAGGATCGTCGCCGAGGATATCGCCGGGCGGCCCTTGCCCGCCGCCTCCAAGCGCTACGAGGAAACGTACCGGGTGGCGAAGGACGTCGCCGTCTACCGGGTGGACGTCGCGGACTACGCGAAGTCGGCTGTTTCCGACTTCGCTTCCATTCCGGTGACGAAGGATTACGACTACCGGACGACAAGCCGACAAGCCGTCTATGTCGTGTTCGACCGCAACTTCGAAGGGGCCGCGGACGCGAAGGTTTCCGAGATTTATTACTTCACCCCGATGTCCGTTTCGGACGGCTTGCCCGTCTGGGACGTGCAGACGCTCAGCTCCCTCCT
>QKCO01000068.1 GCA_003245635.1 Treponema sp.
TTCGCCTGCTGCAGGAAGAACGGCGGCAAGGAAGAGGACTCGTACGAGATCGGGAGCGTGGCCCGGATCGTCCAGCAGCTGAAACTGCCCGACGGGACCATCCGCGTGCTGCTCGAGGGCGAATACCGGGCCAAGCAGATCGAAGTGTCCCGGAAAGACGATTGCCGGTTCGCGAAAATCCTGCCGATAGGCAATGAATCCGCCGCCGATGATCCGGAAGCGGCCGCGCTCGTCCGCGCCATCCAGAAATCGTTCGCCCAATACGCTGAGCTGTCCAAGAAAGTCAGCACCGAGGCGCTCGCCGCCGTCGAGCACGCCGAAAGCGCGGAGCGGCTGGCGAACCTGGTCTCCAATTCTATCGCGACGAAGGTCGAGCGCAAGCTCGAGTTGCTCGAGACGGCCGACTCAAAGGAGCGGCTGACGCTAGTGCTCGAAGTCCTCGAGATGGAGAACGAGATCATCGGCATCCAGCGGAAGATCTCCGGCAAGGTGAAGACCCGCATGGACAAGACGCAGCGGGAATACATCCTCAACGAGCAGCTAAAGGAAATCAACAAGGAACTCGGCAAGGAAGGCGGCGAAGACGAGTTCAAGGAAATCGAGCGCGCCGTCGAATCCAAGAATCCGCCCGAAGAAACGCTCCTGAAAGCGCGGAAGGAACTGTCGAAGCTGAAGAAGCTGCAGCCTCTTTCGCCGGAGGCCGGCGTGCTCCGCGCCTACCTCGAATGGATCGCGGACCTCCCCTGGAGCGAGCGCTCCGAAGACCGGAAGGATCTGGAGGAAGCCGAGCGCATCCTCGACGAGGATCATTTCGATATGCGCAAGGCCAAGGAGCGGATCATCGAATTCATCGCGGTCAGGCAGCTGACTGAATCGCTCAAAGGGCCGATCCTCTGCTTCGTCGGCGCGCCGGGCACCGGCAAGACGAGCCTGGGCAGATCGGTGGCCCGCGCGCTCGGGCGGCGTTTCGTGCGCATCAGCCTCGGCGGCGTCCGCGACGAAGCGGAGATCCGCGGACACCGGAAGACCTACGTGGGGGCCCTTCCCGGGAAGATCATACAGTCGATGAAAAAGGCGGGCACCATGAACCCGGTTTTCCTCCTCGACGAAATCGACAAGCTTTCCAGCGATTTCCGGGGAGACCCCGCGTCGGCGCTCCTCGAGGTGCTCGATCCCGAGCAGAATTCATCCTTCACCGACCATTATCTCGAAGTGCCGTTCGATCTATCCCAGGTGCTTTTCATCGCGACCGCGAATTCGCTCCATTCCATCCCCTACCCGCTGCTTGACCGCATGGAAGTCATAGAGATCCCCGGCTACGGCGAACGGGAAAAGCTCGCGATCGCGAAAAGCTTCATCGTCCCGAAGCAGCTGGACGAGAACGGGCTCAAGGATTCGAAGACCACGTTCAAGGATCAGGCGATTCTCGATATCGTACGGCACTACACGATGGAATCCGGAGTCCGCGGGCTCGAGCGGGAAATCGCGCGCTGCGCCCGGAGAATCGCACGGGAAGCGGTGCGCAAGAATGGCGCTGCGATAGGAGAGTTCCGCAAGACCGTCAGCCCGAAGGAAATAGAAAAGCTGCTCGGCAGGAAGAAATTCAAGAGAGACGTCGTCTACGACGAGGTTCGGAAGGGTGTCTGCTACGGCTTGGCGTGGACCGAAACCGGGGGAACCATTCTACCGGTCGAAACCGTGCGCTTCGACGGGAGCGGAGAGCTCATCCTGACGGGAAATCTCGGCGACGTAATGAAGGAAAGCGCGCGGACCGCCCTCTCCTACCTGCGTAGCGAAAGCGGGAAATACGCATTCGCCGTCGAAGACGTCTCCAAGGCGGACTTCCACATCCACGTGCCGGAGGGGGCCATACCCAAAGACGGCCCCTCAGCGGGCATCACGCTCGCGTCGTCCCTCCTTTCGGCTCTCTGCGACTGCCCCCCCCGTCCGAGGATCGCCATGACCGGCGAGCTCACGCTCACCGGCAGGGTGCTCGCTATCGGCGGATTGAAGGAAAAGCTGCTGGCGGCGGTGCGCAACGGCATGCGGACGGTCATCGTCCCCAAAGCGAACGAGGACGATCTGGAAGAAATCCGCGCCGACTTCAACGGCCTTATCGAAGTGCGGCCGGTGGATACCGCCGCCGAAGCCTTCGCCCTTCTTTTCGAAGAGGACCGGATACTCAGGCAGCCGGAAAAAGGCTAGCGGCCGACCGTGTCCCTCAGCACGGCGAAGGTGCGCTCCGCCGTCTTGTCCCAGGAAAAGAGCTGAGCCCGCTCGAGCCCCCGCTTCCGGTATTCGCGGTAGCACTCCCGGTCGGTCGTGAACGTCACGATCCGATCCGCCATATCTTCAGGATCGTCCGGGTCGAAATACAAGGCCGCGTGCTCGGCGGTCTCCGGCAGCGAGGCCGCGCGGGCGACCGCGACCGGCACGCCGGAAGCCATCGCCTCCAAGGCTCCCATGCCGAAGCCCTCGTAGCGGGAGGGAATGACCACGACGTCGGCGCCGGCGTACAATTCGGGCAGATTCTTCAAAGGGAAATAGCCGGTGAAGAAAATGTCGTTGCGGTACGGCGAACGGGCGGCGGCCCGCTTGATGGCCTCCGCGCCTTTCCGTTCCGCGCCGGCGAGCACCAGCCGATGAGGATGCTTCGTCCGCGCCTTGAAGATCTCGAACGCCTTGATCAGGCCGACATGGTTCTTCACCGGATGCTCGAGGCGGGCCGCGTAGAGGATGTACGGCCGCCGGAACGAGAACGGCTGGATGAGGACCACGCTCTCCTCGTTGCGCTGCCGCGGGTGGAAAGCCGCAAGATCGACGCCGTCATGTATGACCTCGATACGGCTCTCCGGCACGCGGGCCACTTCGACCAGCTCGTTCTTGACCCAATCGCTGACGGCGATCACCCGGTCCAGGCTGCGCAGGGAGTTGGGCATCACCATCCTGAGCAACGCTCCCAGGTGCTCCCGGTTGCGGCGAGGCCCCCGATATGCGGCCAAATCGTGTACGGTGCCGACGGTCGGACAGCCGGAACTTGATGGAAGACTCCGGTTCGCGGCGGGAAAAAAGCAGAGATCGTAGCCTCTAGTCCGGGAAAAATCGGGATATCGGAACAGATGCCAGAGGGTATCGGCGAAGATGCCGTTACCGGAACCGAAAGGAACGAAGTCGGCGTCGGGCGCGGCGTCGGCGAAGGTGTATTGATCGAATTCCCATCCGAACAGCTCGTAGCGTTCTTCGAATCGAGGGAGACGCTTCAAGAGATGCAGCAGGTACGCGCCTATGCCCGACTTGCCGCCGTCGCATGCGAAGGTGTCGATGCCGATCTTCAATAGAACCTCCGATCCCGTACAGAATACCAGCGACGGGGGAAAAAGGAAAGCACGATCGGGCATATAAATTTATTTCGCCCCTTGCGACCCAATGGATAGCGTGATATATTCTTTGCGGCACCAAGTTCAACACCATATGTAGCGCGCTATCTGTGGATAAGTGGATAAACGCGTATCTATCGAATAACTAATGAAATAGGCGAGGGAAAAAGTGCGCTGTCCGCATTGCGGCAACTTCGACGACAAGGTGATCGAATCGCGTACCCTGGCGAATGGGGAGTCGATACGCCGGCGCAGGGAATGCAACGGGTGCGGGTACCGCTTCACCAGCTACGAACGGATCGAGGACAAGCAGTTCATGGTCATCAAGCGGGACGGCCGCAGGGAGCCGTTCGACCGCGCTAAAATCGAACGGGGCGTTCAGCGGGCTCTCGAGAAACGGCCGGTTTCCCAAATGACCATAGAGAACATAGTCAACGAGATCGAAGACGCCTCCGTCATGAAAGGAAAGGCGAACCACGAGATCGCTTCCATAGAAATCGGAGAGCTTGTTCTCAGCAAGCTGAACGAAGTGGACAAAGTCGCTTATATCCGTTTCGCATCGGTCTATCGTCATTTCGAGGATATGGACCAGTTCGTGAAAGAAATACAAAAGCTGGGAGGGAAGGCATGAGCGAAGCTTTCTTCCCCGAATGGAAGAACTTCCTCGGGGACGATGCGCGCACAGAGGCGCACTGCGCGATCCGGAACGTGGTGAAGCGGTCCGGAGAGCTCGAAACCTACGATCGGGCGAAGATCGAGGCGGCGATCGCAAAGGCGATGACCGCCATCGGCGTCCCCGACGCAAGCGCGGACGGCCGGGGCAAGGCAGCCAACCTCACCGACAAGGTGGAAGCGAAGATAGCGCACCTCATGTCCGGCCGGCACCGGAATTCGATTCCCGCCATCGAAGAGATCCAGGACCTGGTGGAGACGGTCCTTATCGAAGCGAACGAAGTCGCCGCAGCCAAGGCGTATATCCTCTACCGGGCCAAGCACGAAGCCATCCGCGACGCGAAGAAGCTGATGCTCGACATAGACGCGACGATGGACGGATACCTGCGCCAATCGGACTGGCGGGTCAACGAGAACGCGAACGTCAACTTCTCGCTCGGCGGGCTCATCCTCCACAATTCGGGCTCTATCACCGCCAATTACTGGCTCAAGAACATCTACCCCGAGGAAGTCGCCGACGCGCACCGCAACGCGGACTTCCACCTGCACGATCTTTCCATGTTCTCCGGCTACTGCGCCGGATGGTCGCTCAGGCAGCTGATCAAGGAAGGTCTCGGCGGCGTGCCGGACAAGATCACCTCCAAACCGGCCAAGCACCTCAACACGCTCATGCAGCAGGCCGTGAACTTCCTGGGCTGCCTGCAGAACGAATGGGCCGGAGCCCAGGCGTTCAGCTCGTTCGACACCTACATCGCGCCCTTCGTGAAGGCGGACGCGATGAGCGACGCCGAGCTCAAGCAGTGCCTGCAGAGCTTCGTATTCGGCGTGAATACGCCCAGCCGATGGGGCAGCCAGGCGCCCTTCACCAACGTCACCTTCGACTGGGCCGTCCCTGAGGACCTCAAGAACCAGAAGGCGGTAGTCGGGGGCAAGGAGACGGACTTCACCTACGGCGACTGCAAGAGCGAGATGGACCGCGTCAATCGCGCGTTCATAGAGCTCATGCTCGAAGGCGACGCCGAAGGCCGCGGCTTCCAGTACCCCATTCCGACGTACAACATCACGCGGGACTTCGATTGGGACACGGACAACGCGCGGCTCCTGTTCGAGATGACCGCGAAGTACGGCACGCCCTATTTCCAGAATTTCGTCAACTCCGACCTCGACCCGGGAGACGTCCGCTCCATGTGCTGCCGGCTGCAGCTCGACAAGCGGGAACTGCGCAAACGCGGCGGAGGCCTCTTCGGTTCGGACGAATTGACCGGATCGGTCGGGGTGGTCACGATCAATCTGCCGCGCATCGGCTACCTCGCCAAAGACGAGAAGGACTTCTACAAGCGTCTGGCGCGCCTTATGGACCTGGCGAAGACGAGCCTTCAGATCAAGCGCAAGGTAGTCACCCGGCTGCTCAACAATGGACTGTTCCCTTACACCAGACGATACCTCAAAGGCTTGGACAACCACTTCAACACGATAGGTCTGGTCGGCATGAATGAATGCCTGCTCAATTTCCTGGGCCCGGACATCACGATCGTGACCGACAAGGGACGAGCCTTCGCGCTCGAGGTTCTCAACTTCATGCGCAAGCGCATGGCTGACTACCAGGAGGAAACGGGCGAGCTTTTCAACCTGGAGGCGACGCCCGCCGAATCGACCTCGTACCGGCTGGCGAAGCACGACAAGAAGCGCTGGCCCGACATCATCGCGGCGGGGACCGACGAACCTTACTACACGAATTCGACGCAGCTTCCGGTCATGCACACCGCGGATATTTTCGATGCGCTCGACCTGCAGGAGGAACTGCAGGCCGCCTATACCGGGGGGACCGTCTTCCACGGCTTCCTGGGCGAGGCGATCGACGATTGGCGCGCGTGCCGCGATCTGGTCAAAGCCATCGCGCACAATTACCGGCTTCCCTACTTCACCATCTCGCCGACCTTCTCGGTCTGTCCGGTGCACGGCTACCTGAAGGGCGAACACTTCTCCTGCCCGGTCTGCAGGCAGGAGCGCGAGGCGGAGCTGAGAAAACGCATCGTCAAACTCGAATCGGAAAAGGAAGCCGCGCTGGCCGCGGCCGTATAACGAAAAATCCGGAGGACGGCATGAGAACCCTTGAGGAAATCGAAAAGGAACTGGCGGCGGCCAAACGGGAGCTCGAGACGGCGGAGGGGACGCCGACCGAGGTCTACAGCCGCATCGTCGGCTACTACCGTTCCGTGAGGAACTGGAACCGCGGCAAGCGCGAGGAGTACGGAGAGCGCGTGCTCTACGACGTGCGCAAAGGCGTACCCAACCGCGAAAGCGCCGCCGGAGAGCGCGAGGCCTTCGCGCCGACGAACGCGGGGGAGTCCGCGGCCGCCGGCGCGAAGGTGCTCCTCTTCGTCCGC
The DNA here is from genome assembly GCA_003245635.1 of Treponema sp. Taxonomy (GTDB): domain Bacteria; phylum Spirochaetota; class Spirochaetia; order Treponematales; family Breznakiellaceae; genus SZUA-426. The sequence goes on from QKCO01000068.1 coordinate 6,437, forward strand.
GCCGCCTGTCCCGCCTGCCCGCCCGCGAAGGACGCTGCGGCGAAGCTCTCGGTTGAAGTCGAGCTGGTCGACGCCGACACCGAAGATGGGCTCGCCCAGGCAGAAAAGCTCCAGGTTTTTTCCACGCCGACGGCCATCCTGCTCGATAACGCAGGGAAGGAGATCGGCCGAGCCCGTGACCCCCGGGGCATCGCGTCCTTCCGGGCGGGAACGGAGTTACCGAACGCCGCGTCCCTCTGATCGGTGGAGAGACTGATCGGATTCCGGAAAACGAGCCTGGTCGACTACCCCGGCAGGGTTGCGGCTGCGCTTTTTTTCCCGGGATGCAATCTGCGCTGTCCGTGGTGCCACAATAGGGAACTGGTCTCAGGAGGAGCGAAGACGTCGGGAGACGGTTTCGTACGCCTCGATGAGGCGTTCGAGGTCATCTCGAAACGTCGAACGGTGCTTGGGGGAGTGGTGTTTTCGGGCGGGGAAGCGCTTTTGAGCGACGACCTTGAAGACAGCGTTTCGCGAGTCAAGCGCGAAGGGCTTCCCGTCAAGCTCGACACGAACGGAACCCTTCCCGAACGGCTGGAACAGCTCCTCCGGCGCGAAGAAACGAAACCAGATTACATCGCCTTGGATTTGAAGATCGCCCCGAGCCGAAGCGCTGAACTCGGAACGAAGATCGATTACGGCCGCGCCTTGGCGCTGAGCGCCGAGCTGATTTCGTCGTACGGCGTCCCGCACGAATACCGCAGCCTGGCCTTGCCGGAAGGCGCCTTCGGCAAAGACGACGTCGAGGCCCTCGCTCCTTTCGTCGACGAGAGCCCCTGGTTCTTTTCCGCGTTCAAACCGGGCAACTGCCTGGATGCGCGTTGGGACGACTACCCCCCCAGCGCCGCCGCTGATGTCCGGGAACTCGCGCGAGCGGCGGCTGCTTTGGGCAAGAACGCGAAAGAACGATGAGGATCAGGTTTTCTTAGCCTTCAAAAGTTCCTTCTCCGCCTTCAGCCAGTCGGCTTCTGCGGAGCCGTCTTCATTCTTACGCAGCCGCTCTTCATAAATCGCTCGGGCCCTTTTTTCGATCGCTTCGTGGGAAGGAGCCGATTCCGCGTTTTTCTTTTTTACCGGCATGTGTGCCTCCATGCCATAAAGCATACACAGCCCCGCATCGTTTTCAAACGATTTTCCCGAAGCTAAAAAAAACAAGGCTCCTGACCGGATGATCAGGAGCCTTTCATTAGCGGCAATAGGACTTGAACCTATGACCGAACGGATATGAGCCGTTTGCTCTACCAACTGAGCTATGCCGCCGTTCGCTTTACGCTCACAGAACTTAGCAGGAACCGGCAGTCGTGTCAATAGGCAGCTCAGATCAAGTTGATCGATTTCGCGTCGGCGTACAGAGCCGCGTTCCATCGATTTCTGGTCGTGTAATCCCGCTTCATCGCTGCGTCGTCGATGCGGCTGGAGCGACGCTGCAGCCGCTTGAACGCGAGGCTGAGCGCCGTCTGCCAATCGACCGATGGCACGCCGGAAGCCCGCAGGGAAGAAGCGAACGCCCAGAAATAGAACGCGTCGTAGGGATCGAGTTCGGACACGGGCTCCTCCCTCGCGATCCGGTGCAATTCGGATACGGCTTCGGACGCGCGGCCGAGTTCGGCGAGCGCGAAGGACCGATAGACCCGGACGAGCCTGAGGGTTACGCGGTCCCTGCCGTCTCGGCCGATCGCCCGATCCTCCACGAACGCGAATCCGCTCGAAAGGTCGAGCCGTTCGGGATTCCGGAACACGGCAGGCGGCGGGGCCGCGATGTAGGCGTCGGCGATTTTTTCGACGGCTTCGTATTCGCGGCGCAGGAAGGCCGCCTCGATCCGGAAGAGGGACGCATCTGCCGATTCATCGGCGAAAGGTGGAGCGGCCGATTCACCGGCGAATGCGAGGGATCGATCGCGCCAATTGAGGAAGAGGCTTCGGGGAGAACCGCCGCGGGAGCCGAGCGAGTCGAAGATTTCGACCGCCCGACCGTAGCGCCCGGAAGAGAACGCTATCCGGCCTTGCATGAAAAGCGCCCATGAACGCCAGTCCCCGTGGAAAAGCGCGTCTGCGCGCCGTTCGGCGTCGGCGGCGTCCCTTTCGGCTCGCGAGATATTGCCGAGCAGGAATTGGGTCGCGGCGCCGTTCACCGAAGAGAGCATCGCCTCGTGCCGGTCGTCCGCGCTTTCCGCGCTTTCCGCGGCGAAACCGAAATAATCGATCGCTTCGTTGATCCGTTCGCGGGCGAGCTCGGCTTCTCCGAGCAGCCGGTACGCGCGGGAAAGACCTTTCTTGGCCCGATCGCCCTGGAGCAGGATGAGCGCCTTCTTCGCTTCGCCGGAAGCCGCGGCTATCGATGCGGCGCCGAGGGGGTATTCGGAAAGGGCGTACGCCGAACGGTCGAGCAGATCGAAAGACGCGTAGCGGGGACGGCCATCAGTTCCCGGGAAGGCGGCGGCGAAGGCGGCGGAGACGGCTGGTTCGTCTTCGTAGAGCAGCGCCTTGCGCGTCGAGAAAAGAGCCCGCAGCTCCGGTTCCCGGCTTTTCCCAACTACGGAAGAAAGGCTCCCGGTCTTTACGGCGGATTCGAAAGCGCCGTACTCGCCGCGGAGCAAGCCCTCGATCACGGCATCGAGGATTCCGTCGTCGTCTATTTCCCCGCCGAGGCCTACGAGCCGCACCGTCGTCTCGTAGGAATTGAGCATAGCCTTGCGGGCGACCAGGGCCTCCAAGCGCCCGCGCACGAGAACCCGCACCGCATCCGCGCGCGGGCCGAGGAGCGATTCGGCGAAGCGGACGAATCCGGGAACGACGATGCGCGGGTCCGTCTCGTCGTCGATGATTCCCAGAGCCCTGAGCCGGGCCAGGCCGAGGGGCAACGCCGCGCGCGGGTTTCCTGCGGCGGTCAAAGCCGCCGAAAGCTCCCCCGGAGGAAGCAGCTCGTTGGAAAGAGACAGGGCATAGGCGATCTCGAGCAGGTCGCCCGCCATGCGGGGATGGAGCGAGGCGAGAGATCCGTCGGCGTTCTGTTGCCAGCCGACGGCAGTCCGCAAGGCCGCCGCGACGCCGCCGGAAGCCGCCGCGCGCAAGCACTCGTCGTACAGCGCTGATTGGCCGAGCGCGTCCGCCAATTCGTTCCGCGAAGGGATATCCGCCCGCAGACGGATGGGAGCGGAAGACGACAATCCAGCCGACGCGCCTCCGGCCGAATCCGTGAAGACTGCGTGCGAGCGGCCGGCCGCGGCCAGAGGCCCGATAACCGAAGCGAGCAGGCCGCGCGCGGAATCCTCGGCGAAATGGACGTTCTCGACGACGACGACGGGCATCTTCGACGCAGGCAGCGAGCCGAGCCAGGCATCGACGAACGCGGCGAAATACGCGGAAAACGCCTTCTCCCGCTCGGCGGCTAATTCGGCGGACAACCGCGCGGCGCCGATCGCTTCGACGACGGAGCGGGATTCGCGCAGACTTGAAGCGGCGTCCGCGTTTCGTTCGGCTATTCGGGACCACAGGCTTTCCGACAGCGCATCGGCGATCGGGGACAGACCCCGCCCCGCTTCGTCGAAAGAAATCCGCAGCGTCTCGACCGACGACGATATGCGGGAAAGGGCGAGCCGGAGCGTCTGCCTCTTGCCGCAGAGCGGCGGCCCTTCGAGGACGACCAGGCGCTTGTCCCGAGCCGGATCCGAAAGGCCGAGCGAGTAGATTCGATCGGCTAGGCCGCGGCGGAACCAGAAATCGTCGGCGTCGATCGCCGGCTTATCGCGCAGCTTGAAAGCGTCGAGCGCGTACCACCCGCCCGATTCGCGAAATACGGCGTATTCCGACAAGGAGGAAGCCGCCTGCCGGTCGCACCAGATTCCAGAAGGATTTTCATGCGCCGACAAAAACCTGATGAGGGCGGAGCCCTCGTGCCCCTCCCCCTCGGCCCGAAGCACGCAGGCCCTGCCGAGCAGCTCCTTGTCGACCAAAGAGAGCGCTTGCGAAAGGCTTTCGAGCGCGAGAGCTATATCGAGCCACAGGGCTATCGCCGCCTGCGGGAATTCGGCCGCGATCAGGCTTCCTTCCCGCCGGACGGACGCGCCGCAGTCGCGCAGCGCTCCGGCGACGGTCGATTCGAAGCGGCCCATATCGTTCGGACGGATGCGTTTCAGCTGGGACAGGTATCGGATGCCGAGTTCTAATTTGATCATCTTCCTTACATCATCGACTAAGCGGCGCGATAATTGAGCGCATACGGGAAAAGGAGATTTGTATAAAGATGCAGATTATGCGTCTATTCTGTATAGCTATTGAATAGAAAAACGGAATTCGATACTATCGTCTTCATAGTGGCGGCACGAACTGCGATTCGGACCGCGGCCCCGGGGTTTCACCTCCTTTTCCTCGGGGCCTTTTTGCGTCCCTTCGTCCCAAACGCCCACCGAAAAGGATACACGCCGCGCGGAGCCGCGGCGCACGGAGGATAGATGAATCCCGAAACGCTCAAAGGCCGATCCCTCCTGTCATGGAAGGACTATTCAAGCGAGGAAATCCGTTATTTCCTCGATCTCTCGATGAAGGTCAAGGCAGAGAAAGTGTGCGGAGAACGTCCGCAGCGCTTCGTCGGCCGCACCGTGGCCTTGCTCTTCGAGAAGCGCTCCACCCGCACCCGCTGCGCGTTCGAGACCGCCTTCGGAGAAGAAGGAGGTCATCCGGTATTCCTGTCGACCCAAGATATCCAGCTCGGCGCGAAGGAGTCCGTCGAAGACACTGCCCGAGTGCTCGGCAGAATGTTCGACGGCATCGAATTCCGCGGCTTCAAGCAATCGACCGTCGAAACGCTCGCCGCCTATTCGGGCGTCCCCGTCTACAACGGCCTTACCGACGAATTCCATCCGACCCAGGCGCTCGCGGACCTCATGACTCTCGAGGAGGCCTTCGGAGACTCCAAGGGCCGCAAGCTTTGCTTCGTCGGAGACGGCCGCAACAACGTCGCCCGATCGCTCATGGTGATCTGCTCGAAGATGGGAGTGAATTTTTCCGTCGTCACGCCGAAATCCCTCTTTCCGGACGCCAAGCTCCGTGAAATGTGCGCTCCTTTCGCGGCGGCCTCCGGAGCGAAGATCGAAATCACCGATGACCTGGACGCGGTCAAGGGCGCCGATGCACTGTACACCGACGTGTGGGTTTCGATGGGCGAGGAGGCGCTCCGCGCCGAACGGGTCAAAATGCTCGAGCCCTACCGCGTCGACCAGAAGCTCATGGACCGCACCGGACGCGCCGATTCGATCTTCCTCCACTGCCTCCCCGCCGTGAAGGGAGAAGAGGTTTCGGCGGACGTGATCGACGGCCCCCGCAGCCGCGCATGGGACCAGGCGGAGAACCGCAAGCATACGATCAAAGCCATCATGCTGGCCACGATGCGCTGACCGGGAAAAATCTTGCTATTACCGGCCGGCGCGATTATACTTCATGGCGAAGTCCAGAAACGGAGGATTGCGTTGAAGACGATACGTTTCTTGTCGGCCGCGATGATTGCAGCGTTCAGCGTGTTGTCGGTTTTCGCCCAGGAGCCGGCGAAAGCCGAAGCCGTGGATATAAAGCCGGAGAACAGCTCGGCTTACTACTACGTGAACGTACCGATCGAAAAGATTTACCCGCACCGCCTCGGTTTCGTCATCAGTTACCGAAAAGGCGGCTCTTCCCTCGGGCAGTCGTATCTTCCCATCAAGTGGTTCGAGAAATCGGCCGGAAAGGGGGAGCTTATCCGGCTCGCCGGCGGCACCCAGTGGCCGTACCTGAGCGTGTTCTACAAGGACGGCAAGGTCGACCACATCCGGCTCTTCGTGAGAGAGGAATTGTCGCACCCGTCATGGGGCAGCCTGCCTTCCACGGCGAAGATCGACGACCGCTTCGACGTAGAGGAACTCCATCTGGAGTATTGATGGACAACGCCCTTCTAGCCCGCCTTCGGGAAGCCATCCGCGGCGAAAGCCTCGACGGATGGCTTTTTTATAATTTCCGCCATCGAGACCGCCTCTCCGACGAAATACTCGGCATCGAGCAGGACAGGTCCAACACGAGACCCTGGATATACGCCGTCCCCGCTTCAGGCGACGCGCTCAAGATCGTCAACTCGATAGAGCGGGCCGCGCTCGACGGACTGCCCGGCGCTGCGGTCGAGTACGGCGAGCGGAGCGCTCTTTTCGCGGCGCTCGCAAAATTTTCAGGACAGCGCTGGGCGGCGCATATCTCCGAAGAGCTTCCCGTCATTTCGTTCCTGGACGAAGGCACCGCTGGACTCGTGAGGAGAGAAGGACTAGAGCTCGTACCGGCCGCGGCGCTCGTCCAACGCTTCAAAGGACTACTCGACGAAGGAGGAGCCGCTTCGCACGAACGCGCGGCGGGAGCGCTCCGGAGCATCGTCGAGGAATGCTGGAACTTCGTCGACCACTCGTACCGGACCGGAACGGCGGTCACCGAGGGCGAAGTACGGAACCTGATGCTCGCCGGAATGGAGAAGCGTGGACTCGTCACCGATCACCCGCCCATAGTAGGCGCAGGCGCGCATACGGCCGACCCGCATTACGATTTTTCCGGCGCCGGCGCGCCGTTCGCGCGGGGCGACGTGATCCAATTCGACCTCTGGGCCAAGGAGCGGGCCCCCGCGGCGATCTACGCGGATATCTCCTGGGTCGGCGTATTCGGCGAAAGCGCCGACGAAGGGACGGAAAGCGCATGGCGCGCTCTGCGGAGCGCGCGGGACGCGGCCGTCGGCTTCATCGGGGCCGAGCTTGCGGCGGGCAGGAGGCCGACCGGAGCATCCGTCGACCGCCGCGTCCGGGAAAGGCTGATCGCGGACGGATACGGAGAAGCCCTGCGCCACCGCACCGGGCACGGCATCGACACCGAATGCCACGGCTCCGGCGCCAATCTCGACTCGGTGGAATTTCCCGACCACAGACTCCTGCTCGACGGTTCCTGCTTCTCGGTCGAGCCGGGACTCTATTTCGACTTCTTCGGCCTCAGGACCGAAATCGACGTCTATATTTCAGGCGGCAAGCCGGTAGTTTCCGGCGGAAAAGCGCCGCAGATCGAACTGCTCTATTGCGGAAGGAGCTCCCATTGATTCCCGTACCCCAAGAACTCATCGATTTCATACGCGGCGGCGAACGATTCCTCGTCGCCGGACACAAAGAGCCCGACGGGGATTGCGTAGGCAGCCAGCTGGCGTTGGCGTCGGCGCTCAGGAGGCTCGGCAAGAGCGCCGTCCCCTGCTCCGCCGGTCCCTTCAAGCGGCCCGAAATCAAGGCGTACGAGCCGATCTTCACCGCTTCCCCGAGCGAGGAAGATCGGCGCAACGCGCGCGCGATCATCATGGACTGCTCGAACGCGGCCCGGACAGGGGACCTCGAACCCTTTCTCGCGGGCGCGCCGGTTGCGGTCATCGACCACCACGCGTCCTCGGAACGTTTCGGAGATGTTTCCTTCGTCGACGACAAGGCGCCCTCGGTGACGTTCATGACGCTCGCGCTCATCGAGGCGCTCGGAATCGAACCCACTAAGGAAGAGGCGGAGCTCCTGCTTTTCGGCCTCTGCACCGATACCGGCTTCTTCAGGCACGTCGATTCTCCTTCCTGGGAAACATTCGAGTACGCGGCGCGCATGATGCGCGCGGGAGCGAGTCCGAAGCGGACCTTCTTCGCGATGAACGGAGGCAAAAGCTTCGAGTCGCGCATCCTCATGGGCCTTATTCTTTCACGCATCGAGTCCCATTTCGGCGGCAAGCTCGTGCTCTCCTACGAAAACCTGGAAGACACCGAACGCTTCGGGCTCCAAGGCAGGGATTCCGACGCCCTGTACCAGCTGCTCCAATCGATCGGGGGCGTCGAGGCGGTCGTGCTGATCAGGCAGGAGACGCCGGACAACTGCACCGTCGGCTTCCGCTCGCGCGAAAGCGTGGACGTGTCCGCGATCGCTTCCCGCTTCGGCGGCGGCGGCCACAAGCAAGCCGCCGGCTTGAGCGCGAAGGGAACGATAGCCGGGTTGCGCGAAGGGATTCTCGCGGCGTTCGCCGAAGTTTTGTAACCGTTTGTAACATTCGCGCTCAAAGGGGAACTGCGATGCGGCACCCCTTTTCTTTGCGCGCATTTATCCTTTCGTTTCATAGATTTGCCCCAGCGGCCCGACCTCCGTCCCTGTAGTCCGGCAACAGCGGCACGCTTCTTGCTGATACCTCCGCATCGAAAAAGGAGGCATCTCATGAACGACGACAAACCGCTTCATTATCTCTACGAACGCTTCCGCGCAGGGAAGCTCGGGAGGCATGACTTCGAAGCCGCGATCTTCCGTTTCGTGCGCGACAATCCGCGGCGGTTCAAGATTTCCGGATGGAGGGAGGACGACCGGGAAGAATTCATCGCCGAACTCTATCCGACCATCAGGAAGGCCATAGACGCGTACCGAGACGTCGGCTCCTGTTTCGACGCCTACGCGTACACGGCGATCCGCTGGGAAGCCCGCGGATACCGGAGCCGCAAAGCGGAGAAAGCGACGATAGAGCGTGCCTACTGGATGACGGCGGCGGAGACGGCGAGCGACGAGGAGTCGTTCTACTCCTGCGGGAACGATGCATACGATCAAGACCCGCAATGCCCGCCGTCGAGGAAGAAGCGGCAGATCCTCGCCTTGACGCTCAAATGCTGCCTGAAAGTGTCCGACGATTTATGCCGAAGGATCGCGCCTTCGGTCGGGCTGCGGCCCGATGAGCTCGAATCGAAGCTGAACGGCTTGCGGACGCTGGTCGCCGAGCGGGCCGTTCGCCGGCAAGAGCTCGAGGAACTTGCCGCGGCCCACTACTGCAGAGGCATGATCATGGCGGCGAAGGCGATCGAAGCTCCCTCCTATTCGGACAAGAAGCGCCGTTTCGAGAAATCGGCGGCCGTCGCGAAGCAGCGCCACGCGAATTGCCGGGACCGGGCTTCGAAGATATCGGTCGAGGCGACGAACAGGGAAGTAGCCGAAGCGCTCGGCGTGCCGAAGGGAACGATAGACGCGAGCATATATTTCCTGAAGCAAAAGAGCGCCCCCCTGTACGATCCGCGCGGCCCGCGGGTATAGTGGGCCCATGACTATTTGGTTCGCTACGGGCAATGCCCACAAAAGGGCCGAACTGGCCGCCATCCTAGCGCCGCACGAAGTGAAGATGCCTTCCGACGCAGGCTTGGCCTTCGATCCGGAAGAGACCGGGGATACGTTCCTCGAGAATTCGCTGATCAAGGCGCGCGCGCTGTACGATCTGGTGAAGGCGCCGGTCGTCGCCGACGATTCCGGGCTCTGCGTCGACGCGCTCGGCGGCCGCCCGGGAGTGCTTTCCGCGCGGTACGGCTCGGAGAACGGAGCGAAGCTCAAGGACGGCGACCGGAACGCGCTGCTCCTGCGGGAACTCGGGTCCGCTCGGGACCGGAGCGCGCGCTTCGTCTGCGCGATGGTGCTGCTCTTGTCGCACGACCGTTTCTTCGTCGCCCACGAGACTCTCGAAGGCGAGATCATACACGGGGAGCGCGGTTCGGGAGGTTTCGGCTACGATCCGATACTGTACCTCCCCGATCAGGGGAAGACGGTCGCGGAACTGACGGCGGACGAAAAGAACGCCTTGAGCCATCGGGGGAAGGCGGGAGCGCGGATAGCGTCGATACTCGCGTCCCTATGAGCGGATTCCTCCGAATGATCGCTATAGGTGCGGTCATCGGCTTCTCTCTGTTCGGCATCGCGGTCGGGCGCATACCGAGGCTGCGCATGAACCGCGCGAGCATCGCGTTCGCGGGGGCAGCCTTTCTCATCGCGCTCGGCGCCCTGCCGGCTCGGGAAGCGTTCGCGGCGATAGACCTCCCGACGCTCGTCCTCATCCTCGCGATGATGATCATCACCGCGAACCTCAAGCTAGCCGGTTTCTTCGAGCTCGCCGGCGCGTTCGCGCTGCGCGCGGCCCGGACGCCGAGGGCGCTCCTGGCGATCGTGATGGCTTCCTCGGCGGTCCTGTCGGCGCTTTTTCTAAACGATACGATCTGCATCGTGATGACGCCTCTGGTAGCCTCCCTCTGCGTGAAGGCGCGCCGGAATCCGTTGCCCTACCTGATCGGACTCGCGGTGGCTGCGAACATCGGCTCGGCGGCTACGCTCATAGGCAATCCGCAGAACATGCTCATCGGAGAAGCCAGCGGCATTTCTTTCACCCGCTTCCTTCTTAGGATTGGGCCGCCGTCGGCGCTGGGGCTCGCGGTCGCGTACGCGGTCGCAGTGATCGCGTTCCGCGGCGAATTCCGGGCGGACGCGCGTATCGGCGGCGCCGGGGAGACTGAAGCGAAGGCGGGCCGAACGCCGTACAAGCCGCTCCTCTACAAGAGTCTCCTGTCCGTCGCGCTCATGCTGGGAGCCTTCCTCGCGGGAGCTCCGACCGCGGCCGCGGCGATGGGAGCCGCGGCGGTGCTCCTGACGACGCGGCGGATCAAGCCGGAACGGGTATTCGCCGAACTCGATTGGACGATCATCGCCTTTTTCGGCGGACTCTTCGTCGTCGCCGAGGCCGTTTCCCGCACCGGAGCGTTCCGGTTTCTCGTCGATGCGGGTCTTCCCGCCGTCGGCCAGGACGTCGCCCGCTTCTCGATCTTCACCGTCCTTCTTTCGAACCTCGTGTCGAACGTGCCGGCCGTCATGCTCATGAGGCCGCTGGTCGATTTCTTCGCGGACAAGGAGAAGGCCTGGCTCGTGATGGCGGCGGCGAGCACCTACGCGGGAAATCTGACGCTGCTCGGATCGGTCGCGAATCTCATCGTCGCCGAATCCGCAAAGAAATACGGCGTCCGCATCGGGTTCCTCGACTACCTCAAAGTCGGCCTGCCGACGACCGTCCTTACGATAGGGATCGCAGCCGCCTGGTTTTCCTTGAGCTGAGCGGCTTCCCTCTCGGGACCGCTGTGCGGTATAGTTCGCTCCTATGGACGCAGCGACGCTTTTCTGGACCGGCTTCCTTTCTTTCCTGCCGATATCCGAACTGAGGGGAGCGATTCCCTTCGCGGTCTCCAAAGGAATCGATTGGCGCTTCGCTTATTTGTACGCGGCCGGACTCAACGCGCTGGTGGCCCCGGTCTGCTGGCTGTTCCTGTCGACCTTCCACAAGCTCTTCCTCCGCATGGACTGGTACCGGTCCCTCTTCGGCCGATTCGTCGAGAAGGCGCGGCTCAAGGTGCACGCGGAAGTGGAGAAATGGGGATGGCTCGGCATCGCGGCCTTCGTGGCCATTCCCCTGCCGGTCACCGGCGCATGGACGGGCACGATAGGCGCCTGGGTGCTGGGACTTGGCAAGCGGAAGACGCTGGCGGCCGTCGTCGTCGGCGTAGCGGTCGCTGGCGCGATCGTCACCGCGGTAACGGTGCTCGGCGTGAAAGCGTTCGATATTTTCGTGAAACGGGTGTGATAACCCAAGAAAAAGAATTTCGGCCGCGGATGAACGCAGATAAACGCGGATGAGGATTTGGGAAGAGCAATCCCGATACTTCCGATCTAATTTATCGGCGTTCATCCGCGTTTATCTGCGGCCCATTTTTTTAGGATTGAATGTCTAGACTAAATTTCGAGAACGAACTCAACGACAAGCAGATTCAGGCGGTCAAAACGATCGAGGGGCCGGTGCTCATCATCGCCGGGGCCGGATCGGGCAAGACCCGCGTGATCACCTTCCGCATCGCCTACATGCTCGAGCAGGGCATTCCCCAGTCCGCCATCCTAGCGCTCACCTTCACGAACAAGGCGGCGCGGGAGATGGAGGAGCGCGTCAAGGAACTGACGCGCAAGAAGCTGCAGAATCTCACCGTGAGCACCTTCCACGCCTTCGGCGTGAAGATCCTGCGCGAGGACATCGACAAACTCGGATACCGGAACAACTTCTCCATCTACGACGAGACCGACCGCAATCAGCTGATCAAGGACTGCGTGCGCGAATGCGGGCTTTCGACCGAGAACCTCGACCTGTACAAGATCGGGCAGCTCTTCTCCAATGTGAAGATCGGCCGGTATTCCTGGGGGGACGGCGCGAACGACGAATACGAGCGCGTGTACGCGGAATACCAGTCCTGCCTCAAGATCTACAACGCGGTCGACTTCGACGACCTGCTGACCCTGCCGATCCAGCTTTTCGAGGAGCACCCCGAAGTCCTCGAGCGCTACCGCGAACGCTACCGCTACCTCATGGTAGACGAGTTCCAGGACACCAGCTTCACCCAGTACCGGATCATGCGCCTCCTGGCCGAGCGCAACGTCTGCGTCGTCGGCGACGACGACCAGTCGATCTATTCCTGGCGCGGCGCGAACTACGAGAACATACTCACCTACGAGAAGGATTTTCCCGGCATGGTGGAGATCAAGCTCGAGCAGAACTACCGCTCGACCTCCACGATCCTGGAAGCGGCCAACGGCGTCATCGCGAACAACACCAACCGCAAGGAAAAGAATCTCTGGTCGGGGAACAAGGGCGGCAAGCCCATCGAAGTCTTCTACCCGGAGAACGAGTCCAGCGAGGCTGACTTCATCTCGGCGCAGATCAAGACGACGATGATGAAGGAGGACCTGAAGTACGACGACTTCGGGGTGCTCATCCGCGCGAACTCCATGACCCGGCAGCTCGAGGAATCCTTCCTGGCGGAGAACATCCCCTACCGGATGTCGGGCGGCACGAGCTTCTTCCAGCGCAAGGAAATCAAGGATATCATCAGCTATCTGCGCGTGATCGCGAATACCGACGACGACGTCAACCTCCTCAGAATCATCAATACCCCGCGGCGCGGCATCGGCAAGACGAGCGTCGAGCATATCACCGACGTCGCCAAGCGCAAGGGGTGCTCGGTGTGGGAGGCGATGAGCTCTATCCGCTACGCTCAGGACACGCTGTTCGAGGAGAAGGGGCGGATCGACGTCGACACCTTCATGACGCTCATCGAGTACTTCCGCTCGGAAATGCTCGGCAAAAAGGGACTGTCGAAAAAGGTCCGCATGCTCGTGGACAACATCGACTACCTGAGCTACCTCGTGACCGAGTACCAGAAGAGCGAAAAGGCCGCCCGCTGGAAATTCCTCAACATCGAAAGCCTCATCCAGGGCATCGAGACCTGGGAGAACGATCCGGACAACTTCGATCCGACCCTTTTCCCCTACCTCAACCGCATAAGCCTCATCACCCGGGACGACGGGGACGACGACGCTCAGAAGGGAAAGGTCAACCTCATGACGATCCACGCCTCGAAGGGCCTCGAGTTCCCGGTGGTCTTCATCGCGGGGGCCGAAGACGGCTTGATCCCGCACGCGCGCAGCCTCGAGGAGGGCGACGGCAACGTCGAGGAGGAGCGGCGGCTCTTCTACGTCGCCATCACCCGCGCACGCGACAAACTCTATATCACCAGCTGCAGGCAACGGCGCAAGATGCAGAGCGTCGTCGAATGCACGCCCTCCCCCTTCCTCGACGAAATCCCCGCGCACCTGGTCGAGTACCACGAGGAAGACGCGGTCGTGGAAACCGCCAGCGAGGCCGCCGACTATTTCGCCAAGATCAAGGGAAAATTCGCCTAAGACTAATCGCGGCCGGCGCTCGTCAAAAGCGACCGGCTCTTGACGGTTCAACTTTTTGCGGATACTTTTAAAAGTAATCGTAGGAACTTGGAGGCAGCAGCATGAGCGCCGTCAGGCCGGAATTCATGAAGCGGGCGAACGAGGCCCTCGTCCGCAGCGCGCTCGAGAATCTCGGGAGAGCTTCGAAGGGGGCGCTCGCCGCGGATACGGGATTGAGCCTCACGACGGTGGGACAGGTACTCGCCCAAATGAGCGAAAACGGGGAAATCCGCCTTTCCGGCTACGCCGACTCGAGCGGTGGCCGGAAGGCGGGCGTGTACGAACTTGACCCCGAAGCCTGCGCGGTCTACGCGGTCGCGGTCGAACGGGACAGGCTCGATTGGGCGGTGGCGAACGCGCTGGGGACCGTAACCGCCGACGGGACCAGACTGGTGCGCGAGGACCCAATGGCCGAAGCGGCCGCTCTAATCGAGGGACTGCGCAGGGATGCGCTGATCGAACGGCCGCCGCGAGCGGCCGTCGCGGTGGGAGTTCCCGGCGCGGTGCTCGATGGAAGGATCATCACCGGATTCCTGCGCGACGAATGGGAGGATCGAGACGCGGCTTCGTACTTCATCTCCCGTTTGGGACTTCCGGTCGTCGTCGAAAACGATATGAACGCGACGGCGCTCGGTTTTTCGCGGCGGACCGCGAAGGAAGGACGAGAGCTAGAAAGCTTGGCCTATATCGTGACCAACGGCCGCTGCACGGGATCGGGCTACGTGTGCGGAGGTCAGGTCGTCCGCGGCGCCGCCCGCTTCGCCGGAGAGCTCGGATTCCTCCCCCAGGCTTCGGGGAGAACCTTCGATGAGGAACTCGCGGAAACGGAAAACGCCGCCGGTTACGCCCGCCTGTACGCCGCGGCGCTCGAGACGGTCAACTGCGTCGTCAATCCCGCGTTGATCGTCGCCGGAGGAACCGCCTTCCGCTTCGAACTATCCGATGCCGTCGGCGCGGAATTCGCCGCGCGGATCGATCCTTCGATTCGCCCCGCCCTCGTGTTCGAAAAGGACACGCGGCCCGATTACTTGTATGGACTTTGCGGATTAGCAATAGACGAGGTGTTCCCCGCGTACCGGATCATCGAAAAAAGGAGTTCCCTATGAACGCGGCGCCGCTATTGCTCGTCTTCATCTACATCGCTTTTATAAGCCTCGGACTACCCGATTCGATCATGGGCGTCGCCTGGCCGACCATGCGCGCCGAGCTCGGAGTTCCGCTGGCGGGAGCGGGCATGGTCGCCGTCGCGCTGACCGCGTGCTCGGCCATTTCGAGCGTTTCGAGCGCCTTTATCAACCGGAAATTCGGTACGGGGCCGGTGGTGGCGCTCAGCTGTTTCCTGACCGCTCTCGGTTTGGCCGGCTACTCGTTCGCGCCTTCCTTCGCGTGGGTACTCCTGGCGGCCGTCCCGCTCGGTTTCGGGCAGGGCGCGGTCGACAGCTCGCTCAACTCATACGTGGCTTCCAACTACGCGTCCCGGCACATGAACTGGCTGCACGCATCCTGGGGCATCGGCGCGACCGTCGGGCCGCTGGCCATGACCGCCGTGCTGGTTTCGGGATTCGCGTGGCGGGACGGATACCGGCTCATCGCCGCCGCGCAGGGATCGCTCGGCATCCTCTTTCTCCTGTCGATGCGGCTCTGGCGTCGGGTCGACCGGGGAAGAGGACGCTCCGAAGGCGAAACGAAGGAGACCGCGCCGAAAGCGGAGAAGCCGGCGGACAAACGGCTGTCGGGCCTGCGGAGGCCGGAACCCTGGATGCAGGTTTCCCTTTACGCGCTCTATTGCGCGGCGGAGATTTCGGTCGGCATCTGGACGGTATCGCTCCTGGTCGAAGCGCGCGGCTACGGCCGGGGCATCGCGGGGACGATTGCGGCGGCCTACTACGGAGGCATCACCGGAGGCCGCGTGCTGACGGGTTTCTTCGCAGACCGGGTCGGGAACCGAAACATGGTGCGGCTCGGCCTCTGCGCCGCGCTTGCGGGCATCGGCCTCTACGCCCTCAGGCTGCCCGCGGCGGCGACGCTGCCGGCGCTCGTGCTGATAGGGATCGGCTTCGCGCCGATCTTCCCCTGCCTCATGCACGAAACGCCGCGACGATTCGCGGAGGATACCTACCGGAAGGTCATCGGCTTCCAGTTCGCCGCGGCTTACCTAGGTGGCTCGATCCTGCCCGGCGCGGTGGGCCTGATCGCCGGACGCGTCGGACTCGAGGCGCTCGTGCCTCTGGTCGCCTTATTCGTAGCGACGCTGTTCGTCTTGAGCGAACGGCTCAACAAGGCGACCTGAGATGCACGGAAACCCCCGAGGCTCCGAAACGCCCAACCTCGTTTCGGTACGGAAGATTTGGGACGCCGCGCCGCACAGCGCGTTCACGGACCTCATCAGGCACCGCGGCAGCTGGTTCTGCGCGTTCCGGGAAGGAGAGCGGCACGCTCTTTGCGTCGGAACGATACGAATCCTCGAATCGGCAGACCTCGTCGTATGGACGAGCGCGGCCGCGATCGCCGAGGACGGCGTCGACCTGAGGGACCCGCACTTCTGCGCTCGTCCCGACGGAAAGCTCGAACTGGTCATGGGCGGGACCTATTTTTCAGACGGCGCCTATACCGGGAGGCGTCCCCGGATTTCCCTCTCCTCCGACGGCCGCTCGTGGACGGCGCCGAGGCCGATCCTCGCCGAGGGAGACTGGCTCTGGCGCGTATCGCGCCGGGAAACGGACGGCAGGGCCTACGGGATAAGCTACCGGCTCCCGCGCCGGAATTTCTGGACCGTCCACCTGATGGAGAGCGCCGACGGAGCCGACTGGGAGGAGACTGCGAAGCTGGACGTGCTCGGGAAACCGAACGAGGCCACGATCCGGTTCCGCCCCGACGGAAGCGCGGTCGCCCTGGTCCGCAGGGAATCGGGCGCGGCGAAGGCATGGATCGGGACAGCCGCCCCGCCCTACCGGGAATGGCGCTGGACCGCGGCGGCTCATTACGTCGGCGGACCCAACTTCCTCGTCGCGCCGGACGGCGCGCTCTGGGCGGCGGGACGCTTCGTGCGCCGCGGGAAGGCGTCGACCGCGCTCGCCCGAATGACCGAAACGGAGATAGAGCCGGTTCTCTTCCTCCCCTCGGGCGGAGACTGCTCGTACCCGGGCATGGCGCTCGAAGGGGAGCGGCTCGCGCTCAGCTACTATTCGTCCCACGAGGGGAAGAGCATGGTGTACCTGGCGGAGATCAGCTTGGCAGAGGGAAGCGGACGCTGACCGTCGTTCCCTCATCGCCGGCGACGGCGAACGTCCCGCCGAGCTGCTCGGCCAGGCTCTCCATGAGAGTGAGGCCGAATCCGCCGGAATGAAAGCCGTCTGGAGGGAGGGAGATCCCCCTGCCGTCGTCGCCGACGACGAAGACGGCTTCTCCGCCTTCGGTCAGGAACCGGACCGAGATCTTTCCCCGTCGTCCTTCGGCGAAGGCGTATTTATACGCGTTGGTCAGGGCCTCGTTCAAAATGAGGCCCAGCGGCATGAGCGTTTCGGCAGGCAGAAGCGCGGCGGCGCAATCCGTCTCGACCGATACCCGCTCGAAAGGATCGTAGATCCGCGACAGGTCCCGGACGATTTCCTCGAAAAAGGCGGCGGCGGAGGCTTCGGTAAAGCGGTCGGAGCGGTACAGCTTATCGTAGAGGATCATCATCGAACCGACGCGGCTCTCCGCCGTCAGCAGAGCCGCGGTCGCCCGCCCATCGTCCATAGACCGGGCTTCGATCGCCAGCAGGCTCGCGATCGAACTCATATTGTTTTTTATACGGTGGTGGACCTCCCGCAGAATGAGCGTCTTCTCCGCCAGCAGGGCTTCCACCCGTTCGTTGGCGATCCGCTTAGCCTCGTTCTCCGCGGTGAGCGCCTCGATCGATTCCCGCAGCCGGTCCGCCATCGCGGCCAGGCTCGTGCGGAGCTCTTCCGGCTCGATCAGGCGCGTCGGCCGCGGCGGGGCCGGCCATTCGCCCGACGACAGGGAGCGGGCATAGCCGGAGAGGAGCTCGAGCGGCCGGGCGAAACGCGAAGCGATGACGAACGAGAGCAACGCGGAAACAAGCGCGCCGAGCAGCACAGCGAGGACCATCAAACCCCGATCGTAGCGTATCCCCGCCATGAACGCCGTGTCCGGATACAGGAGCACCAAGTGCCAATCGAGTCCGAGTTTCCCCGAAAGGCGCTGGGATTCCCCGAAATAGCGGACTTTGCCGGCTGAGAACGTGAAAGCGGCATCTCCCCCGCCCGAGCTCCGCAGCGCTTCGCCCTCCAGGAAGTCGAAACCGTCGGCTTTATCGGAACGGGCCAGCACGGCGCCGGAGGAGTCGGAGATGAAGCAATGGCCGCCGAGACGGGAAAGGCTCCCCTTCAGGAAGCGCTCCAGCTGAGAAAGGAAAATATCGACGGAGAAAACGCCGATGAGGGTGCCGTCGGCGCCGTTCAGCGGCAGCACGGCTGAAACGGCGCTATCCTGCCCGGTGAACAGCGGATAGGGAGGCGTCCAGGCAGCGGCGCCCGCGGCGACGGCAGCGCGATACCAGGGGCGGGTCCGGGCGTCGAATTGGGGGAGAACCGATACCGCAGCCGATTTCGCGCCGCGATCGTCGATGGCCGTCTTGACGAAGGAACCGGCCGCGAAGCCATCCGTTCTGATGACGTACAGGGAACCGTCCGGCCCCTCCCTGCCCGCGTCGACGAGTCCTCCGCGGGCGTTGCCGAAATAAACGCTCGTCACCGACGGCGTGTAGCCGATCCGGGAGAGGAACAGCGATTCGAGCGTATCGGCGTCGCCGGGATCGACGCGGCCGGACTTGACCGCTTCCGCGTTCATCCGGTTCACGAGGAGGGGGACTTCGAGAAAGTTCTCCACCTCGGAGCGCACATGGGCCACGGTCTCGTCCTCGAGCACGGCAATGGCGTCCGAGAGGGAACGCTCCGCGCTCGACCCGACTCCGAAGGCGATCGGCAGACCGATCGCCAACAGCGGAAAAACGATGCTCAGGCCGAGTACTGTCTTGAAGCGTATGCCGGATCTTCCTAGTAACAAACGTTTAGTCATTTGAGTAATGGTATGGCCTTTATTTCCATTTTGTCAATCTTCGACAAAACATCTAATATAGTAAATATATAGCCGATTCCCTACACTCCGGGGCTATGCTACACTGCCGTCATGAAATCCCTCATCCATTTGGCGCTGCAGCCCAAGCGCCTCCCCGAGAACTCCGTCGAGCGGCTTCGCGCGATCGACGGCAGCCGCGAAATCTTCGCGAGCGAGGATCGCGCCGAGATCGAGGCGCGCCTCGACGACATCGAGATCGCCGCGGGCGATTTTCCGCCGGATCTGGCCGTCCGAGCTTCCAACCTGAAATGGATGCAGCTCTGGTCGGCGGGAGCCGACTGGCTGCAGACTTTACCCGAAGCGCGGAGCAAGGACTTCCTGCTGACGACCACCTCCGGCATGCACGTCGGCCAGATGGCGGAGCACCTGTTCGCCCTCATCCTCGCCTGGGGAAGGAAGCTCCCCGACGCGTTCGACGCCCAGCGCCGCGGCGAGTGGCATCGGCCCCATCGCCCCGCGCTCCTTTCCCTGGCCGGAAAGACCATGCTGATAGTCGGCTTCGGAGCCATCGGCGAAGGAGTAGCCCGCGCGGCGGCGGCCTTCGGCATGCGGGTCGTCGGCGTCGTCAGGACGCCCCGCAGCGGCCCGGAGCGGACCGATGGAGTTCGGCTCGCGCTGATGGCCGAGCTTCCCGCGCTGATGGGAGAAGCGGACATCGTCGTGAACATCCTTCCCTACACCCAGGAGACCCGGGGACTCTTCGGCAAGGAGCTGTTCGGCCGCATGAAGAAGACCGCCCTGTTCGCGAATATCGGTCGCGGGCCGACGGTGAACGAAGCGGAGCTGATCGCGGCGCTCGAATCGAAGACCATCGCCGGAGCGCTGCTCGACGTCATGGAAACCGAGCCGCTTCCCTCCGATTCTCCCCTCTGGAAACGAAACGACGTTATCCTCACCGCGCACTACGCGGGTTTCCACCCCGAATACGATCGCATCGCCTTCGATATTTTCCTGGATAATTTCGAGCGCTTCGCGAAGGGGAAAGCGCTGCTTAACCTCGTGGACAAGAACCGGGGCTACTGAAGCGGGAGATCCCCCGGGGCCGACGCGGCGCGCAGCCGCTCCAGATCGCGGCGCGCGCCGTCGGGGAGGCCGGGGACGGCAAGCCCTTCGGCGAGCCAGCCGGCCGCCGCTTCGGGGTCCGCGAGCCGCCGCTTCGCGTCAGCCGCGTTGAGGCGGCAGGCGGCGGCCCGCAGGCCGGGCGCGGCAGGCGGGTACGATGAGGAGCCTTCGCTCCGCGCGGCGAAGGCGCGCAGGCCGGCGGCCCCTCCATGATCGCCGGATGCCGCGCGCCATCCGGCGAGCGCGAAGGCGGCGCGCGCCGATCCCACCCGGACTGCAGCTTCTAGCAGCTCCAACGCCAGAATTTCCGAACGCTCGTCCCGCCGACCCGCGGCCTGCTCGGCCTTCGCCGCCGCGAGATAGCGGAGCCCCAGCGCTTCGGCGTCGACGCCCGCCGGCCCGGCAAGGCAGCCCAGGGGATCGCGGGCGACGGCGTCGATCTTCACCAGAAGCGCTGCGAGCCCTTCGAGGTCGCTGAAATTGTGCGCGCAGATGCGTTCGAGCCGCGCCGCGCCGCCGGTCCGCAAAAAAGAGAACCAGGCGTCGGGCGCTTCCGATCCGGGGAGGTCGTCCGTCCGCTCGATACCCAGCACGGAGCGTTCGATATTGCCGAGCGTGCAGTTCTCGAGGCCACGGCGCCAGAGGCGGCGCGCGGGATATACCAGATCCAGATGCGGAGGATCGAGCGGCGGCATCGCGTTCATGAGGAAGCGGGTCCGCAGGATCTGGGAATCGAAGGTCCGCCCGTTGTAGCTCACCAGGACCGGACCGCCGCCGGCTTCCCGCTCGAGCTCCGCCTTGACCAGTTCGAGGAATTCCCCCTCCCCCGGATAATCGAGAAGAAGGTACTGCACGATCTCCAGACGCGTCTCCGCGCCGTCCTCGAGGAAACGCCCGAACGCGGCCAGGAACGCGACCGTTCCCGCGCCGCCGGAAAGACCGGTCGTCTCGAGGTCGAACAGCAGGAGGCCGCGCGCCGGAACCGGACCGGCGGCGAAAACGCGCGCGGCTCCCGAGCAGATGACCGCGAGCGACGTATCTGCGCGGGCGAAGCGGCCGAAGGTCCTATCCGACCAAGCCGTCCGCTTCTTCACGAACGGTCCGATATTCTCCCAGCCGGCGAAAGCGCCGTCCGGATCGGGGCGCGCATCGCTCGGAGCGGCGCGGTCCGAAGAAACGCGGGCCGAAGAGGCGGCAGAAACGGGCGGCCGGCTCCCCGCAGCGGCTCTGATGCGCGCGAGGCGGCTGGACAGCCGGGTATCCATCGCTCACCGGCCTCCTTTAGAAAAGTCCGAGCCAGAAGGAAGTGAGGGGCATCACCAACAGCAGCGCGGGAAGCATGTTGGCGATGGGGAAATTCTTTATGCCCGCGATGCGGAGACCCGTCGCCAGCATGACCAGTCCGCCGCAGGCGGAGAAATTGCCCGAAAGCTGCACAGTCATGAGCGGCGCGAGCGTACCCGCGCCGAGCAGCAAGGCCAGCTGGATCGCGGTCTGCGGCACGAAAATCAGGGCGATCGACGGGCCGAGCCCCGCCGCGAAGATCATCGCCGTGAAGAAATCGAGTATGGCCTTGGTGACGAGCATCGTCGGCCCGTTGCCGAGCCCCTCGTCGATGGAGCCGAAGATCCCCAAACCGCTCGCGCAGAACAGCACGATCAGGGCGACGTATTTTTCCGCGAACTCCTCCGAGCGGGCATCGTGGCCGGGCCCCTTCGCGGCGGCCTTGCGCGCGAGCACCGCCAAGGAGCCGAGGCGATCCTCGAAGCGGAGCAGCTCCCCGACGGCGGCGCCGAGCAGGAGCGCGAGCACGACCGGCGGCATGACCGCGAGCTTCATGATGAGGCTCACGCCCAGACCGAGAGCGCAGACACCGAAAGACAGGGGAAGCGCCGTTCGAAGGCGCTCGGGGAAGCGCGGACCGACCGCCGCGCCGATGAGAGCGCCGCCGGCGATGGCGGCGCCGTTGACGAATGGACCGATTATCATGGACAGACTCTCCTACGCGCCCGGCCGCCGCGTCAATCGCTTTTTCCGGCGAGCGCCGCCAAAAGCGCCGAGGACGCGCGCTTGGCGTCGGCGCCTGCCGAAGAGCCTTCGAATTCATCCGCGGCGCCGACGCAGGACGGACAGCCGGACGCGCAGGAGCAGGAGCGGACGGCCGAAGCGGCCGCCGCGAACAGGGAGGCGGCGCGCCGCGCGAGCGCCTCCGCCAGGCCCGTCCCGCCCGGATAGCGGTCGTAGACGTAGACCGCCGGAACGCCGAAATGGGGATCCCTCACGCGCTCGGCCACGCCGAGGTCGCGCGCGTCGCAGAGCAGGTACATGGGAGCTATCCGGCGCGCGAGGGACGCGAAGCCCCCGAGCGCCGCGCCGACCGAAGCCGCATCCATCGCGGCGAGCGCGTCGCCCGCCGCGGTCCCCGCGGGAAAGAGGAAGGCGAGCGCGCGGGTCTGCGTCTCCTCCTCGCTCAGATCGATGTCGCCGTAGCCGATGTTCTCGTGCGTATGGAAGCGTATCTTCTTGAATTTGGCCGCTTGGGAACGCACGAGCACGTCCCCGAGCACGGCCTCCGCCGTCCCGTACCCGAAGCGCTCGTCCTCGGTGAGCGGCTTGATGTCCGTCTTCACCAGCGCGTCGGTGAAGTAGTTCACGTCGGCTTCCTCCACCAGGCACCGGCGATTCTCGATATCGAGGGACTTCACCAGGAATTGGCGGCCGCGATGGATGTACACGGCGTTCTCGTAGATGAGCTCCTTCGCGCTCGGCCGGTCCATCTCGCCGATGACCGCGTTCCGTCCCTTGGTGGCGTCGACGATCACCACGTTGTCCGCGGTCGCCGAGCGGAGGCTCACCCCCTCGGCCGGGTACGAGCGGTCGGCCCAATGCCACTTGCCCGCGGCCTTGCGCACGACACCGTCCTCCTCGAGATAGGACAGCACTCCTTCGATGTCCGGGCCGAAGCGCTCCCCCTGCCGGAACGGCAGCTCGAAAGCCGCGCACTTGACGTGGTCGGTCAGGACGTAGGGATTGTCCGCGTCCAGGCGAGCCTCCTCCGAGGGGCGCTCGAAGAACCAGTCGGGATTGCGGCAGACGAACTGGTCCAGCGGCGAGGACGAGGCGACGAAGACGGCGATTGAAGAGCCGCCGCGGCGGCCCGCCCTGCCCGCCTGCTGCCAGAACGAGTTGAACGAGCCGGGGAACCCGGCGACGACCGCCGCGTCCAGGCCGCCGATGTCGATGCCGAGCTCGAGGGCGTTGGTCGACACGACGCCGCGCACCGAACCGTCGCGGAGCCCCTTCTCGATCTCGCGCCGCTCGTTGGGCAGGAGGCCGCCCCGGTACGCTTCGACGCGTATGCGCGCGTTGTCGGTGAACACGTTCTGGAGCGCTTCGTTGACGTAGGAGGCGACGACCTCCGTGCGGACGCGGGAATGGGCGAACAGGATGGTCTTGACGCCCGCACGCAGGAAGGCGAGCGCCCAGCGCTGGCTTTCGGTCATGGTCGACCTTCTGATGCCCTGCACCGCGTCCACCAGGGGCGGATTGTACACGACCACCCGCTTCTCCCCTCGCGGCGCGCCATTCTCCGACACCAGGGAAACCTCGTCCTCGATCAGGAACTCGGCCAGCTCGCGCGGGTTGCCGATGGTGGCCGAGCAGAGGATGAACGTCGGCTTCGAGCCGTAGAACGCGGCGATGCGCTTGAGCCGGCGCACGACGTTCGCGACGTGGCTGCCGAACACGCCCCGATAGGCGTGCGCCTCGTCTATGACGACGTAGCGCAGGCGGGAAAAGAACTTGATCCATTTCGGATGGTTCGGCAGCACGCCCGCGTGCAGCATATCCGGGTTGGAGATCACGATGCGCCCGGAATCGCGGGCCGAGGCCCTGAGGCTTTCCGGCGTGTCCCCGTCGTAGGTCGCGACCTTGACCGGAATGCCGCCGAGCGCGAGCTCGTTGAGCTCGGCCTGCTGGTCCTGGGAGAGGGCCTTGGTCGGGAAGAGATACAGCGCCCGGGCGGTCTCGTCCTCGAGCAGCGCCTGCAGGGTCGGCAGGTTGTAGCAGAGCGTCTTTCCCGAAGCCGTCGGCGTGACGACCGCGACGTGCCTTCCGGCGCGGGCCGCCTCCCAGACCGCGGCCTGGTGCGAATACAGCCGATCGACGCCCTTCGCCCGCAGCGATTCGGCGATGCGCGGATCCAGATCGGCGGGGAAATCGACGAAATTTCCCGGCAGGGCTTCCATCGTCCGGCGGCAGACGACGAAGGGCGCGAAGGCGGGATCGTCCAGTATCGAATCTATGACGTCTTTTGCTTCCATAAGAGATGCGCCGATTGTAGCCCGTCGGATAGTTCGGCGTAAAGAGCGCGCGCGGATCGAGTTCCGTGTCGACAGACGGTACCGGCGGGCTTATACTCGGTATAGAACGCTCGAAAGGATGAGCGAATGATGGTTGCGCGGCGGCCCGCGTACAACGCGGCGAGGAGGAACAACATGAACAAAGTGCTTTCGATCGTACTCGGCGGCGGCAAAGGTACGCGGCTCTATCCCCTGACCAAGGACCGCGCTAAGCCGGCGGTGCCCTTCGGGGGCAAGTACCGGATCGTCGATATCCCGATATCGAACTGCATCAACTCGGGATTCCGGCAGATCTACATCCTGACGCAATTCAATTCGGCCTCGCTGCACATGCATCTGGCCCACACGTATATGTTCGATTCGTTCTCCAAGGGCTTCGTCGAAATCCTCGCCGCCGAGCAGACCTTCGAGCACTCGGGCTGGTACGAAGGCACGGCCGACGCGGTCCGAAAGAATTTCGTCCATTTCAGGACGCAGAACCCGTCGCATTATCTGATCCTTTCCGGAGACCAGCTCTACCGCATGGATCTCGCGGACTTCTACCGCAAGCACGTCGAATCGGGGGCGGACGTCACGATCGCCTGCACCCCGGTCACCCGCGGCGACGCCAGCTCGCTCGGCATCCTGAAGGCGAACAAGAAGAACGAGATCACCGAATTCATGGAGAAGCCGGGTCCGTCGAAAAACATCGACGACTACAAGATTCCCCTCGAACTCAAGGAGGACCGCCGGAGCGAGGGAAAGGACTACCTGGCGTCGATGGGCATCTACGTGTTCAGCGCGGCGGCGATGGACAAGTGCCTGGAGAACGACTTCACCGATTTCGGCAAGGAAATCATCCCGTCGGCCATCGGAAGCCTCAAGGTGAACGCCTACACGTTCAGGGGCTATTGGGAGGACATCGGAACGATCAAGAGCTTCTACGAGGCGAACCTCGACTTGACCCGCGTCGAGCCGCGCTTCGATTTCTACGACGAGCGGGCGCCCATCTATACCCATATGCGCAACCTGCCGCCCTCGAAGATGAACTTCAGCAACATGAACCAATCCATCGCCGCCGAAGGCTGCATCATCACGAACGCGTCGATATCCAATTCGGTGGTCGGCATCCGCACGGTGATCGAGTCGGGCGCGAGCCTCCACGGCGTGGTCTGCATGGGCGCCGACCACTACGAGTGGGACGAGGAGAAGAAGCGCAACCTCGAAAAGAAGCTTCCCGATGTCGGCATCGGACGCGGCAGCGTCATAAAGAACGCGATCATCGACAAGAACGCGCGGATCGCGGAAGGCTGCCGCATCGGGGTAGACGATCTGCCGCGAAAAGACGGCGACTTCGGCAACTACCACATCGTAGACGGAATCATCGTCATACCGAAGAACTCGGTGCTCCAGCCGGGCACGGTCATCTGAAGCAGCCGCAAGGAGGTGCCCCCGCGTGCGCATTTCGCTGAAACATCGACTGATCATCGCGCTTGCGGGGATTCTGACTACGGCTTTCGTGCTCATCAGCGGCCTCAACTATACGGCCGCGACGAAAGCCCTCACCCTCGAGATTTCCGGTTCGTCTTTGCCGCTGCTCAGAGAGAACATCTACTCGGAGCTGCAGCGGGACTTCCTGCCCGCGATGCACATAGCATCGATGATGGCTGCCGACTCGTTCCTGAAGAACTGGGCGCTCGACGGCGAACGGGACCGGCGGGAAATCGTCCAATACCTCAAGGAAATCAGGGATAAATACGGCTACGAATCCACTTTTTTCGTCTCCGCGGCAACGGGTCGCTACTACCATTTCGACGGCGTGCTGAAGGAGCTTTCGCCCCAGGACGAGCACGACCGATGGTTCTACAGCTTCCGCGATTCGGGGCGGCTCTACCGACTCGACGTGGACACCGACCAGGCGGCCGAGGATCGGCTGACGATTTTCGTCAATTACCGTCTCGAGGACTACGAGGGACGTTTCCTCGGCGTGGTCGGTGTCGGCATCGTCATGCAGAATTTCTCGGCCCTCCTGCGCGCCAAGGAATCGGACTACAGGCGACGCATCTACCTGGTCGACCGCACGGGCCTCGTCCAGGCCGCCACCGACGCCGCCCGGATCCACCGCGATTCGCTCGCGGACATTCCCGAGACCGCGAAACTGTTCGCCCGCAACGCTGATCCGACGGAAAAGCCCTTCGATTCGACCTATGAAGGTCCGAACGGCACCGTGATGGTCACCGCCCGCTACATGCCGGAGATAGACTGGTTCCTAGCGGTGGAAACCGATCGCCGGGACGTGCTGCGGTCCTCTCGGAACAGCCTGGCGACCACGATACTCATCGGGCTCTCGGCCTCTATCCTGGTCATACTGCTCAGCCTGGCGACCTTCAGCCGTTTCCATACGAGGCTCGAGGAATTGGCGAGCACCGACGACCTGACCGGCTGCGCTAACCGGAGGGAATTCGAGGCGCGCATGAAGAGGATGTTCTACCGGAGGGAACGCTACGGCCGGCCGCTGAGCTTGGCCATGATCGACGTCGATTTCTTCAAGAGGGTCAACGACGCGCTGGGGCATCATGCCGGCGATCGACTGCTCAAGGGCCTCGCGGACACGATGCTCGCGACAAAGCGGCCCGACGACGTATCGGCGCGACTGGGCGGCGACGAATTCGCCGTCGCCCTGGAGGCGGACGCCGCGGAGGCCGCGGCCGTAGCCGAACGTATAGCCGCTTCGTTCCGCACCTTCCTGAAGGCGACCGCGCCGAACGTTCCAGGGCTCGGCCTGAGCATCGGGATCGCCCAGGCCGCCGACGGGGACGACATCGAGAAGCTGCTCGCGAAAGCCGATTCGGCCCTCTACGCGGCCAAGCGCGAAGGACGCGGCCGCATCGTCCGCTTCTCCGGAACCGCTACCTAGCAGCTTGGCCTCCTAGACCAGCCCTTCCCGGCCGAACAGCGCGCCCGGATCGACCGGCGGGAACGAGCGTCCGTCGAGGCGGCGGAACTCGCCCGAGGTACGGTCGAATCGGTATTCCTCACCCCATTCCGCGCCTTTCCGGGCGATATCGGCGATGGCGGAAAGCGTATATTCGAGCTCCGCGTCAGTCATCGTCGGATGCAGCGATAAGCGCACCCAGCCGGGCTTGTCGGACAGGTCGCCCGAATCGATCCGGCAGGTGATCTCTCGGGAGTGGGAGCGGTCGACGTGCAGGAGATAGTGGCCGTAAGTGCCGGCGCAGGAGCAGCCGCCGCGGACCTGGATGCCGTAGCGGTCCGAGAGGAGCGAGACGACCAGGTTGTAGTGCAGTCCCTCCACGTAGAACGAAACGACGCCGAGACGGTCCTTCTCGTTCTCCGCCAGGATGCGCACGCCGGGCGTTGCGGACATGCCCGCGAACGCGCGATCGACCAGCTCGCGCTCGCGTTCCCGCATCGTCGCAGGGTCCATCAGCTCCTTGAGCTCAAGCGAGAGCGCGGCGCGCATGGCGCCGAGGAAGGCCGGCGTACCGCCGTCCTCGCGGGTCTCGATGTCGGAGACGAAGCGGTGCTCGCCCCAGCGGTTCGTCCAGGCGACCGTGCCGCCGCCCGGATCGTCGGGGACGCTGTTGTCGTAGAGCGCGGAATCGAACACGAGCACGCCCGGGCTGCCGGGGCCGCCCAGGAATTTGTGGGGACTGAAGAAAATGGCGTCGAGCCGCCCCGCCTCGTCCCCCTCCGGGCGCATGACGACCGGATCGTAGGGAGCGGAGGCGGCGAAATCCGCGAAGGCGTAGCCGCCCGCCTCGTGCATGACCCGGGCGAGCTCCCGGTACGGGGGCCGTATGCCGGTGACGTTGGAGCCGGCCGAAAACGAGCCGATCTTGAGCGGCCGGCCTTCGTATTCGCGCAGGCGTCGGCGCAGCTCTTCCGGATCGACCCGCAGGTCGGCGTCAGGCTCGAGCACGACAACGTCCGCCAGAGATTCGAGCCAGCTGGTGTGGTTCGAATGGTGCTCCATATGGGTGAGGAAAACCACCGGCCGCTTGGCCGGCGGCAGCTCGCAGGCGCCCGCGCCGCAGACGCCCTTGGCGCGCTCGGGAATGCGGAGCCCGAGTATGCGCTGCAGCTTGTTGACCACGCCGGTCATGCCCGAACCGGTCGTGACCACGACGTCGGTCGGCCGCGCGCCCGTCCGCTCCTTGATGAGAGCGTGGGCGCGATGATAGGCGGCGGTCATGCCCGCGCCGACCGCGCTCGATTCCGAGTGCGTGTTGGCGACGAAGGGGTACGCCGCCTCGCGCAGCCGCCGCTCGATCGGTTCGTAGAGCCTGCCCGACGCTATCCAGTCGGCGTACACCAGGGGCACGCGGCCGCAGGGGCCGTCCAGCATCGCGCCTATGCCGATGATGCCGCTCCTGAAAGGAGCGAAATGAGATTCCAGTGTATCGTTCCGAACGCTCAACGGGGCTTTTCTCCGTACGCCTTGCGCGCTTCCTCCGCGATGATCGAAAGGCCTCGCTCGACCTGATCGTCCGGGGATGAATAATTGATGCGGATGCAGCGGCGCGGGTGGTCCCACGCCGAGCAGGAAGTGCCGTCGGCGAAGGAGCCGAAGGAGAAGTAGTCGCCGGAAAGGACCATGACCGAACGGGCCTTGAGCCGGCGGTACAGTTCACGCGAATCGATGGGGAGACCGTCGAACCACAGCCACATGAAGATCGCCCCTTCGCTCTGGTGCACGCGGATGGGCATGCCGGCGAACAGGCTCCTCATGAGCGAAAGCGCCTTGTCCCGCTTGGCCAGGTAGTAGGGCTTAACCGCGTTTCGGGAAAGGTCGAGGATTTCCCCCGAAGCGATCAGCGGCTCGGCGATAGCCTGGCCGATGGTGCCGGTCGCGAGGCTCGCGATCGCGTTGGTCGCCGAAAGGGCGGCGATGATTTCCTTCCGGGCTACGATGATGCCGGTGCGGGTCGAGGGGAGCCCTATCTTGGAAAGGCTCATCGACAGCACGATGGACGGGTCCCAGTAGGGGGCGGCCTCGGTGAAGACGATGCCGGGGAACGGCAGGCCGTAGGCGTTGTCCGTGATGAGCGGCACGTCGTAGCGGGCGGCGAGAGCGGCCAGGCGGGCGACTTCAGCGTCGGTGAGCACATTGCCCGACGGGTTGGTCGGACGCGAGACGAGGATGCCGCCGATCGGCTCCGAACGGAGCACCGCCTCGGCGCCCTCGAGATCGGCGTAGTACTTGAAATGGAAATCGCCCGAAAGCTCGATGCGCGGCTTGCAGGAGACGAAGACGTCCTCGTGGACGGCCTGGTCGGCGTAGCCTACGTATTCGGGCATGAGCGGGAAAAGGATGCGCCGGCGGCGGCCCTTCGCGTCGGGACCGGAAAGGAGGTTCAGGAGGTACCAGACCGCGATCTGGCTTCCGTTGGTTACGCAGACGTTCTCGGGCCCCACCTCCCAGCCGTATTCCTTCTTGAACAGGGAAGCGAGGGAGGACCGGAACGCCGACATGCCGTCGGCCGAATCGTAGGCGCCGACCAGGCGGCCGAACCCCGCCTCGTCGGCCAGGAGCGCGCCCATCCGCGAACGCCAGACGCGTTCGACTTCCGGGATGCGGGCGGGATTTCCGCCGCCGAGCATGCACAGCGGTCCGCCTGACGCGTCCGCCGGGAAAGCGGCCGCCTCGGCCAGGTCCTCCATCAGTTCGAGGATGCCGGTCTTTCGGGTGAATTTATCCCCGAAGGAGGAAAGCGTCATCGCTTGGCCTCTTCGACGACGGGATTCTTCAGAACGCCTATGCCTGAGATTTCCACTTCGACCACATCGCCGTGGGAGATGGGGCTCACGCCGCTGGGGGTTCCGGTGGCGATGATGTCCCCTTCCTCGAGGGTGAAATGCTTCGAGATGAACTCGATGAGGGTCGCGACGGAGAAGAGCATGTCGGCGGTGTCGCCCTGCTGCTTGACCACTCCGTTGAGCCGGCAGGTCACCTTGAGCTTCTGGGGGTCGGGAATGGCGGAAGCCGGCACGACGACCGGACCGATAGGACCGAAGGTGTCCAGGGATTTGCCGCGGAACCAGCCCGAGGTATCGGACTTTTGGATATTTCGCTGGCTGACGTCGTTGAAGCAGGTATAGCCGTACACGTAGGAGAGCGCGTCGGCGGCGCGCACGTTTTTGCAGCGCTTGCCGATGATGACCGCGAGCTCGCTCTCGTGGTCGATGCGCGGCTCGGGGAATTTATAGTCGGCTAGGAACGCGGGGATCACGATGGGTTCGCCGGGGCCGACCAGAACGTTCGGCGTCTTCGCGAATAGCACCGGCTCGGGCGGCACGTCCAGCTTGCGGTGGTCGAAGCTCTGGCTCTCCTTGACGTGCTCGCGGTAGTTGAGCCCCACCGCGACGATCTTCGACGGCGCGATTTCGTAGAAACGATCGGAACCTGCTATGGGAAGGCGTACCATTTGATCCTCCGGGTCGATGAATGTGCCTTCATCTTACCACGGAGGATCAACCCTCGTCAGCGTTTGGAGTGTAGGACGAGCTCCTCTTTTTCGGCTTCGGGAACGGGGTCGACTCCGGGCTCCCCGGCTCCGCCGGCCGCCGCCGTCTTCCGCTTCCCGGCCGCCGCGGCGCTCTTGCCGCGGGGCTTCTTCGCCTTGAGGACGAGCTTCCCGTCCTTGGCGTCGAGCGCGAACGCGCTGCCGGCCGGATAGTCGCGCTCGAGCACGAGCAGCGCGAGCGGATCCTCGATTTCGCGCTGGATGGCGCGGCGCATGGGGCGGGCGCCGAATTTCGGGTCGTAGCCTTCCTCTACCAGCCGGTCCCTGGCGGCGGGCGAAACCTCGACCGAGTAATTCCGTTCCCCCAGCCGCTCGCCGAGCTCGGCCAGCTGGATATCGAGCACCGCTTCCACCTGGGCGCGGCTCAGGGCCTCGAACACGACGATGTCGTCGACGCGGTTGATGAATTCGGGGTTGAACAGCCGCTTGAGCTCTCCCATCGCCGAGGAACGGATCTCCTCTAGGCTCATGATGCCGGTCGACGGATTGAAGCCGAGCCGGGCGTCGCGGGAAATTTCCCGGGCGCCGGCGTTGCTGGTCATGATGATGACGGTGTTCCGGAAGCTGACCGTATGGCCCAGATTGTCCTTGAGCTCGCCCTCCTCGAGCACCTGCAGCAGGAGGTTGAACACGTCGTGATGGGCCTTCTCGATCTCGTCGAAAAGCACCACGCGGTAGGGATTGCGCCTGATGCGTTCGGTCAGGACGCCGCCCTCCTCGTAGCCGACGTAGCCGGGGGGCGCGCCGACCAGCCGGGAAGCGTTGTGCTTCTCCATATAGTCGGACATGTCGATGCGGACCAGCGCTTCCTCGCTGCCGAACAGGTATTCGGCCAGCCGCTTGGCAAGAAGCGTCTTGCCGACGCCGGTCGGACCGAGGAAGATGAAGGAGCCCAGAGGGCGCTTGAGCGAGGAGACTCCGGCGCGCGAACGGCGGATTGCGGAACTCACGACGCCGATGGCGGCGTCCTGCCCGATCACCGCGCGGTGCAGTTCCGCCTCCATATTGAGGAGCCGCCGAGACTCGCTTTCCTCGAGCCGGGCGAGCGGGATGCCGGTAGTCTCGGAGACGACCTGGCGCATATCGGACTCGTCGACGACGGGACGCTCTTCCCGCGCCGCCCGCTCCCAGGCGGCGCGAACCGCGTCGAGCCGCGAACGCAGCGCGCGGACCTCGTCGCGCACCTCCGCGGCCCGCTCGTAATCCTGCGACGATACGAGGGCTACTTTCTTCTCGGTCAAGGCGCGGATCTCGGCTTCGATTTCGCCGATCTCGGCCGGCCGCGCGTCGGATTCGAGCTTCCGCTTCGCGCCCGCCTCGTCCAGCAGGTCGATGGCCTTGTCCGGCATGAAGCGTCCGGAAAGGTAGCGCTGCGCGAGCTTGGCGGCCGCCTCGACGGCGCGGTCGGAATACGCCACCCGGTGGTGGTCCTCGTAGCGGCCGCGGATGCCCTTGAGAACTTCGATCGTCTGGTCGAGCGTCGGCTCCTCGATGAGCACGGCCTGGAAGCGCCGCTCGAGCGCGGCGTCCTTCTCGAAGTGCTTGCGGTATTCGGCCAGGGTCGTCGCGCCGATGCACTGGATCTCGCCGCGCGAAAGGGCGGGCTTGAGCATATTCGACGCGTCGATCGTGCCCTCGGCGCCGCCGGCGCCGATTATCGTGTGCAGCTCGTCGATGAAGAGGATCACGTTGCCCGCGAGGCTTATCTCCTTCATGATCTTCTTGAGCCGCTCCTCGAACTCGCCGCGGTACTTGGTTCCCGCCACGACCGAAGCGAGGTCGAGCGCGAGCACGCGTTTGCCGGCGAGCACTTCGGGGACGCTGTCCGAGACGATGAAGCGAGCAAGCCCTTCGACGACGGCCGTCTTTCCGACGCCCGGCTCGCCGATGAGCACCGGATTGTTCTTCGTGCGCCGCGCGAGGATGCGGATCACGCGGGAGATCTCCCGCTCCCGGCCTATCACCGGGTCCACTTTGTCCTCGCGCGCGAAGGCCGTCAGGTCGCGGGCGAATTCGTCCAGCAGCGGGGTCTTCACCGCGGCGCCCTGCGAGGTAGCCGTGCCCGGGCGGCCGGAGCCGTGATCCTCGTCGCCTTCGAGGGGAACCGCCGACCCCAGAGGAGCGGAAGGCGCGCGGCGGCCGTCGGGATCGGGGACCGACTCGGACCGGGAGGTGGAGAAGGCGGCCAAGCGGAGAGCCTCGGCGTCGATCGAGAAGCGGGAAAGGTAGCGGTTCACCGCCCCCTCCTCCTCGCGCGCGGCAGCGACGATCAGGTGCTCGGTCCCCACGTAGTCGTGGCCCATCGCGCGCGCCTCGTCGGCGGCGGATTCGAGCATGGTGCGCGCGCGCCGGGACGGCGGCACGTCGCCGAACACGAAGCCCGATTTCTTTTTCGGCGTCTCCCGCTCGAGCTCTAGACGGAAATCGAGGAGATCGACCTTCAGCGAACCGAGCGCCTTGCAGGCGACGCCCTCGCCGTCCTTGAGGATGGCGACGACGATATGCTCGGGAAGCAGCTGGTCCGCGTGCGCGCGGCGGGCTTCTTCCTGCGAAAGAACGGTGAGTATGCGTTGAGCTCGTTGCGTCAGGCCTTTGAACACGCTGTCGGTCCCCCTGCTATATAAGGTAACGCGGAAGCGTTCCGCGAACAAGCTCGGCCCGGCACTCTTCGGCCGCGCCGGCACCTTTTTCTCCCGTCCGCAGACGCGTGTGGGCGGGCATCGCCAAGAGGAGCAGCGCGTCGACGGCGGCGATCTGGTCCCGGCCATCCTCCGCCCGGGGGGCTGTCCCCGTGACCAAGGAGCAGCGCAGCGCTGCCAGATGCCGCGCCGTCTCCTCCGCGGATAGGAGCCGGGCCGCCCTCAGCAGCGCCGCCGCCCGGTAGCCCGCGTCCTCGATACGCGAGCGTTCGCGCTCGAGGACTCGCTCCCGAGTCCTGAGTTCTCCTTCGGCGAGGCTCCTGAGCGATGCTTCGAAACGTTCGGCGAAAACGGCCTCGTCCGAGCCGAGCGGCACCCGGGCCGAAAGCTCGACGAAGGGATCTTCCGGAGGGCAGGCGGACTCTTCTCCTTCGGAGGGCGGCTCGCCGGTGATCGGCTCCTCGCGGCCGTAGTAGCGCGGTTCGATGCCCGACGCGAGCAGGTCGCGCGCGACCCGGTCGAAAACTCCCGCCTTCATGATCCCGGGCAGGAAAGCCCAGGCGGTCAGGCGCAGCGCGGCGCCGGCATCCTCCGGCCGGGACACGAGATAGCCGTAGTCGAAGGAGGCGGCGAAACGGAGAAGCCCGTCCAGAGCCTTTTCGCGTTCCCGGATGAGGGCTAAGGATTCCGCGCAGGCAAGGCCCGGCAGCGACGCGCGCAGGCGCAGATGCTCCGCGCCGTTGACGAAGCAGGATTCGGCGCCGTCGGGCCATACGGCCACCGCCCGCGAGAAAGCGGCGCCCGCATCGTCGACCTCCGAAGCCTCCACCCAGCCGCGCTCCACCATGGCGGCGATCTCCGCGCCCGGCGCGTCTTCCATGACGAGCGTTTCGGGGGCCGCGCCGCCCGAGGCCGGCAAAGCCTCGAGGATGCGCGAACGAACGGCGGCGGCCTCGTCGCGTGAGGATTTTCGGGGAAAGGGCTCGCCTTCGAGGTTGCGCAGGTACCGGGCGCTCGAGGTGATGAAGACGTCCCGACCGGCAGGTTCGGCGCCGGATAAGGGAGGGTTCAGAAGCAGATCACGCATGGGCGCCGTTTTCTCCTTCCAGCTCGAGGATGCGGTCGCGGCAGCGGGCGGCGGTCTCGTAGTCCTCGGCCGCCACGGCTCGGGAAAGCCGGAGCTTGACCGCCTTCAGCTCGTCCTCGCGCGCGCGGAGCGCCTCCATCCGGGCCGGCAGCCTTCCGCGGTGCTTCCGCTTGCCCGAGTCCTTGTACTGCTTGCGCAGGAGTTCGGCGCCGAACGATTCCCAGCAGGAGGGGCAGCCGGCGACTGCGTTTTTCTTGATGTCTTCGAAAGAAGTTCCGCAGGCCGGGCACGAAGCGGGAGCGGCCGCAGCCTGCGTCTTCGGCGCGGGAAGAGAGGCGATGAGCTTCGCCAACGATTGGGCAAGATCGCCGTCCTTGTCCAAGCCGCGCTCCTTGGCGCACTCGGAGCAGAGCCGGATTTCCGAACGGACGCCGCCGTTCATCTGCTGCACGAACACCACCGCCGTCCTGCGGCCGCATACTTCACATTTCATACCGAAAACCCTCAAAACTTGCGCAAGATGTCCAGGGGACGCGCCCGGCCGGCCCGCCGGGCGGGCGCCCAGGCCGCGAGCACCGAACAGAGCGTCGTGCCGACGCCGATGGCCGCGATCGCTTTCCAGTCAACCGCAACCGGAATGGTCTCCAGGTAATAGGCCGGATCGAGCAGCTTCGGAGGCGCGCCGGCGACCGTTCCGCCGAGGAACGCCGCGGCGCGGGCGGCCAGGCCGAGCGCCTGCTCGATTCCGCCGATCAGCGCGTTCACGTTGACGGCGATCAGCAGCCCCGCGGAAAGACCGATTATCGATCCGATCGCGCCGGTGAGTAAAGATCCGAACAGAAAAACGCGCGTCGTGTCGGCGGGCGCCGCGCCGAAGCCCTTGAGGATGGCGGTGTCCCTCCGCCGCTCCACGGCGAGCATCGAGGTCGCGGAAGAGACGTTCACCGCCGCTACGGCGACTACGAGCGCCATGATGAACAGGAGCAGCTGCCGCGTCGACTCGTATGAGCGGTACTGCGATTCCTGGAGCTCGTACCAGGTATAGACCGCGTAGCCGCGCGGCAAGACCGCGGTCAGCGCCGCGGCCGCCTCGTCGACGCCGCGGTACGGGTCGGCGAGCTTGACGCCGATGAACGCGCGCGAGGAATCGGCGCTCAGGGCGCGCTTGCCGGCGGCGTACGGCACGAAGAACCAAAGCGCGTCGAGCTCCCGGTAGCCGGAAGAGACGATGCCGCGCACCGTGAACGAGGCCATCCGCGGGATGGTCCGCCCCTCGCTCGTCGTGCGGACCGTCATGAGGCGCACGGTGCCGCCGACCTCCGCGCCGATCTTGCGGGCGAGCTCCTCGCCGAGCAGAGCGTCGCTCTCGCCCGAGAAATGCGCGTCCCCCTCGACGGCGCGCAGGTAGCGCTCGGTCCCCGCGTCGCGGAGGAAGCCGTCGGAGACCGCTCGGACGGTCGCCCCCGACTTGCCGCCCGCTCCGACGACGATGCCGAGCCCCTGTCGTTCGCACCAGGCGCCGGCGACGCCGGGCGCCGAGGCGGCGGCCTCCAGCTCCGTAGCCGGTTCGCCTCCTGCGCGCCGATCGGCGGCCTGCAGGTGGTAGGTGCCGAGCTCGAGGAAGCGCTCGGTGATTCCGCGGATCATGCCGTCGGAGACGACCAGGGTCACGACGATGGGGACCAGGCTCAGCGCGATGCCGAAGGCGGCGCCGCGCAGATAGCGGCCGCCCTCCTTCCCCCTGCCGAGCAGATAGCGGAAGGCTACGAAGGAAACGACGCGGGACTTCATCGCCTGACCATCGATCCCGCTTGGAGTTCGAAGCGGACGTCGGCCCGCTCGGCGACGCGGGCATCATGGGTGACCACCAGCAGCGTCTTTCCCCGCTTGTCGGCGACGTCGAACAAGAGCTCGGCGACACCCGCGCTGTTGGCCGGATCGAGATTGCCCGTCGGCTCGTCGGCGAGCACTAGCTCGGGCTCGTTCACCAGGGCGCGGGCCACCGCGACGCGCTGGCGCTCGCCGCCTGAAAGCTGGGAGGGATAATGCGCGGAGCGCGCCTCAAGGCGCACGTCCGCGAGCAGCGCGCGCGCCCGGTCGAACGCTTCCTTTTTCGGCGCGCCCGCGATGTAGGCAGGCAGCATCACGTTCTCGAGGGCGGTGAAGTCCTTGAGCAGATAGTGGAACTGGAAGACGAAGCCGACGAAGCGGCTCCGGTACGCGGTCAGGCCGCGCTCATCGAGGCCGTCCAGCCGGTAGGGGCCGACGACGACGGAGCCAGAGGTAGCGCCGTCGAGGCCTCCGACGATATTGAGCAGCGTGCTCTTGCCGCTGCCGCTCTCGCCGGTGATGGCGACCTTCGCGCCTTTAGGCAGATCGAGATCGATGTCCGAAAGGATCGACAAGGTCTCGGTCCCGGAGCGGAAGGTCTTGGAGAGGGCACGGAGCTCGATCAGGGAAGACTCATTCATAGCGCAGAACCTCCGCGGGCCGTTCGCGGGAGGCCCTCCCCGAAGCGAACCAGGCGGCGATGGTGGCCGACGACAGCCCGAACAGGAAGACCGCCGCGGCTTCGCTCGGGATCGTGCGGCTCGGTATTTCCTTCAAGTAGAAGACGGCGGGAGAGAAGACGCTGAACTCGCCGATGCCCGCCCCTCCGCCGGACAAGAACGAATACGCGGCGTTGACCGCGCCGATGGCCCCGTTCACCACGAATTCGAGGGCCGTGAAGAAGGCGGCGATGTTGCCGGCGATCAGGAGTCCGAGCGCGAGCCCCGCGCCGGCGCCCGCGAGCCCCACGAGGAACCCGTCGAAGGCGAACACCAGGCGGACCGCGGCGTTCGAGGCGCCGACCGCCCTGAGGAGCCCGATCTCCTCGCGCTTCTCGAGGGCGGCCCGGCGCTGCGCCTGAAAGACGCTGACGCCGACCACGATGAAAATAAGCCCGATCAGGAGGAACATCATGATCTTCTCCGTGCGGAGCGCGCCGAAAAAGGCGCGGTTGAAGGTCCGCCACGAAACGATCTTCGCGCCGGCGGCCGGCCCCATGCGGGAAATCGCGGCGAGCGCTTCCCGGTCTTTCCATCGGTCGGTCAATTTGACTCCGTAGGCGAAGGGAACCGCGCCGCCGTGGAGCTTGGCGGCCGAGGCGAGCGGAATGAAGGCCCATCCGAGATCGTACTCGTAGAACCCGCTCCTGAAGATCCCGGCCACGCGGAAGGTCGCGTCCTCGGGCGTCAGCGTATCGAGCGCGCTGCCCGAAAGCGACAAAAGGGACAGCTCGTCGCCGACGCCGGCGCCGAGCGAGCGGGCCAGTTCGGCGCCGAGCAGGATGGAGCGGGGATCGGACAGGTCGAACGAACCTTCCTCGAAATCGAGGCGCGAAACGAGGCCGGGGTCGAAGTCCGCCGTATCCGCGGGTATGCCGCGCACGAGGCAGCCCTGCTGCGCGCGCCGGCCGCCGCGGACGATGGTCTGGAGCTCCACGAACGGCAACGCGGAGGAGACGCCGCGCGCGCCCCGCAGCTCGGACAGCAGCGCGTCGTCGGTTTCCTGCGCGGGCGGCGGCTCCACGCGCAGATGAAAGGAGGATATTTCGAGTATGCTGTCGATGAAACCCAGCTGGAAGCCGTTCATGACCGAAAGCACGACGATCAGCGCCATGACGCCTACGCCGATGCCGGCGACCGCCAGGATGGACGACGGCGAGCTCTTGTCGCGTCGGCGGGCGGAAAGATAGCGCGACGCGGCGAAGGGGACCCAGGAAAAGCCTTTCATCGCAGGCGCTCCTCCGAGACGAGGGACCCATCCCGGTACGTAGCCCGCAGCACGGCCTTTCCGTCCTTATACAGCAATTCGTTTTCCATATCGCCTTCCCTCGACACCGTGCGCTCGAGAACGCCGTTGCGGTAATCGCGCTCGGCGATGCGGACGCCCGCTTCGTCGTAGCCGTATTCCTCGACCAGGACGACGCCGTTCCGCTCGGTCGTCCGCGAGGCTATCCGTTCGCCCTTCCACTCGAAGCGCGTTTCGGAGATCTTCTTCTCGTCCGTGCCGTAGACCGTCTCTGAAACGGTCCTGCCTCGCGCGTCGAAGGCGGTTTCGGTGCGCGTCCCGTCGGCGTTCGCCTTCCTGCGCGTCGATCCCGGAACCGCGGAATCGGACGCCGCGGCGTAGCTGACCTTTTCGACGGTGGTCCGCGTTTTCCCGTCCGCGGACGCGCGCACCGTTTCGGCTTCCCGCCCTGACCCGTCGAAGAAGGTCGTTTCGGTCTCTCCGTCCGCGCCTCGGAATTCGATCGAACGCGGCAAACCACCGCGGCTCTCTTGCGCAAAAGCCGTACCGTCGGGCGTCCTCGAGACCGAGAGAAGCGCGCCCGCTCGCGAATAGCGATAGGTATCCGTCCAGAGGGGCTCCCCTTTTTCGGCGCCGATCGAACGGGCTTCGGACGACAGGATCCGGTCCCCGTCCCAGCGGTAGGCGACGACCGTCCCCTCTCCGCCGGCGTCGACGCTGCGCTCTTCGATCAGATGCCGCCCGGCATCGTAGCGTTCGGAACGCCGGTAGCCGTCCGGATAGCTGGTCTCGACCGACTCGGGGAATCCGCTCGGGAACAGGAGGGATACGGATGCGCTGTTGAGCTCTGAGTGATGGTAGAGCGTCTTGGTCTCCGTTCGCCGTCCCTCGGCTGCCGAAGATGAGGCGATCGAAAGGGCCCATTCGCCGCGGAGCGCGGCGGCTTCGGCCAGCCGTTCGTACGCGATGCCCGCGGCATCCGAACGGTACCAGAGGAGCTGCCCCGCGGCGGCCGGGTCCGCGAAGGCGGGATACGAGACGAGCGCCGCCGACAGGAAGGCCCGGAGAGCCAGGAACCTACGCAAGGCCGACGAATTCGCGCGCGTAGGCGTCCGCGTCGAAGGGCGCGATGTCGCCGTAGCTCTCGCCGGTGCAGACGAAGGCGATCGGCAGGCCGAGCTTGCCGCAGACGGAAAAGGCGGCCCCGCCGCGCGCGCTCGAATCGTATTTGGTGAGGACGACACCGTCCAGCTTGACGGCGTCGTGGAAGGTTTCCGCCTGCGCGAACGCGTTCCGCCCCGTCGTGGAATCGAGCACGAGCAGCTTCCGGTAGCGCGCCCCCGACGCCTTGGAATCGACGACGCGGTCGATCTTCTTCAGCTCGTCCATGAGCCCCGCCTTCGTGTGCATGCGGCCGGCCGTATCGGCGATGATGAAGTCGCAGGAGCGGGCGCGCGCGGCGTCGATGGCGTCGAACACGACGGCGGCAGGATCGCCGCCGTGCTTGTGGGCGACCACCTGCACGCCGAGCCGCTCGCCGTGTATCTTCAGCTGGTCGATCGCGGCGGCCCGGAACGTATCCGCGGCGGCCAGGAGCGGCTTCTTCCCGTAGCGGTCGCGGTAGAGGGAGGCCAGCTTCGCGGCGGTCGTCGTCTTGCCGACGCCGTTGACCCCGAGCAGGAGCAGAATGTCGAAGGCGGAGCCGTCGGGCGCGGCGTCGAGCGACCGCAGGTCCTCGCGCAGCAGGAGCGCGAGTTTTTCCTTCACCGCGGCTTCGCCGGAGATG
This sequence comes from Treponema sp., assembly GCA_003245635.1. GTDB lineage: Bacteria > Spirochaetota > Spirochaetia > Treponematales > Breznakiellaceae > SZUA-426. Next base: position 46,495 of record QKCO01000068.1, read on the forward strand.
CGCTCGGCGCGGCAGGCGGCGCGCAGCCGGTCCACGAGGGCGAAAGCCTCGGCCGCGCCGAGATCACCTTCCACCAGACCGTCGGCGACGTCGTCGTAGAAATCGTCGCCTTCGCCGCCGCGCCCGAACAGAGCCTTGAGCCTGTCGGCGAATCCCATCTTACCCATCTGATCACCTCACTCCAGCGCGCTTGACCGAGCGCGAATCGGAACTGCGCAAATAGCGGACCAAGCGGTACGCCGATTCGGCCAGGAAGGCCCCGGCGACCGTCCACAGAACGGCGCCCGCGGTCTGGAAAGCGGCGGACCGGCCGGACAGGACGGTCGAATCCTCGTAAACCGCGGTCGTCGCGTAGGAAGTAGCCATGCCCGAAACGATGAACGCCAGGGGCATGGCCAGGGAAAACCGGCCGAAAGCCCCGTAGAAGGCGCGGCGGGAATCCTCGACGGGCGTCGCATCCTTCGGGAGGGCCGGCGCCAGGACAAGGGAAACCGCGTCCCCCGAACCTTCGGCCAAAACCGCCGCCCCCGAACGGCGCTTATCGGCATCTCCCTGAACGAAGCTCGAACGGTCTACCGGAATCTCGAGCTCCAAGGGGGAGATCCCCGCGTAGAGTCCATCGAGCCGGATCGAGCCGTCCACCGGCTTCCCCTCGCCGTCAACCAGGCCGACCGAAACGCGCCGGGAAGCCGCGCGCGGGAGCGAGATCGAGACCGATGTCCGTTCGCCGGCGGGAATTTCGACGCGGCGCTCGAAGCGCTCGTAGCCTTCGCGATCGGCGGAGACGAGCGCCGAGCCGGGAACCCGCTCCAAGGGGCCGACGGAGCCCTCCCCCATCAGCACGCCGTCGACATGAACGCCCGCATCCTCCGGCTCGACCGCGACCGAAAGAGTCGCCGGAGGAGACCCGGAAGCCGCCGAGACGAGACGGAGCGACAATTCGGAGAGGGCGGCGTCCCGCTCCATCGGAGAGAACGCGACGGAATCCGCGTACAGATCAACGTCGAGATAGGGACTGTACAGGCGGAGCGCGACGTAGAGACGCCCGTAGAAAGGTTCGACGCGGCCCAGGAGCAGAGCGTCGTAGGATCTTTTCAAGCAGAAGGAGCGTTCCGATCCGGCCGCGGGAGCCTCGAAAAAGGCTCCGTCCTTATTCTCCTTCGCGGCCGCCAGCGGCCTCTCGGCGGCGACGCGCGGCATCTCCCGCACGGACGCGTCGAACGCCTCCCGCGCGGCTGAAACATCCTCGTCGGCTTTCTCCAGCAGGGTCCGGTACTTCCATTCGGGATTTCCCGCGAAGAGCAGCGCATCCCGGACGCCCCGCTTCGCGGCGAGCGTCTTGGAAGCGCTCTCCATATTCTTTCCCGCCAGAAACCCCGCATAGGCTTGCCGCTCGTCTTCGGGGAGCGCGCGCCGAGGAGCCGCGAACAGAGCCTTGGCGAGCGTCCTGACGACGAGATCTCCGGCCAAACGATCAGCCGTGCCGAGGCGCGACACATCGAAAGCCGCGACCCCGACGGTCCAGGAGGGAGGCTCGTCCCCGGCCGGAGCTCCGCTCGAGCGCGGAGATTCCGCGCAGTAGGAGCGCGCCGCAAGACCCGCCAGGAGAGCCAGAGCGATGCCGAACCTCGGTCGAGAGGAGCCCACCGATCAGGCCTCCTGCGCGGCCTTCCACGCGAAGCGCAGGTATTCTTCGATGAAAGGCTCGATGTCCCCGTCCATGACCGCCTGCACGTTGCCGACTTCCATCTTCGTCCTGGTGTCCTTGACCATCGTATACGGTTGGAACACGTAGGAGCGGATTTGGTTACCCCAGGAAATATCCTTTTTCTCCTGGGCGAAGCGCTCGTTGTCCTTTTCCTTTTCCGCCCGGTAGTGCTCGTAGAGCTTGGCTTTGAGCATGCTCATGGCCGTGGCCCGGTTCTTGATCTGGCTCCGCTCGGATTGGCAGGCGACGACGATGCCGGTCGGGATATGGGTGAAGCGGACCGCGGAATCGGTCTTGTTGACGTGCTGGCCGCCGGCGCCGCCGGACCGGTAGGTATCGACGCGCAGATCCTCGGGCCGGACCTCGACCTCGATCGAGTCGTCCAGGAGCGGGAACGCGTACACGGACGCGAACGAGGTATGGCGGCGCGCGGCGGCGTCGAAGGGGGAGATGCGCACCAGACGGTGGATGCCCGATTCGCCCTTGAGGTAGCCGAAGGCGAAGTTGCCGTCTATCTGCACCGTCACCGACTTGATGCCGCCTTCCGCTTCGACGAGGTCGACGACCTCCACCGAGAAGCCGCGCCGCTCGGCCCAGCGCGTGTACATGCGGTAGAGCATGGACGCCCAGTCGCAGGCTTCGGTGCCGCCGGCGCCCGAATGGACGGTGAGGAAGCAGCCGTTCCGGTCGACTTCTCCGGACATCAGCTCGAGCACGCTCAGGCGTTCGAACTCGGCCTCGACTTCGTCCAGGCTTTTCTCGATTTCGGGACAGAGGGATTCATCGTTCTCCGCGGCGGCGAGCTCGTGGAGCGTCTCGAGATCGGCGCCCGATGCGACCAAGTCCTTCCAAGGCTCGAAGCGGCCCTTGAGGCCCTTGAGGCGAGTCATTATCTTTTCGGCCGTAGCCGTATCGTTCCAGAAATCGGGTTCGGCTACGCGGGCTTCGAGCTCGTCCAGCTGCTTTTCAAAGGCGGCCGGGTCAAAGACGCCTCCAAGTGTCGTTGATTCGGGCGTTCAGATCCTGGACTCGGGGGCCGAGTTCGGAAAGGGTCATGGGGAACCTCCTCGGGTTAGATGCGGATGGGATTATCGGCGGACGCCCGGGCCCGGAAGACGGGCGACCATCCGCCGCCACTTCTTCTCGCGCATGCCCGAGACGACCAGGACGCCGTCGACCGGGTATTGGTAGATCCGCACGCGGTCGTACGCGTCGGTGGCGCGGTCGATATCGCGCTTCATCCGGTCGAGGGAAGCGGCGGACACGAGCGCGGATTCCCACAAGCCCCGCTGTATTTTCTCGAACCCGTAGCGGGAGAGCAATTCGGCGAGTTCACGGGCGCGTTCTTCGGATCCCGGATCGAGAGCCACCGACACGAACATGGCGACAGCTTACGGGAAACGGGCGCTTCTGTCAAACAGCTATGGACGAGAAGGCTCTATGCCGAATAGAATTGTATCATGATACGAGCGAGTTTCACGAAAGCGGCAACCGCGGCCGGACTGGTGTTCCTTTCCGCCTGCGGACTCGCCGCTCAGGCGGCCCCGCAGGCGGCCTCGGATGCGGAACGGGTGTTCGCGCCCTTCGTTTCCCGCATCGCGGCGGTCGAGAAGGAAGGGACCGTTTCCCTCACCTGGCTCGATTCGCGCGACGCGGCCGGATCGGTGTTCGTATTCAGATCGAAAACGGCGATCGACGCCGCGGCCCTTTCCGGCTCGAAGCCGCTCGCGGAAGTGCCTTTCGGGGCGCAAAGCTTCATCGACAAGCCGCCGGAAGCCTCTCTTTGGCATTATTTCATCGCGGCTTCCGACGATACGGGGCGGCGCTTCGACGTCGTGCTGCCCTACGGCAACAGCATCGACGTCCGCGTCGGCGCTCCCGCCGCCTCCGCGGCCAAGCAGCCGGCCCCCGCTCCCGCCGGGATCGCGGCTGCCAAACGCATCTCCGGCGTCGCCGCCGAGGTGAAGGGCGATTCGGTGCGCGTCTCCTTCCGGGCCGACCCGTCGGTTTCGAACGTCCTGGTCTACCGGAGCGCGTCGGCGCTGACCGGCATGCAGGACCTCCTGGACGCGGTCATCGTGCAGGCCGCCCCGGCCGGCTCCGAGCCCGTCGTCGACTACCCGGTTCCGGGAATAGGCTACTACTACGCGCTGGTGCCGGAGGAAGACCTCAAGACGGGCAGGATCTCCATAGAGCCGGGAATCAACGCGACGACCGTTCCCGTAGAAGTGCCCGCCGGCCGCTACCGGGTCGGCCTGCCCGGCCCGCCCAGCGACATCCGCTCCATGCCCCTTCCGCTCATCTCGCTCGACGCCGCGATGCCCACGGGCAGCGTCGGCCCCCAGCCGCCGGCGAACCCCGTCGAGCTCAGCCCCGCGGCCGCGAAGGCGGTCGCCGAACTCATCAAGGGCGCGAAGCCGGCCAAATTTCCCGAGCGGCGCCCGCGGGCCTTTCCCCAGGATCTTGAAACCCCGAGCGGAGGCGAGGAATACGCGCTCCGATCGATCGTCCAGGGCCCCTTCGCCAAGAAGGACTGGACCGAATCGGCGCGGCAGATCGCGCGCTACCTGTCGCTCTCCCGCAGCCCGGCTTCGGAGGCGCGGGCCCATTACTACCTGGGCCAGTCGTTCTTCTTCTCGGGCCGCTATTCGGAAGCTCTGTTCGAATTTCTTCTGGCGCAGTCGCAGTACTACGCGGAAGGCCAGGAATGGATAGACGCGATCCTCCCGCGCCTGCGCGCCGGGACCGCTAGCGCAAGTTCCTGAGCAGGAAGCGCAGCTCCGGATCAGCGGACGGGGCCGCCGGAACCGCGGCCCCGGACTTCGCTTCGTCCTTCTTCAACACGAACGCTTCGTCGCCTTCGGATATGCGGTCGAAGAAGCCGCTGCGCACGAGCGTGCCCGCCGAGATATCTTCGTCAGCTTCCTCTACGGAGAGCGAGCCGGTCACGTCCGCGTCGGCGTACGCGACCCCGACCCCTTCGGCCTTCGTGAGGACGCTGCCCTTTTTGACGATCTCAAGAGCCATGCCTTTCTCGACGCCGTTCGCTCTGCCCTTGTCGATCAAGGCGCTGCCCGCTTTTCTGGAGATGAGCCGCGCGCGCAGCGGCAGGGCGGAGGTCAGGAGTTCGACCGTCTTCCGGGAAGCGTTCCGCAGCCGGTCCGGGCCGGTCCGGAACGCGCTGAATTCGGCGGCCGCCGAACCGGTGCGCGCAACGAACAGGGAGCCGGCAAGCGATAGGTCCCGCTCGCTTTCGGTGGCGGAAACCACCATAAAATAATCGGCGCCCGCTTCCCGCGCCGCGCGGAACGCGCTCGAGAAGGAGGGCTGCTCGACGGGAATGGCGAGCGACGCGACGTTCCCGTCGTGCGTGAGCAAGTCCCGTATATACAGGGAGGCGATGCGGCCGGCATCCGCATGCTTGACCGCGGACTGGCCCGCGATGGAGACGACCGCGATCTTCCAATGCCGGGACTCGAGCGCGGTCGCGTCGACGTTCCAGCGCCGGGGAAGCGCGTCGGCGAGCAGAGAATCGTAGGTCTCCACCGCATCGTTGACGACGCGGTCGGCCTTCCCGAGCTCCTGAAGGAAACGCAGCTCCGCCAGCTGGCGGGCGGGAAAGCCGAGCGTCCGCAGGAGATCCGCGAAGGAAGCGCGGGCCGCCTTGGAATACGGGTCTATGCGCAGGGCGCGGCGGTACTCGAACAGAGCCTGATCCGACAGGTTGCGCGAACGGTAGTCCGCCGCGCGGTCGAGATGGTAGGCGGCCCAGCGAGCGCGCTCGGGGGTTTCAGCCGCCGTCGTTTCGATCAGCAGGTCCTCGAGCGCGCAGCGCGAGAACTCGTCGCCGGGGCTGACCGACAGTGCTGAGGCCAGGATCGAGCGAGCCTCCGCCGCGCGGCCCAGGCGCGCGTAGGCGAGCCCCTTCAGGTACCAGGCCGACGCGTCGCTGCGGTCGGCGGCGATCGACGCGTCGGCGAGCCGAGCGGCTTCCTCCCACTCGCCGGACCGGTAGCGGACCTGCGCCAGGAGAGAACGCGCCGGCGCGTAGCCGGGCTTCAGATTCAGGGCGAAGACGAGGGACGCGGCCGCGGCGTCCAGCCGCCCTGCGGCGGCGTCGAGGTACGCCGCGTAGTAGCGGACGCGGTGGTCGTCCGGATGCGTTTCGATCGCGCGCGCGGCGTAGGACCGTGCGCCTTCGGCGTCCCCGAGCGAGCCGAGCACGAGGGCGAGCGAAAGCAGCGCCCGGCGGTCGTCGGGGTAGCGCCGGGCAGCCTCGCGGTAGCGCGTCGCCGCCTCGCCCGCCTTGCCGCGGGCGATGTCGAGCTCCGCGGCGGCGAAGAGCGCTTCCCTGTTGTACGGTTCCCGCGCCAGCGTATCGCGGACGAGGGAGTCGGCGCCCTTGAGATCGCCCATGGCGATGAGGATGAAGGCCTCGAGGTTGGCCAAGGAAGCGGAAGACCGCGAAAGGGCGCGGGCGCGCTTGACGTAGGAGAGCGCCTGATCGAATTCGCCCAGGGAATAGAAGCATTCGGCCAGATACGCCACGGGCTCCGCGTACGCGGGATTGACGCGCAGCGATTCGAGGAAGGACTCCATCGCCTCGTAGTAGCGCTCCTCGGCGAAGGCGGCCTTGCCGGCCTCGAAGAAGGAGGAAGCGCTCTGGGCGAAGGAGAGGAAAGGTGCGGCGACGAGGCAGACGAGAACCAGAAAGCGCTTCGGAACTCCCGTCCGCAACCTCATGTCCGTTCGCCCCGGTTGAGGATGATCTTCACCGTATTGATCTTGTGGCCGTCCATATCCTGGATGATGAAGTCATGGCCGGCGAAGCTCGCCTTCTCGTACTTGACCGGAATCTTGCCGAAAAGATCGAACACGAAGCCGCCGAGGGTATCGAAGTCCTCGCTGGGAAGCTCGAGCGCGAGCTCCTCGGACAAGTCCTCCAGGTTAACCCGGGCATCGCAGAGGTACACGCCGTCCCCGATCTGGAGGATGTCCTCGCGCTCGTTG
>QKCO01000175.1 GCA_003245635.1 Treponema sp.
AGCGTACGCCTGGGGAAGCCAGGTATGGAGCCCGAGGGCTCCGGCCTTGATGAGGATTCCGAGGGCGATAACGATGCCGGCGGCGAGCACCTTCCCGGGAACGGCCTGGCTTGCGAAGAGCGCGGATCCCAGTTCGTAAAGGTCCGCGTTGCCGGGGAGCAGCGCGAGTCCGGCCAGGATCAGGAAGGCCGAGCCGAGCGAGAAGACGATGTAGGTGAGCGAGGCGGAGCGTGCCCTCCTTCCGCGCGCGACCAGGAAGAACGACGTGAGGGTCATCAGTTCCCAGCCCGTGAAGAACTCGAACGAGGTCCGCGCCACGAGGAGCGTCGCGAGAGCGGCCGTCATGGCGGTGACCATGGCGATGAGCCCAGGGACGCGGCCCTTCCTATTGAAGAAGGCTACGAGCTGAAGCGCGGCGCCTCCCAGGAAGATCACGGCGAACACCTTCTGCAGCGCCTCGAGCCCGGGCCAGATGACCCAGCCGAAAGCGGCGAGGGCCGCGAACGCAAGGAGGGCTTGCGCCTTTACGGGAACGCGGAACAGGTCCAGCAGACCGAACGCGGCTACGGCCGCGACGGGCGCGAGGATATAGGGATTCATTCCCTGGAGCAGAAGCAGGTACGTTCCGCCCGCGGCGAGCGCGAGCGCGCCGACGATACCGGCGGCCAGACCGCCCGCGGCGGCAGCCGACGAGGCCGCTGTCGCGAGGGGCGCCCATGCGTCTGGAACGGCGGCGGTTGCGGCCGAATCGGCCGCCGATTCGTCTTCGGCGAAATCTTCCGGAACGATCGCCTCGGTCACCGTGCCGGGATCCTTCGGGTTTCTGCTGATCGCGGTGAACCAGCGGAGCAGGTACACGCCCTCGAGAAGGCTGCCGATCAGGATGAACGTCATGACGAGCCACTGGCCGCTGTTGCCGAGCGCAACGACCAGGGTCCATTTCGCGGCGAACGACGGGAAGGGCGGCAGGCCGAGGAGGGCGAAAACGCTCACCGCGGCAAGAGCCAGAACGAGGGGCTTCGATCGCAGGCTCACCGTCGGCGATTTGGCGGAACCGGTTCCGTCGGAACCGATGCGGTCGGCTATCCAGAAAAGGCCGCCCTTCGCCAACGCGTGGGTGATGAGCAGGACGAAGGCGAGCGGAAGCCCGATGGATTCGAGGCCGGGCTGCGCCGCGAGAGGCCGGGAGAGCATGCCGAACAGGGCGATTACGAGCCCGACCTGGGCGCTCGAGGAATAGCCCAGCGTGCGCTTGAAGCTCTTTTGCGCGATCGCCTGGAGATTTCCGAGCGTGAAGGATATGAGGCCTAGAATCATGAGGGCCATGGTCAGCTGAGGGGCTAGACCCGCGAAAAGCGGGAGGATCTTTGCCAGCACCGCGAGAACCGCGGTCGCCCCGACGCCCGAAAGGAGGGCGCCGATGCCGGGATCGGCGCTTTCGTAGGCGTCGAGGGCCCAGCCGTTCGCGAGAATCGGCTTCGCCTCGACCAGGATCGCGGTCAGGAGGCTCGCGAGGCCGAGCATGCCCTCGATGCCGTTGAAAGCGCCGTTCCGTCCCGCCTCGGCGAGCGAATCCATATTCAGCACGCCGCTGGCGCGATAAAGGAGCCCTATGCCGACGAGGAAGAATACGGAACTCAGGCCGCCGGCGATCATGTACTTGAACCCGCCCTCGAAAACCCTGCCGTCGCGGCTGGTGGCGAGGAGGCCGTAAATCGCGATGCCGGTGATCTCGAGGAACACGAATACGTTGAAAAGGTCGCGGGTGAGGATCAGCCCGCCCGCCCCGAGAACGAGAACGAAGAATAGGACTACCTGGCGTCCCGCCCAAAAGCCTTCCCTCTTGAAGAGCTGGGAGGCGAGGGTGCCGAGCGCCACGAGCGAGGCCGCTCCATAGAGCCAGGCGGCGGGGGCATCCAAGAGCAGGTTGATGGTCAGGGGCGCGGAGAAGCCCGCGGTCTGGGCCATGAAGGGTTCGGCGCCGCCGATGAGGGCGACGAGGGAGCCCAGGCCGGCTGCGGTCAGCACCCCCATTACGGTGAGCGACAGAATTCCCGCGGCAATGCGGCCGGTCTTTTCCACGAGGGGATAAAGGAAGGCCCACAGAAGGGGAAGCGCGATGAGCAGCAGGGGATTTACCATTTCAGCTCCTTGTTCTTCTCGATCTGAAGGCTGCGGTTTTTGCCGTACATCCTGACGGCGAAACTCAGCATCAGGGCGGTGACCGCCAGGCCGATGACGATGGCGGTGAGCACGAGCGCCGACGGGATCGGGTCCACGCCGGCCGCGGATACGGCCTGGGCGGAAGCCTGACCGTCGATGATGGGCGCCGTTCCGCCTTCGCGCCAGCCGATCGCGACGAGGAACATGTGGATGCCCGTGTCGAGAAGGGAAAAGGCGATGATGATGCGGAACACATTCCGGCGGCTGAGAAGTCCCCAAAGCCCGATAAGCATGAGCGCGAACGCCAGGGCAAAAAGAATTTGTCCGGTCATACGGGTCTCCTCATGTCGCTGATGACGGCGGAAAGCTCCGAACCGACCTTGATGCCGACGAGCGAGTAGATCACGGGGATCGCGCCGGAGCTGAAGAGACTCCCGAATTCGCCGGCGGGCAGGAAGCGGGGATCGAGGAATCCGCCGGCCAGCCAGAGGCCGAGAAGCCCAGCGGAAACGTATCCGGCGCCGGCGAGCATCTCGAGAATGCCGAGGGAGCCGTGCGGTACGTCGAGCGCGGTACCCGCCAGGAGCGTGAGCAGAAGCCCGGAAGCGATCACGACGCCGCCCTGGAAACCGCCTCCCGGGGTCAGGTGCCCGTGTATGAATATGTAGATTCCGAACGCGACGATAAGCGGAAGAAGGAGACCGGTTCCCGATTTCAGGATCTCCGAGGCCTCGGGCGCCTCGCTCGGCTCGATATCATGCCCGTGCGCGCCCGATTTCCGGCGGAACGCGAGGCTTACGCCGACCGCGGCCGCGAAAAGGACGGTGACTTCGCCGAGGGTATCGAGACCTCGGTACGAAACCACGACCGCGGTGACGAGGTTCGGGGCGCCGTAATCGCCGGGCCCCCGGTCGAGGTACTCCTGCGCCAGCCGTCCCACGCCGTTCCTCGTCTCGAGGGCGCCGGTCAGGGGCAGGAAGGACGCTGCCAGAAGGGCCAGAATGCCCAGAAGGATAAGCCGTTTGATCATTCCCGGACCTCCTTTCGCTCGCCGTCCTCGGGATCGTATTCCCTCGGGCTTTCCGAGATTTTCTTTATGCGGTTCCACGCCAGGAGGAACACCACGGTAGTCAGGGCGGAACCGATCGCCGCCTCGGTCATCGCCACGTCGGGCGCGCCGAAGACGAGATAGAGGACGCTCGCGAGGAGCGAGACCGTTCCGGCCGCGATGATGGCGCTGACCATGTCTTTCAGGTAAAGGGAGGCAAGGGCCGCGGCAACGATCACGGCGGCGAAGGTAATCACGAGTACGAGCGTCATAGGTCGTCGCCTCCCTCGAGTTCCGGCATGGGAGTCGGTTTCTTGTTCTCGCCTAGCTCGGTCGGGATTTTGCGGTTCCTGGCCGCTCGCGCGAGGGCGTGGCTGGAAATGGGGTTCGTGAGCAGGACGAAGAGAGCGAGAATGACGATCTTCGGCCAGTTTTCGGGCATCAGGAAAATGAAGCCGACGAATACCAGAAGGGATCCGAGGGTTGTCGCCTTCGTTCCCGCCTGCATGCGGTTGTATAGATCGGGCATGCGGATGAGGCCCAGGGCCGCGAGAAAGAGGAAAAGCGAGCCGATCAGGATGAAAACGGCGCCGATAACGTCCATCACAGACCTCCCTCGGCGTAACGAGCCACGGCGACGACGCCGATGAAGCTGATCAGGCCGTAGACGAGCGCCACGTCGAGATACAGCGAGCGCCCGAGATACCAGGACAGGGCGACGATGATCGAGAGTGTGATGATCGTCAGGGCGTCTAGGGCCACGGTCCTGTTAAGGAAATCGGGGCCGCGAAGTAGGCGTATAAAGGATAAAACCATCGCGGCGAGGGCGAACGCCCCGGCGACGGCCAGGATGATGTCAACCAAAGATCACCTCCAGGTATTTTTCGAAACCGGTAACGATCGCGGAGGTGGCTTTTTCCACGTCGCGGTCGGAAACGTTGATCCAGTGAATGACCAGTTCGTCGTTTTTGATATCCACGGTAATGGTACCGGGGGTGAGGGTGATCGAATTGGCGAGGGCGAGGCGTCCCATGCGGCTCTTTAGGCTGGTTTTCACGGTCACGATCCCCGGATTGATGGGGAGGGAGGGCGCGAGAACCCGGTACGCCACATCGAGATTGCTCTTGATAACGGCCCAGATAAAATAGGTAACGTAAGCGAGAGAATACGCGACTCTCTTTGGAATCAGGCTGAATTCCCCCCAGATTTGCGCGCCGGGCAGCGGCAGCAACGCCAGCGCTAGCGCCACGACCGCGCCGAAGATCGTTTCTTGCGTCGAAGGCGGACTGGTAATCATAAGCCAAAGGGCGAAGATTGCCGTGAACAGAACGACGCGTCTCCATATCGTCTTCATCAATCCTCCTTACCCAGGGAATGCGATTCCTTTTTCGGAAGGTTCCCGGTTTGTAGGTTTAACAAATAGCAAACTTTAACAATTGTTGAACTGTATTTGTGATAAGTCAATTAAAAAGGGGAACTTCATGAGAAAAAGGTCGGCATCGATCGCTTTTACGGTAGCGCTTGAGCTAATCGTCTCATCCGCATTTGTGGGATGCAAGAAAATTACCGTTAACCGGAAAGCGGGGGACCGCTTGGAATTGCACGCGGGATTCATACGCGCCGCTCGGTTCGAATCCCTCAGAGCGACTAAAATATAAAGGCCGCCTTGCGGCGGCCGATCCATTCTGGGCTCTGAGGGATTCGACCCCCCGACATCCTCGGTGTAAACGAGGCGCTCTAACCAGCTGAGCTAAGAGCCCTGTTTGCGCAAAATAGCACGGGAGGGGGGGGAAGGTCAATAAGAAGGGTCTCTCCGCGGTATGCGCGGGGAGACCCTGGCGGATCATCGCGGCGGCAGCCTGCTAGATGCCGACGGACACTGACATGCCGATGGTCAGGTCTCCGGTGGTTAGTCCGCCGTTGGGGTTGAACAGGTATTCGACCCGCGTTTTCATCACCGTGGCCAAGGTGTCCTGCACCTTGCGTTCGAAGACGTTGAAGTACAGGCCCAATCCGGTCAGCAAGGTGGCTGCCGTGGTGTCCCTGCCGAGCGCGAGCGAGAAGCCGAACTTGTCGGCCAGCCCGTAGTTGAGCGAGAGGATGCTCGCGGTGACGGGCATGGGGGCCGTCCCGTTGAGGAACGTGAATCCTGCGGTCATGGAGTCTGTCAAGGTCATATTGAGCGTTACCATGCTTCCGTTGCCCAGATTCCCGGTGGACAAGTCGTAGCCGAAGACTACCCCCGACTCGATCCCGAAAATCTTATGGTCGACGTTCTGGGCGGACGCGATGAACGCGGCGCTCAACAGAACCGCGACGAGGATTCCTTTCGCGGTATTGCTGCTCATCGTCCGTTCTCCTTAGAGACCGAGACTGATGGCCGCGGAGACGGCGAACGTGCCGCTGGCGATATCGTTGGTCGGGAAAAGATAGTCCGCTTTGATCTTGTAGGCGCTCGAAAGTCCGGTTTCCGGAGTGCTACGGCCGAGAATGAAGAACGTGCCGAAACCGGCGGCGGCGACCGCGGCGGTGGTCTCCTTGCCGATATTGGCTGAGAAACCGATGGACGGAGTGAGATAGTAGGTCAGCTTGAAGGTATTGAACTTCGGTGCGGTGGCGGACGTCGGGACTGTCGCGCTCTGGATGCCCACGCTGACGTTGTCGGCCACGGAGAGGTTGAAGCCGAAGCTGGTGCCGCCGGCGACCGCGGCATCCCCGAGGTCGTAGCCGACCATGACGCCGGCTTCGATGTTGAACAGGCGCGACTCGGGCGAGGCTTTAGCTGCGGGTGCGGACTGAGCGACTGCCGCGAAAGCGGCGACGGCTGCTAGAAGGGCGATTGAAATAAAGCGTTTCATAATGCCTCCGATATGAAATAACAGTACACCGGCCCCGCCAGTATATCAATTCTTTCTTATCGATTTTCCGGACGATCCAGGGCTTGCCCGCGGCGGCTCGGGCGCGGTATCCTTCATGCCGTATGGACAAGCTCATCATCAAAGGCGCGCGCGAGCACAACCTGAAGAATATCGACCTCGAGCTGCCCCGCGACAAGCTCATCGTCGTCTCCGGCCTGTCGGGGTCAGGGAAAAGCTCTCTGGCGTTCGATACGATCTTCGCCGAAGGCCAGCGCCGCTACGTGGAGAGCCTGTCTGCGTACGCCAGACAATTCCTCGGCCGCATGGACAAGCCCGATCTCGACTACATCGAGGGCCTTTCGCCGGCCATTTCCATCGAGCAGAAGACGACGCACCGCAACCCGCGCTCGACTGTCGGTACCGTGACCGAGATCTACGACTACTACCGCCTCCTGTACGCCCGCATCGGCGTCCCCCATTGCCCCTCCTGCGGCCGGGAAATCCGCGAGCAGCCGGTCGACCAGATCGTCGATACGATCATGGGCTGGGGCGAGGGCACCAAGGTGCAGCTCCTCTCTCCGGCCGTGCGCGGCAAGAAGGGCGAGCATCAGAAGATAATCGAAGACGCGAAGAAGGCCGGCTACGTCCGCGCGCGCATCGACGGCGTGCCGGTGAGCCTGGACGACGACATCAAGCTCGACAAGCAGAAAAAGCATACGATCGAGATCGTCGTGGATCGTCTGGTCGTCGGACCTGAGGTCCGCTCGCGTCTGGCCGAATCGGTCGAGAGCGCGTTGGCGGCTTCCGAGGGCATCCTGATCGCCTTGCGCCACACCGAGGCGGGCGACGACGAGCAGTTCTTCAGCCAGAAGAACGCCTGCCCCGACTGCGGCATCTCCATTCCTGAACTCCAGCCCCGGCTCTTCTCCTTCAACAATCCCTTCGGCGCCTGCCCGGCCTGCTCGGGGCTCGGCGCCAAGCTCGAATTCGACCCGGACCTCGTGGTTCCCGACCGCTCGCTTTCCTTCAACGAAGGCGGCTGCGTGCCCTACAACCCCGAAGCCGCCTGGAACCGCAGCCGCTTCGAGAGCCTTTCCAAGCACTACAAGTTCAGCCTGGATACTCCCTTCGCGGACCTTCCCAAGAAGGTCCTGGACGCTATCTTCTACGGCTCTGACGAGGCTATCGACGTCACCTACGAGAACCGCGAGAAAACCGGCAAATTCGAGTACCGGACCAAGTTCCCCGGCGTGCTCGAGGACCTCAAGCGGCGCTACCTCGAGACGCAGTCTTCCGGCATCAAGGACTGGCTCGAGAAGTTCATGAGCCAGAAGCCCTGCGATGAATGCGGCGGCAAGCGCCTGAGGCCCGAGTCCCTGGCCGTCACGGTCGGCGGCCGAAACATCTGGGAACTCACCAGCCACTCGGTCGTCGACTCGCTGACTTTCTTCGAATCGATCGTCTTCAGCGAGACCGAGCAGAAGATCGCCAAGCAGATACTCAAGGAAATACACGCCAGGCTCGGCTTCATGAAGAACGTCGGACTGGACTACCTGACCCTCGAGCGCAAGGCCGCCACTCTCTCGGGCGGGGAGGCCCAGCGCATCCGCCTGGCGACGCAGATCGGCTCGAGCCTGGTCGGCGTGCTCTACATCCTGGACGAGCCTTCCATCGGACTGCACCAGCGGGACAACCAGCGGCTCATCGATACGCTGACCTATCTGCGCGACATCGGCAATACGCTCATCGTCGTCGAGCACGACGAGCAGACCCTCAGGACCGCCGACTATATCGTCGACCTCGGCCCGGGCGCCGGCGTGCACGGCGGCTACATCGTCGCGCAGGGAACTCCCGAAGAGGTCATGAAGAACGGGGAAAGCCTCACCGGCCGCTACCTGGCGGGGACGCTCTCCATGGATATCCCGAAGGAGCGGCGGAAAGGAAACGGAAAGGCGCTCGCGCTTCGGGGCGCGACCGAGCACAACCTGAAAGGGATCGACGTCGAGATTCCCTTGGGCGCGTTCACCTGCATAACCGGCGTTTCCGGCTCCGGAAAGTCGACCCTGCTGTCCGATGTCCTCTACCCGGCGATCTCCAACCGGGTCATGCGCTCGAGCCACGCCGAAGGCGCCTATAGGAAGCTCGAGGGCGTCGAGCACATCGACAAGGTCATCAATATCGATCAGAGTCCGATAGGCCGCACGCCGCGCTCGAATCCGGCGACTTACGTCGGCGTGTTCGGCGCCATCCGCGACCTTTTCTCGACGCTGCCGGAAGCTAAGACGCGCGGCTACAAGCCGGGACGCTTCTCCTTCAACGTGCGCGGCGGCCGCTGCGAGAACTGCCAGGGCGACGGAACGATCAAGATCGAGATGAACTTCCTGCCGGACGTCTACATCATGTGCGATGTCTGCCGCGGCAAGCGCTTCAACAAGGAGACGCTCGAAGTTCACTATAAAGGAAAGAACATCGCCGACGTGCTCGATATGACCATCGAGGAGGCCGCCGAGTTCTTTTCCTACATCCCCCAGGTGGCCAAGAAGCTCGAGACGCTCCTTTCGGTGGGGCTCGGGTACATCAAGCTCGGCCAGTCGGCGCTCACGCTCTCAGGCGGCGAGGCTCAGCGCGTCAAGCTCGCCCTCGAGCTTTCCAAGCGGTCCACCGGAAAGACGCTGTACATACTGGACGAACCGACGACTGGTCTTCATTTCGCGGACGTGAAGCAGCTGATGGACGTGGTCAATCGGCTCATGGAAACGGGAAACACCGTAGTCATGATCGAGCACAACCTGGACGTCATCCTGCAGGCCGACCGCCTCATCGATCTCGGTCCGGAGGGAGGCGATCGGGGAGGGGAGATCGTGGTGGTCGGCACTCCCGAGGAAGTGGCGGCGCATCCGCGCTCGTACACCGGCCAGTACATAAAAGAGATGCTGGATAGACGCTGATGCCCGTCCGGCCGCGCCCTTCGGGTTTCAGGTCCGCTTTCCTCTGCGCGCTCTGCTTTCTGAGCGGTTCGGCGTTTCCGCTTTTCGCGCAGGATGCGGCTTCCGAGCCCGCGGATACCGCGGCCGCTCCCGTTCCCGCCGTTCAGGACGCTCCCGGCTTCGATGCGGACGCCATGGAGCTGGATATCCGCACGTCGAGCCTGCTCGAGCTCGCCGCGTGGTGCCGAGAGCTGGGCCTGCCCGAAAACGGTACCCGCGAGGATCTTTCCAAGCGCCTTCGTGAATATTTCAAGCTCGGATCCCGACTGGTCCTTCCGGGCGCGGGTTCGATTGCGGGGAAGTCGTCCGCGGCCGACCGCGCAGTCGTCGTGGAGTCCGCCCAGTCCTCCGAGTATTTCACCGTGGAGGTCGTCGACGAGGAATACGCCCGGTTGCGGGGAGGCGTCGTCGTCTCGTTCAAGGACAAGGATGCGACGCACCGGATCAAGGCGCGCGAAATCCTCTACAACCGGACGCGCAATTCGATCGCGGCGAAAGGGGACGTCGAGTACGAAAAGAAGAGCGGCGATTCCGAGGAGTTCTTCAGGGGCCAGTCCCTGACCGTCGACATCGACAACTGGACGGGCGTATTCCTCGACGGCGTGTCGGAGAAATCGAAATCGGGCGACGATACCGCCTACCGTTTCTCCGCCGACGTCATATCCCGCGCACCCGAGGGAGTCACCGTTCTGGACGAAGCGACGGTGACGACGGCGAGCGACAGCGAGCCGTACTGGTCCATGGACGCCAAGCGCATCTGGCTGCTTCCCGGTTCCGAATGGGCCGTTTCGGGCGCCCTGCTCAAAGTTGGGGAGATTCCCGTCCTCTATTTCCCGTTCTTCTATTTTCCCGGCGACGATTTGGTTTTCCACCCGGTGCTCGGCTATCGGGAGCGGGAGGGGGCCTATTTCCAGACCACGACCTACCTGTTCGGCCGTCCGAAGAAGACCGCTTCGACCGAAAAATCAATCATGACGATGCTCCAGGGCGATTCCGACGAGGAGCGCCGCCGCGAAGGCCTCTTCCTCAGGCGGACGGGCAAGCGCGCGGCCTCCGAGGACGGCGCGCGGCTTTCGGTGCTGATGGACGCCTATGCCAACCTCGGCTACTACCTCGGGCTCAACGCGTACGCGCCCAAGCGGGGCGCGCTATCCAAGGCGGAAGCCTCGCTCGGCATCGCGTTCTCCCGGGCGGTCTATTACGATTCCTCCAACGACTACTATTCGCCGTTCACCGACTTCAGCACGAACGAGTCCTATCCCGAGGGCAATTGGGACTCCTCCCGCCTTTTCTCGGCTCCCGTTCCCTTCCGCTATCGCTTCCTGTCAACGGGCTCCCTCTCGGGGGCCCTCGGCACGCTCGCGTGGAACGCGCCGTTCTACTCGGACCCGTACATCGACCAGGACTTCCTCGACCGTTCAGAGGACATGGACTGGATGAACCTGATCAAGCAGGGATCGACGACCGACGCCGAATCGGACGTGGACGTGCTCGGCAGCTACGAAGTGAGCCTCTCGGGCACGCTTACCCCGAACGTGAAGAACCTCAACCCCTGGATCAATACGCTTTCGCTGACGACCATGAAGAGTTCCTTGGCGATGAAGACGAAAACCGACTCCACGCTCTCCTATCCGTCCATCGACCGGATCTTTTTCTATCCGCAGAAGCTGACGCTGTTCTCTCTGTCGGGATCGGTCGCCGGCACCGTGCTGGGCGGCTCCTCGTCGTCGGCCGCTAAGCCCGCGTCGGTCGCCGGAGCCGTCCAGCCGGCGGACGCGCCGACGGTTGCCCCGGACCTGGGCGTTCCCCGCGCTCCGTGGGAGGAAAAGTCTTCGGACGGGGGAGGTAAGGCTGAAAAGGGCGGAGCAGAGGCTTTCTCTCCCCCCGCGCTGACGCAGACGTTCAGCGCGTCTAAAAAATCGGCATCCTCGGCGCTGCAGGTCGGATATACGATGACGCCCTCTGTCTCCTCGGACGTCGTCTTCAATACTGACGCCTGGGACGCCGCTTCTGACATCGAGTGGGACGATATCGCTTCGGTTCTGTTCGCGGCGAAGAACACCGGAAAGATCAGCGCGAGCGCTTCGCTTCCGAATGACGCCCTCAGCGCGAGCCTGGCGCTCAACGCGAACGCCGCCTGGCAGTCGAACGCCTACATCAACGAGGAATCCTCGAGCTACAATACCGAAGCCCTGCGCGAAGCCGCTGTCGAACGCAACTATTCGTCGACCTACCTCAAAACGACCGGCGAGCTCACGCTCAGCTCGAAGCCCTTCGCGCAAGATCCGGTATGGTCTGCCACGACGCTCGGCTATACGCTCAAGGGGTCGGTATTCGACACGACCTTCGACGGAACCTACGCCGCTCCCCATTGGTCCGCCGATTTCGGCGAATGGAACAGCACTTCTGTCAGCGCTCACGAAGCGTCGGTGGGCATCGCCGCGCTCGTGCGGGACCTCTCCCAAAGCCTCAAGCTTTCGGCCTCGATCTATCCCCGCCCGTCGGAGTTGTCGGCTTCGAGCGTCGTGCGCGTCTGGCGGACGACGACCAGCGCGTCCGCCTCGGTCGTCGAACTCGAGGACGGCGGCACCTTCAAGCCGGTCACCATCACCGAAACCATCGACCTGGGCAATTCCCGTTCGTTCGCCCAATCGGTCGTGTTCGATCCCGAAGCGGACGAACCCGAATTCACGGCGCTCAGCTCCGCGCTCAGCTACGGCGCCTTTACCGCTTCCTTCGCGGCCAAGAACGCCGTCGGCTACGACCTGGACGAGGACAGCGGCTGGTACGTGAGCGATACCTCCCTGAAGCTGCGCGCGCAGACCCTGTCCCTCGCCTATAAGAAGGCGCAGACCGTGCCGCCGCTGTGGAAAAATCGGGTGAACTTCAATTTCTCCGTCAATTCGAGCTTTTCCTTCGACTTCCAGCGCTATACGCAGTCGTACCTCAGCTTCGCGCTGTCGTCGACGGTCAAGGTGAATCAGTTCCTCGACCTGACCTTTTCCTCGACATCCAAGAATTCGGTCATGTTCCGCTATTTCCAGGACCTCCCGTTCTTCGATCTGCCCCTTGAGATTCCCGGGGAAAAGAATCCGATCGTCGACCTGCTCGACTCCTTCAACTTCTTCGACGATTCCAAACGGCGCTCCTCGGGCTTCAAACTCAAGAGCTTCAGCCTGAGCGCCAAGCATTACCTGGGAGACTGGACGGCGGAACTGACCTACGGCTTGACGCCCTATCTGGACAAGACGACTTCTCCCTATGTGTACAAGTTCGAGACCGAGATATCCTTCCTGGTGAAGTGGACCCCCGTTCCCGAGCTGAAGGCGGAAACCTCCTACAGCAACGACGGTTTCGCGATCGAATGAGGCCGCGGATCCCCGGCCGCGCGGCCGGGCGCGGCGTATTGACGAGCCGCGGACGCGGCTATACACTTCGGCCAAGAGGTTTTTTTGGACGGAAGCTTGACGATCGTTCTCGATAATCATGATGTGCTTTCAGGCGTCTGCGGCGCCAACGACGGCAATCTTCGAGTGATGGAAGAAGCGATAGGCGGGCGTATTTCCTCGCGGGGAAACGAACTGTCCCTTTCGGAAGCCGACGATAAAACGCGCGACCTGTTCCGCGCCGTTGTCGAAAAGCTCGCGGACGCGGTCCGCGGCGGCGAAAGCCCCTCGGCCGACTTCATCAAGGCGGTCGTAGAGACGGCCTCCGATCCGGAGGCTCCCGACTCGGTGGACCTCTTCGAGGAAGCCGCGATCCAGATACCGCGCGGCTTCGGTCGGGTCTTTCCGCGCAGCGTGAACCAGGCGAAGTATATCCAGGGGATCCGCTCGCACGACATCGTTTTCTGCGTCGGCCCGGCAGGGACGGGCAAGACGTTCATCGCCGTCGCTGAAGCGCTCCGCGAGGTGCTTTCCAAGAAGAGGCGCAAGCTCGTGCTGACTCGCCCCGTCGTGGAAGCGGGGGAGAGCCTCGGCTTCCTGCCGGGCGACCTCGCCCAGAAGATCAATCCGTACCTCAGGCCGC
This sequence comes from Treponema sp., assembly GCA_003245635.1. Classification (GTDB taxonomy): domain Bacteria; phylum Spirochaetota; class Spirochaetia; order Treponematales; family Breznakiellaceae; genus SZUA-426. The sequence continues at coordinate 13,086 of QKCO01000175.1, forward strand.
TCTACGACGCGATGGAGGCTCTCGTGCCCTACGAAACGGTCCGCCGCATGGAGGAGACTCGCGCGATCGAGATCGCGCCCTTGGCCTACATGCGCGGGCGCAGCCTCAACGACTGCATCGTCATCCTCGACGAGGCTCAGAATACGACCAAGGAACAGATGAAGATGTTCCTTACCCGCATCGGGGAAGGCTCCAAGGCCATCGTGACCGGCGACGCGACGCAGATCGACTTGCCGCGCCGGACCGAATCGGGGCTTCTCCACGCGCTGAAGCTGCTGACCGGCGTGGAGGGCCTGCATTTCGCGTACCTCAACACGAGGGACGTGGTGAGGAACCCGCTCATCAAGAAGATCATCCAGGCGTACGAACGTGAAAACGAATAAGCTGGCCCAAGCCCTCGGGGGCTTTCTGTTTTCTTTCCGGGAAGGCTCGTTCCGTCCGGGCCCGACCTACGCGGTCGTCTCCGTGCTTTTCGTCGCGCTCGGCGCCGCGTTCTTCGGCCCGACCCTCGGCGGCGGCGCGGGCGGCGACGCTTCGGATTTCGAGGTCGGCCGCGTGGCGGACCGGGATGTGGTAGCCGAGCGGACGGTCATCTACGTCGACGAGGAAGCTACCCGGCTGCGCCGCGTCGCGCAGGAGCGGCTGGTTCCCGCCAGCTTCCGCATTTCCGCATCGGTGTCCAAGAAGGCGCTCGCCGCGTTCGCCGCGTTCGCCTCCTTTTCCCGCGAGCGCTTCGCCGAGAAGTCGTCCGCCGACGCCTACGCGCTCGCCGCTGAAGCCGAATACCCCGGCTTCTTCTCCAAGGAGACGCTCGCGGCCCTCCACCGCTCGGCTTCCCGGACGCAGCTGCTCGACGCCGCGGAATCCGCCCTGCGCATGATCATGGACGCTGGGGTGTTCTCGTTCCCTTCCTCGGGCCTCGACGGCTTCAATCCGGACCTGATAGAGATCGTGCGGACCGCCTCGGGCCGCAACGAACGGGAGCGGGTCTCCTCGTCGTCCCTCGCGACGCTCGCCAACCTGGACAAGCGCATCGCCGCGGTGGTTTCCGACGGCTCCTTCCCGAAGGCGCTCGTTCCGCTCGCCGCCGGGCTCTTCAAGCCCTTCGTCGCGGAGAACGCGTTCTATTCCGCCGAGGACAGCGCGCTCCGGCTCGACGAGGCTCGCTCGCGCGTCCAGCCGGTCGTCAAGCGCATCGAGCGGGGCGACAAGGTGATCCGGAAGGGCTTCATCGTCTCAAAAGACGACCTGGACCGCTACAAGGCGCTCGGAAGCGCTCCCCTCAAGCGTTCCGCCTCCAAGGCGGCCGGCACGTCGGTGCTTCTTCTGCTCGTGTTCGCCATCGCCATCGCTTCCTTCAGCGATCGGGTGGTCAAGCGCAGGCTGAAGGATGCGGAAATCTACATGCTTGCGGCGTTCGCCGCGGCCTACGTCTTGGGGGCGGCTTTCTCCTCCGAACTTTCCTTCATCCCCGAGCATTTCCCGGTGTCCGTATTCCTCCCGACGGCCCTCCTCACGATGCTCCTGTCCGCGCTGATGGGGACGCGCGTCGCGCTCGCCTTCGCCTTCGTCCTGCCGACGGCCGCCTTCGTTTCCGGCTTCTTCGATTCGTCCGCCTTCATTTTCGACGTCGTCTCCGGCGTCGTCGGCGCATTCGTGCTGCAGGGGTCGGAGCGCCGCATGGATCTGATCCGCGCCGGCGCCGTCCTGGCCGCGGTGCAGAGCGTCGCGGCCGCCGGGGTGCTCTTGGCGGGCGGCGCGGGCACGGAGGAATTCGTGCCGACCTTGTTCTGGGCCGCCTTCAACGGCTTCGTCTGCGGCATGACCATCCTCGGCTTCCTGCCGATGTTCGAGCACTGGCTCGACGCGATCACGCCGTTCCGGCTCATCGAGCTCTCCGACCTCAATTCGCCGATGCTCAAGCGGCTCTTGACGACGGCCCCCGGCACCTACAGCCATTCGGTGACCGTCGCCAATCTCGCCGAGTCGGCCTGCCGCGAGATCGGCGCCAACGCGCTGCTCGCGCGGGTCGGCGCCTACTACCACGACATCGGCAAGATGGACCAGCCCGAGTACTTCATCGAGAACCAGGCGGCCTACAACAAGCACGACGACATCCAGCCGCGCCTGTCGGCGACGGTCATCCGCAGCCACGTGAAACTGGGCATCGAGAAGGCCCGGCAGCTGGGGCTCCCCAAGGAAGTGGTCGACATCATTTCCGAACACCACGGCAATTCCGTGATAAGCTGGTTCTACAACGAGGCCCTCAAGCGCGAGGACCAGGTGAACGCCGACGACTTTTCCTACCCCGGCGTGCCGCCCAAGTCGCGCGAATCGGCGGTGGTCATGCTCGCCGATTCGGTCGAGGCGGCCGTTCGGACGCTCAAGAAGCCGACCCTGACGAAGCTCGACAAGTTCGTCCAGGAGCTTATCATGACGAAATTCGAGCAGGATCAGCTGTCCGATTCGGAGCTGACCTTCAAGGACCTGGAGACGATCAAGAACGCTTTCGTGCGAGTGCTCGCGGGCCATTACCATTCCCGCATCGAATATCCCAAATCGAAGGAAACCGTCCGATGAACCGCGTCGAGGTAGCCGTTGAAGATATAGGGGAGCCGGCTTGGATCGACCGGCTGGTCGAATTCTCCCTGCGGGTGCTGGCGCACCGGGGCGAGGACGGCTGGGACCTCTCCTTTCTCCTCTGCGGGGACGGGACCATGCGTTCGCTCAACTCCCAATACCGGGGCAAGGACGAAAGCACCGACGTGCTTTCCTTCGAACTCGGCGAAACCGTCGAGGACGAGGACGGCTCGGAGCGCTGGGCGGCGGGCGATATCGCTATTTCGCTCGAAACGCTCAAAAAGAATGCGGAGTATTTTTCCGTTTCCGAGGACGAGGAATTGCGCCGGCTCGTCATTCACGGTATTTTACATCTATCGGGGATGGACCACGAGGACAACGACGCGGCCCGGCCCATGCTGGCCCTGCAGGAGCGCATCCTCGCCGACCTCTCCGATCATCGCATAATTGAGGAGTCGCCCGGCACATGAGCGTACGAAGCATCCTTGATCGCTTATTCGGAAAGGACGAGGAAGAGAAGGGCGAATTCCGCGACCTGAACGTCGAGAAGCGCGACATGATCCGCGGCGTCGTCGAGCTGTCCGAAACGACGGTCAAGGAAGTCATGGTCCCGCGGATCGATACCGTCTTCATTTCCGTCGATTCCCCGCGCGAGGATTTCCTCGAACGGATCGCCGAGAGCGGCCATTCGCGCTTTCCCGTCTACAAGGACACCATCGACAACGTGGTCGGCGTCCTGTACGCGAAGGATCTCCTGCGCAGCCTGGCCCGCGGCGAGGACGTCTCTCTTTCCGTCCTGGCCCGAAAGCCCTTCTTCGTTCCCGAGTCCAAGCACATCGACGGGCTCCTGCGCGAGTTCAAGCGCCGCCGCGTGCACATAGCGGTGGCAGTCGACGAATACGGCGGCGTCTCCGGCATCGTGTGCATGGAGGACATCATCGAGGAGATCGTCGGCGACATCCAGGACGAATTCGACAACGAGCGCGAGGACATCCTCCAG
>QKCO01000064.1 GCA_003245635.1 Treponema sp.
GCGGGAAGTCATCGTGTTCGATCTCTTCGAAGAGCAGCTGGCGAAATGCCGCGCGACTATGGAGAAGAACCTGAACAGGCTGGCGGAGAAAGGCGTCATCTCGGCGGCGCAGGCTGCAGAGACGCTCGGCAGGGTGACCTACTCCGCCGATCTTTCCGCGCTTTCCGGCCGCGAGCTCGTCATCGAAGCGGCGAGCGAAAAGGAAGCGATCAAGTTCGACCTGTTCGCCAAGCTCGACGCGATCGTCCCCCCGGGTGCGATCCTCGCGTCGAACACGTCGTCCATCTCCATCACCAAGATAGCGGCCGCGACCAAGCAGCCGGAGCGGGTCATCGGCATGCATTTCTTCAACCCGGTGCCGGTCATGAAGCTGGTCGAGATCATCCGAGGCCACGTGACCAGCGACGGCACCTACCGGGCGGCGGCGGAGTTCGTCGCGGAGATCGAGAAGACGAGCGCCGAAGTCCAGGACTACCCCGGTTTCATCGTCAACCGAATCCTCGTCCCCATGCTCAACGAAGCGGCCTTCGCCGTATTCGAGGGGCTCGCGACGCCGGAAGACGTGGACTCCGCGATGAAGCTCGGCACCAACCAGCCGATGGGACCGCTGACGCTGGCGGACTTCATCGGCCTCGACACGGTGCTGGCGATCATGGAAACGCTCTACGACGGATTCAAGGATTCCAAATACCGCCCCTGTCCGCTGCTGTACAAGCTCGTGCGCGCCGGACATCTGGGGAAGAAAACGGGGAAAGGCTTCTCCAAGTACGCGTGAAGAAGGAAAAGGCCTCGGTCCGGCTATCCGCCGCCCCGAGGCCTTTTCAGCGCAGAGCCTTGGCCTACAGTTCTTGGCTCAAACTCGCGATCTTTCCCTTCGCGTACTCGACGAAATCGGCGACATTCATCGCCGGCAGCTGGCGCCCGTCGCGGAGGCGGATCGAAACGGTTCCCTCGTCCGCTTCCTTCTGGCCGACGACGAGCATGTACGGGATCTTGCGCGCCTGGCAGGCGCGGATCTTGGCGTTCATGCGCGAATCGTCGAGCTCGGCGCTGACGCGCAGGCCCGCGGCCTTCAGCTCCGCGGCGACTTTTTCGGCGTACTCGTTGAAGGTGCCGGCGACGGGGATGAGCGCGGCCTGCTCGGGGGAAAGCCACATCGGGAAGGCGCCGGAGAAGTGCTCGATGAGGATGCCGATGAAGCGCTCGAGGGAGCCGAGGATCGCGCGGTGGAGCATCACCGGATGGTAGCGGGTGCCGTCCTCGGCGACGAAGACCGCGTCCAGGCGCTCCTTCGAGGGCAGCTGGTAGTCGACTTGCATGGTGCCGCACTGCCAATGCCTGCCGAGCGCGTCGACCAGGGTGAACTCGAGCTTGGGTCCGTAGAAGGCGCCTTCGCCGGGGGCGATCTCGTAGGCGAGGTTCGCGACCTTGCAGGCGTCGGCCAGCGCGGACTCTGCCTTGTCCCAGGTGGCGTCGTCGCCGACGCGGAGTTCGGGGCGGGTGGAGAACTTGACGATGATCTTGTCCTCGCCGAAGCCGAAGTCCGCGTAGATCTCCTTTAAGAGCCGCACGAACTCCTTCACCTCGGAGCCGATCTGCGCTTCGGTGCAGAAGATGTGCGCGTCGTCCTGCACGAAGCCGCGCACGCGCATGATGCCGTGGAGGGCACCTGAAGCCTCGTTGCGGGTGCAGGAGCCGAATTCGGCCATGCGCAGCGGCAGGTCGCGGTAGCTCTTGATGCCCTGCTTGAAGATCTCGATGTGGCCGGGGCAGTTCATCGGCTTGAGCGCGAAATGGCGCTTCTCGCTTTCGGTGATGAACATGTTCTCGCGGTACTTGGCCCAGTGGCCCGAGCGCTCCCAGAGGGACTTGGGCATGACCGAGGGGGTCTTAACCTCGATGTAGCCGTTCGCGCGGATCTTCCGGCGCACGTAGTCCTCGATGGTGCGGTAAACGGTCCAGCCCTTGTCGTGCCAGAAGACCTGCCCGGGATTCTCCTCGTCCAGATGGAAGAGATCCATCTCGCGGCCGACCTTGCGGTGGTCGCGCTTCTCGGCTTCCTCGAGCATCTTGAGGTAGGCGGCGAGGTCCACGCCCTTCTCGAAGCAGACGGCGTAGATGCGGGTGAGCATGGGCCGCTTCTCGTCGCCCTTCCAGTAGGCGCCGGCGGTGCTCATCAGCTTGAAGGAATCGGCCTTGATGTCCCGGGTGCCTCCGACGTGCGGACCGCGGCAGAGGTCGGCGAAGGCGCCCTGCTTGTAGACGCTGATGGTGCCGTCCTCGAGCCCTTCGATGAGCTCGAGCTTGTAGGGCTGCTCCAGGAACATCGCCTTGGCGTCCGCCTTGGAGAGCTCGATCCGCTCGAAGGCCGCGTTGTCGGCGATGATGCGCCGCATTTCCTTTTCGATGGCGGGAAAGTCCTGCTCGGGATCGATGGCGCGGGGGAGGTCGAAATCGTAGTAGAAGCCGTTGTCGATCGCCGGACCGATGCCGAATTTGGCGCCGGGAAAGACGCGGGAGACGGCTTCGGCCATGACGTGGCTGGTGGAATGGCGGATGGTTTCTAGGGGGAAAGTGGGTGAGGACATACGGGGAACCCGGTTTTTTCGCGCTGCGCGCGGAATATGCGCCGGGACGGGCCGATGCGTTGCGCTCCAACGGAGCTCCGCTGCCCGCGGTTCCACCCTGCTTCGCTTCCCCATGACGGGGAGCGCCCTCATCGCCGGTATCGTCGGCATACGTCTCCGGATAGTGGCACGGGCGCATCGCGCCCGCTCGTTCCCCGGAGCGGCTCTGGAGTGGTTTTCGTCCGGTCCTCACGCCGACCACGCTTCCAGCCTACGGCGCGGTCTCTCTTCCGACGGGGTGTCCGGCCTACTCGTCTCCGTCTCGGCCTTGCGGACATCATCGCGCGCGGTGGCCCGCGTGTCAAGCGGCGCGCCGCCGCCTTCCCAGCTACGAGTCGAGCGGGATCTCCAGCCGGAACCGGCTGCCCCGGCCTTTTTCCGAAGACACCGACACGGTCCATCCGTGCGAGTCCGCCACGCCCTTGACGACCGAGAGCCCGAGCCCCATGCCCGGCTCGCGGCGCGACGAGCTGCCCCGGTAGAAGGGGTCGAAGATATACGGCAGGTCCTTCTCGTCGATTCCCGGACCGTCGTCGGAGATTTCCACCACCGCGCGGCCGCCCGTGCAGTCGCGCTCGAAGCGCGCCCGCAGCGCGATCGCGCCGCCGGGCGCCGTATACCGGAGCGCGTTGTTCACCAGATTCTCCAAGGCCCGCAGCGCGAGGCGCTCGTCCATCGGCGCCCCGAGCCCCTCGGGGATATCGATATCGACTTCCGCATGCCGGTCCAACAGCTCCGCATCGGCGGCGGCCCGCTTGCCGTACGCGGACAGGAACGCTTTCAGGTCGATCCGCTCGAGCCGCCGCCGCCATTCGCCGGTATCCACCTTCACGAACTCGATCAGGTCGTCGATCATGCCCTCGAGCTGATCGACTTTGGCGCCGATGATGCCGAGCGAGCGATCCCGCGATTCCGCGTCGTCCGCAAGGCCGTCCCCGATGGCTTCGGCGTAGCCCTTGATGAGCGCGAGCGGCGTCTTGAGATCGTGCGTAACGCCCATGATGAAGCGCGAGCGCCGCGACTGGTCATCCTTCAGTTCGAGCCGCATGCGGTTGAGCGAGGCGGTCAGCGAAGTGATCTCGTTGCTGCCCTTCGTCTCGATCTCGAGGTCGAGCTCGCCCGCGGCGATGCGCCGCGTGGCGCCCTCCAGTTCCGTCACCGAACGCGTGATGGACCGGGCGATGAGCACCGACATGAACGCCGAGAAAACGAACAGGATCGCCAATAGTCCGCCGAAGGAATAGAACATCCATTCGACGGGCGACGGCGGCCGTCTCTTGAGCCGCTGGATGCGCGTGACGATGAGCGCCCCGTCGTCGCTCAGGCGGATGGGCGAGTCGAACTGGTAGAAGTAGCGGTCGCTCGTCTTGCGCACGTACGACATGAGGTCTTCATCGGAAATCGCCAGTCCCTGGGCAAAATCGGGCACGCTCGAATAAACGACAGAACGGGACCGGTTGAGCACGATGAACTCTATCGTCGAAGGCTTGTGCTTGATGTAGCGCGAGAACTGCTCCCAATCGTCCCTACCGAAGGAATCCCCCGCGTAGCGCTCCACCTCATCGAAGGAAGGGATTTCGGCGGTTTTCGTTTCGCGCACCTTCAATATGCCGAGTATGCCGAGGACGACGACGAGGGGCACGACGACGATGCCCGCGGACATCAGGTAGAACTGGGTGCGTATCTTCATTCCTCTCCTCCCGCCGCGTTCAGGCGATAACCCATGCCGTGCACGGTCTCTATGTAGCGCGGAGAAGCGGGATCGTCCTCTATTTTCCGGCGCAGGCGCTGGACGTAAACCGCTACCGCGGTGAGATCGCCGAAGGCGTTCTTCCAGACCGACGCGTACACCGCTTCGGGACTCTGCGGCTTTCCGGCGTGCTCGGCCAAATGGGCCAGCACGCCGTATTCCTTCGCGGAAAGCGGCACCTTCTCGTCGCCCTTCTTCAGTAGGCACGCCTCGAAATCGAGCGCGAAGGGCCCGAAACGGAGGACGCGGGAATCGTCCCGTACCGCTCCGTCCTGCGCCCGCCGGAGCATCGCGCGGACCCGCGCGACCAGCACGCGGGGAGAGAACGGCTTGGTGACGAATTCGTCGGCGCCGTAGCCGAGACCCGCGATGATGTCCTCGTCGGCGTCGCGCGCGGACACGATGAGCACCGGAGCGGTTCCCGTTTTCCGGTAGCGGGCGAGGAATTCGAAGCCGTCCATCCCCGGCAGGTTTATGTCCAATACGATGAGATCGGGCGTCATCCGTTCGAGCGCGGACAACGCGTCCTCCGCGCTTTCGACGGCACGGGTTTCCATCCCTTCCTTGCCCAGGTACATGCATACGAGGTCCGACAATTCCTTGACGTCCTCGACCACCAGAATCGTTGCTCTCATCCGTTTCCGCCTTCCTTTTCGGAGTATAGGCGGCCTTTTTCGCCGCCGCAACACCGGGAGGGGGGACAGACCCCGCATATAACAAAAAGTTATGCACTCTTAATCCCGCGTTTATGGAGCCGAAAGCGCATAGGGCGTACCTTCAGGGTACGTATTTCGAGGAGGACCCATGGACCTGAAACGATCGGCCTACGCCGCGGCGCTCGCGCTTTCGGGCTTTTTCTGGCCGCTGTTCGCCCAAACTCCATTGACCGCCGATCGGGCGGTCGCCCTGGCGGTGCAGAACAACCTGAGCCTGCAGAGAACCAAAATCACGGCCGACGCCAAAAAGCGGGCGGCCGACCGCGCCTGGAACGAACTGATCCCGGCCGTCTCCGCGTCGAGCGCCGCGTCGAAGTACAACGCGGCGAACTCGGATTGGACGGCGACGGAAAAGCTGAGCGCGTCCTTGAGCCTCTCTCCGGCGGTCTTCACCGCCATGAAGCAGACGAAGGTCGACTACGAAGCGGGCGCCATCGATTACGAGAGCGCGAAGAAGAGCCTCGAGCTTTCCACCCGAAAATCCTTCAACCAGCTGCTTCTCTTCAAGGCGCAGATCGAAGTCTACGAACGGAAGATCGAGACCGCGAAATCCCAGTACGACCAAACCGCGGCGAAGGCTAAAGTCGGCCAGGCGCCGCAGCTGGAAGTCCTGAGCGCGCAGGTGGCCTGGGAGACGCTCAAGCCAAATCTGCGGAGCGCGATCGTTTCCTACGAGGACGCGCTCGACCAGTTCAAGCTCTACATCGGACTGCCGGTGGGGACAGACCTCGAGCTTGCAGGCTCTCTCGACACGAGCGAACTCGAAAGCTTTCTCAAGGCGAACCCCGTCGCGGGTCTTTCGCGCCTCGGCGATCCGGACAGCGTGTCCGTTCTGCGGAAATCGAAAGAGCTCGCGACGGTCGAAAAGAAGGCGGCCGCCGAATCGGCCTATCTGCCGACCCTCGCCCTGGCCTACAGCGCCGCGCCTACCTACGCGAACGACGAATGGAACGATTCCGGCTCTTTCAGCGCCACGCTCAGCCTCAAGCTCGACTCGTTCCTTCCCTGGTCCACCACCAAGGAAACGCTGGACAAATACGACGACTCGATCGCCACCTACGACAGCCGGATAGCCGAAGCGCAGCGCTCTTCGGAGGCAACCATCCGCAGCCTCAAGCGTTCAATAGAGGCTTCCCTGTCGAAAATCGACGCGCTCGTGCTCAACGTGACCCTGGCAGAGAAAAGCTACGCTAACTACGAGGAAGCCTACCGCCGGGGCACGAGCGATCTGCAGAGCCTCAAGGACTCGGGCGACGCGCTCATCGAAGCCCGCGCGAGCGTCCTCACCGAACGGCACGCGCTGCTCGACGCGCTGCTCGATCTCGAATCCGAACTCAACCTGCCGTTCGGCGATGCCGGCGGAGCCAAGAAATAAGAAGGGAGAAATCGAAATGAAAAAGATCATTCTCGTCATCATAACCGTCACAGCGGCCGCGGTGCTCCTGGTCGGACCGTCCATCCTCGCTTCGTCAAAACCGAAGGCGGCGGCCGGACCGGCGGGTGCGAAGAACGCGGCAGCCTCTGCGGACACGGTCTTCTCCGTGCGGACCGACACGTCGGTCAGAAAGACGCTCCAGACGTACATCGAGGTTAACGGCGATGTCGCCGCCGAGACGAACGTCGACGTGGTGCCCGACGCGGCCGGCAAGCTGACCACGCTCAAGGCGGAAGTCGGCAGCCAGGTGCGGAAAGGGCAGCTGGTGGCCGAAGTCGATCCGTCGAAGCCCGGCGCCGCGTATTCGCTCAGCCCCATCTACGCGCCGATATCGGGAACCGTCACCGCCGCGCCCTTGAGCGTCGGCGCGACCGTTTCCACCTCGACCACCGTATTCTCCGTCGGCGTCATGGACAAGCTAGAGATCGTGGCGAAGATCCCCGAGCGCGATGTCGGCCAGCTGAAGGCGGGGCTCAAGGCACAGATCACGCTGGAAGCCTTTCCCGGCGAAAGCTTCGCCGCATACGTCGATCAGGTGGCGCCCGTCGTCGATTCGACGACCCGGACGAAGAAGATCGTCCTCAAATTCGAAAAGGCCGACAGCCGGATCAACGCCGGCATGTTCGCCGGCATCAGGCTCGACACCGTCGCGTACGCGAACCGCGTCGCCGTTCCCGATGAAGCCGTCACGACGCTGCGCGGCGCGACCTACGTGTACGTGCTGAAGGGCGATTCGACGGTCGAACGGCGCGAAGTGAAGACGGGCGTTTCCGTCGACGGCATGACCGAAATCGCATCGGGCCTGACCGAGAGCGAGACGGTCGTCGTCCAGGGACAGCAGCTCCTGAGCGACGGCGTGAAGGTCCGCGTAGTCAACGCGGGCGGGAGCAAAGCATGATAGCCAAACGCGTCGTAGGACGGCCCGTCCTCATCGCCATCGTCTTCGCGATCCTCGCGATCGTCGGCGGCTATACCATGACCGACGTCGCCATCGACATGTTCCCCGACATCAACTTCCCGATCATCATGGTCACCACGTCCTACGACGGGGCGGACCCCCAATCCGTAGAGAAAACGGTAACCCAGACGCTCGAATCGTCGCTGGTGAGCCTGAACGGACTCAAGAACATCAGTTCCACCTCGTCCGAAGGGGCCAGTTCGATAAAGCTCGAGTTCGACTACGGCGCCGACCTCGACGCGCGCACCAACGACATACGCGACAAGCTGGACCGCGTCAGGGACAACCTGCCCGATGGGGCGGATTCGCCGCAGATCATGCGCATGGACCCGACCATGATGCCGATCATCCGGATTGCCGTGCGCGGGGACCGGAGCACCGAGGAACTGCGGTCGATCGCAGAGGATGCGCTCCAGGACAAATTCGAGCAGGTCGACGGAGTCGCGCAGGCGTCGGTGTACGGCGGACGCGACCAGATAGTCCGCGTGGACCTCTCGCAGAACCGGCTGCAGGCCTACGGTCTCACCATCACCGGGATCGCGTCCAAGCTGGCCGCGCAGAACCTCGAACTCGGGGGCGGCAGCATCACCGAAGGACAGAAGAGCTACAGCATCCGCACGACCGGCGAGTACTCCGACGTCCGCTCGATCGCCGACACGATCATCACCACGCAGGACGGCGCGAACATCCGGCTTTCGGACATCGGCACCGTGAAGCTGGGCTACGCGGACGAAACGTCCACCGTCTACATCAACGGAGAAAGCGGCGTCTACCTTTCGATCCGCAAGCAGAGCGGCACCAATTCGGTGCAGGTCGCCAACCGCGTCTACGACAAGATGGCGGAAGTCCAGAAGACGCTGCCGACCGGCGTCGCGATGGAGATCGTGGACGACGACACCGACCAGATCCGGGCGACGATCAACGAAATCATCTCCTCGCTCCTGCAGGGCGCCGTGCTGACGATGGCCGTGCTCTTCCTGTTCCTGCGGACCTTCAAGAGCACGCTGATAGTCGGCATCTCCATACCCTTCTCCGTGCTCGCCACCCTCCTGGCGATGCACCTGGCCGGCATCACGCTCAACATGATGACGCTGACGGGCCTGCTCCTCGGCGTCGGAATGATCGTAGACGCCTCCATCGTCATCATCGAGAACATCTTCACCTACCGCGAACGCGGCGCGAAACCCAACGTGGCGGCCATGCTCGGCAGCCAGGAGATGCTTTCGGCGATCAGCTCTTCCACGCTGACGACGGTCTGCGTGTTCCTGCCGATCTATTTCTTCAAGAACAAGCTCGGCATGATCGGCATGCTGTTCCAGGACATGACCTTCACCATCGTCATCGCGCTCATCTCGAGCCTCCTGGTGGCCATACTCCTGGTGCCGGTGCTCGCGAGCACCTACCTCGTGCTCCAGACGCGCACCCAAAAGCCGCTGAAGAACCGCGTCCTCCTCGCGGCGGACGGCGCCGTACGGAAGGCGCTCGACGGACTCGATTCCCTCTATACCCGGCTCCTGAAAAAGGCGCTCAAGCACCGCCTGGCCACCGCAGCCCTCGTGGTCAGCGCGTTCGCCGGCAGCGTCGCGGCCATCCCGCACATGAACGTCGTGTTCTCCCCGCCGATGAACGAGGATTCGGTAACCATGACCGTCGAGTTGCCCCTGGGGACCCGCTACGAGGAGACCAAGGCGGTCATGCTCCAGCTGCAGACCATCGCGAAGGACGAAATCGTCGGCGCGAAGAACCTCATCGTCAACGTCGGCAGCACCAGCGGCTACGGAGCCTCATCGTCGGCCACCTATAAAGGACAGCTGACGGTCAAGCTCGATTCGGACAACCAGGCGGCCGACGGCAGCGAGCAGGTTAAGAACAAGCTGCGCGCCCACTTCAAGGACTTCCCCAACGTCGTCTTCGCCTTCAGCCAGGGCAGAGGGCAGCAGATCGCCGGAGGATCGGCCATCGACATCGCCATCCGGGCGGACGACCTCAACAAGGGGCTCGCCGCCGCGAAGGAAATTGTCGAACTCATCCAGGATAAGGTGCCGACGATGACCGACGCCGCGATGGACATTTCCGAGGGTCTGCCGCAGGTGGAGGTCTCGATCGACCGCGAACGGGCGTACAACTTCGGACTCACGGTGACCGACATAGCCAAGGAGATCAACGCCGCGGTGGACGGCAAGACGGCGACCGTGTTCCGCAAGGACGGCAACGAATACAACGTGGAGCTCATGCTGAGGGAATCCGACCGCGCGAAGGTGCCGGACCTCGAAAAGATCTTCGTGTCGACCAGCGGCGGATCGCTGGTGCCGCTTTCCAACTTCGCGACGCTCAAGAAAGGCACCGGCCCGGTCAGCATCAACCGCGAGAACCAGTCGCGCATCATCCACGTGACCGGAGAGCTGGTGGACGGCAACCGCGCCGACAAGGTCGAGGAACAGGTCAAGCAGGTCCTCGCCGACAACTTCGTCGCGCCCGAGGGCGTCTCGGTCTCCTTCGAGGGCCAGTGGAAGGACATCCTGGAACAGATCGGCCTGTTCGCGCTCATCGGCGGCATGGCGATCATGCTGGTGTTCGGCGTCATGGCGGGACAGTACGAATCGTTCAGGGATCCGTTCATCAACATCTTCACGATACCGCTCATGATGATCGGCGTCGTCGGCATCTACGCGATCACCGGGCAGTCGCTCAGCACCTTCTCCATGGTCGGCATCGTGATGCTCGCGGGCATCGTCGTCAACAACGGCATCGTGCTCGTCGACTACACGAACCTATTGGTCGGCCGCGGCATGTCCGTGATGGAAGCCTGCGTCGAAGCGGGCGCTTCCCGGCTGCGGCCGGTGCTGATGACGACGCTCACCACCATCCTCGGCCTCACGCCGATGGCCTTCTTTCCCGGCAAGGGCGCGACGATGATCCAGCCGATAGGCCTGACCGTCATCGGCGGCCTCGCCTCGAGCACGGTCATCACCCTCGTCTTCATCCCGGTCCTCTATTCGTTCATCAACGGCCGCAAGCAGCCCAAGGAGATCACGCAATGAACCGCATCGAAATCATTTCCAACCGCTCGGTGCAGACTGACATCATCGAAGCCCTCGAAGCGGCGATAAGCGATTTCTACTACACGGTGCTGCCGGTGGTGCAGGGCCGCGGCCGGCAGCGGCGGCGGCTCGGGACCGCCATTTGGCCTGAAGAGAATTTTATGCTGATCGCATACGCGGACGACGGCGCGGCGGAAGAAGCCCGCCGAGTCATCGCGGACATCAAGCGGCGATTCCCGAACGAAGGAATCAAGCTGTTCTCGCTATCCGATAAAGCCTGAGGTTCTATTTCGGTTCCCCGACCCGGACGCCCAGCGACGGCGCCTCCCGGTCGGCGACCCGGAACCAGAGCGCTTTCCGGTTGCGCACCCGCAGGCGCGCCGCGTCCCGGACCTTCGTGAAGGTCGCATGGTGGAGCTTCAGCAGGCGATAATTCGAAACGTCCTTTTCCGAAATGAACAGCGTCGTCAAGGCCGCGTCGGCCTCGGCGTCCAGGACTTCGGCGAACGAAGCGAGAATGCGCCCGTAGCAGGTCCGCACGCCCCTGAGGTATTCGAGCGCGAGGTGGTCCGGGCCTTCCCTCGCGGCGAGCGCTTCGACCATGGCGCCGTATTCTGATACGGCCTCTTCGAACAGTTCCTGATTGAACGCGGTCTGCGCCGACTTCGACTTGGCCCTCAGCTCGACGGCGACGGATTCCTCCTCGACGCTGCCCATGAGCTCGGCCAGCCGAACGGCATTCTCGAAGACGCGGCCCTTCCAGAGCCCCGAATCGATCGACGCGTACAGCGCCTCGAGCGCTTCCCGGTATTCGAGCCGCCGCCGGTCCGGCCCGTCGGTGAAGACCGCGTCGTACACGGCGACGGTCACTCCCTTGAACTCGACCTTTCCCGCGTCGACGAATTCGACCGACGCGAGCAGCCGGCGACGTTCGCGCTCTTCGCGGGAAGATAATTCCGCGGCGAGCTTGCGCTGCACGTTGCCCGTGATCATGACCCGCGACCGGTCGGGCGATATGCGCCCCGCGCGCGACTGCAGGCGGGCCGCCGTGTTGACCGCGTCCCCGGAAAGGTCCCCGTCGTCGGTGACCACGAAATCGGTAAAGCCCTGGCCGCCGGCGACGCCGGCCGCGATCTCGAAGGTGGGCAGCACGCCGCCCCGCTTACCGGCTTCGCGCTTGAAGAACTCGCCGGTCAGCAGCACTGCCTCCAGCACGTCCGCGGCGCCCGCTCCGATCAGGAGGATCTCGTCGCCGCGCACGCGGCGGGCGAGGACGCCCACCCGCTCGACCACTTTCGGGACGTCCGTCTGGATGAGGGTATCGAGCTGGGCCAGACGGGAAAGATTCTTGCGGTTTTCGCGGCAGAAGCGCGTATAGCCGTGCAGGTCTACAAGGCCGACGTACAGGTTGGGCAATGAAATAGAACGCTTCAGCTCGCCGGCGAAATCCCATTTCTGGTCGGGAATCACCAACTCGGCCCAGAGGCGCGGAAAACATTCCGGAGTCAGGGAAGCGAAATAGCCCCAGTGCAGCTTCTTGATGAGAGAGAAACCGAGCTCCACGGCGGCGCGCTTGATCGGCGATTCGGGCCAGGCGTCCGTGCGCGAGCGCAGCGCGGCGAAATCGGTGATCTCCTCCGCGACGATTCCTTCCAGCACGAAGGCTACCGCATCCGCCCTCGTTTGGGGCGCCCACTTGCCCGATCCCTGCGCCATCTCCTCTCCGCGCTAAACGCCGGCCAGCCCGATCTCCGCGGAGACCGGACGCATCGCCAGAATCGTCTCGCCGATGAGCGCGTCCAGCTCCATGCCGACGAGCGCGGCGCCCTTCTCGATCACTTCGCGGTTGACGCCGGCGGCGAACGCGGCCGTCTTCCACTTCTTCTTCACCGACTTCGTCTCGAGGTCGCTCAGGCTCTTCGACGGCCGCACGAGCGCGCAGGCCGCGATGAAGCCGGTCAGCTCGTCGATCGCGTACAGCGTCTTCTCCATCGCCGTGAGCGGCTCGACCTCCGTGCAGATGCCCCAGCCGTGGCTTTCCATGGCGCGGATATAGGATTCGGGCCAACCCGCGTCCGCCATCAGCGCGCGGCCGCGCACGCAATGCTCGGACGGGTAGCGCCCGTAATCGACGTCGTGGATGAGACCGACGACGCCCCATTCGTCCTGGTCGGCGCCCGCCTTCGCGGCGAAATGCCGCATGGCCGCTTCCACCGAAAGCGCGTGGCGCCAGAGCGCCTCATCGTCGTTGTGCGCCCGCCAGAGCTTTTCCGCATCGTCTCTCGTCGGCTTCATCGCGTCACCTCATGCGTTGATTTCTTAAACGTTGAATTTAAAGAACATGACGTCGCCGTCGCGGACGACGTATTCCTTTCCCTCGATGCGGTACTTGCCGGCTTCTTTTATTTTGGCTTCCGATCCGTAGGAGAGGATATCCTCGTACCCGTAGGTCTCCGCCTTAATGAAGCCCTTCTCGAAATCCGTGTGGATGACGCCGGCGGCCTTGGGAGCCGTATCCCCGGCGTGGATCGTCCAGGCGCGGCACTCGTCCTCGCCGGCGGTGAAGAAGGTGCGCAGGCCAAGCAGCCGGTAGGCGGCGTGGATGAGCGCGGCGAGTCCCGATTCGGAGAGGCCGATCTCGCCCAGAAATTCCAGCCGCTCTTCCTCGCTCTCGAGGTCGGCGAGCTCGGCTTCGAACTTGCCGCAGATGACCACAGCCTCGGAGCCTTCCGCCTTCGCCCGCGCCTTCACGATCTCCACGTACTTATTGCCGTTCCGCATGCCCTCCTCGTCCACGTTGCAGACGTAGAGCTGGGGCTTCAGCGTGATCAGGAACGCGTCGGCGACGGCGGCCAGCTCGTCCTCGGAGAGCGGCACCGAGCGGGCGGGCTTCCCTTCTTGAAGGACGGCGGTCAGCTTGTCCAGAACCGCCAAGGCGATCTCTGCCTGCTTCTGCTGGTCCTTTGCCTGCACCTTCATCGCGCGCAGCGCGCGCTCGCGCTTCTTCTCCACGCTCGAAAGGTCGGCGAGCGCGAGCTCGACGTTGATGACGTCCATGTCCGCTTCCGGATCGACCTTGTTCGCGACGTGCACGATGTCCGGATCTTCGAAGCAGCGCACGACATGCGCGATGACGCCGACTTCGCGGATATGCGAAAGGAACTGGTTGCCGAGGCCTTCGCCCTGGGACGCGCCTTTCACGAGCCCGGCGATATCGACGAACTCGGTGGTCGCATGGATAGTCTTCTTCGGCTTGAAGATCTCGGACAGCTTCTTGAGCCGCGCGTCGGGAACGTCCACGATGCCGACGTTCGGGTTGATCGTACAGAACGGGTAGTTGGCGGCCTCCGCGGGGGCCGAAGTGAGGGCGGAAAAAATGGTCGATTTGCCGACATTCGGCAGGCCGACGATACCGCAGTTGAGCGCCATAGTATTCCTTTAATAGGTGAAAGTGGATACATTCTACTTTTAGGGCACCCAGCGGTCAACCTCTCGCCTCGGCGCATCGCGTCCGCGCAACGGAAAAGCTATTGCACATCGAGCAAGAGAATGATAGACTATTGTCCGCTGAGCAATACTTAGGGAGGACCGCATGGCCTTTTCACTCAATAGCTACCCCATCGTCTACCGCGCGCATTTCTCCGATTCCGCCTGGACGGAGTCCTGGATCGAGAAGCCCCACCGCACCCCTGCCGAGGAAGCGGCCATGAACGACGCCGACCGCGAAAAGCTCAGCGCCTCCCGCAATTTCTACGACGACCTCCCGCTGGTGAATTACACCACCCAGTACGGACTCGGCTGCTTCGAAGGTCTCAAGGCGCTTCCCCAGAAAGACGGGGGCTTGGCGATTTTCCGCCCCGACCGCAACGCCGCCCGCTTCAACAAGTCGATGAAGGGCCTCCTCATGCCCGGCTTCCCCGAAGACTCTTTCCTGAAAGCCGCGATCGGGGCGGTGCGCAAGAACGCAGACCTCGGCTTCCGCCCCGCATACAAGAGCGAATGGGAAAAGGACTCCTTCGCTTCGGCCGACTCGGTCTACATCCGCCCCTTCTCCTACTCCGAGGGAGGCATCGGCGTCGCGCCCTCCAAGAACCCGTGGGTCATGGTGATCTGCACGCCCGTGAGCGCCTACTTCTCCGCCGGCCGCAGCAAAGCCACCACCACGGACCGCATCCGCGCCACCCCGCGCGGCACCGGCTGGATCAAAGCCTCCTCGAACTACGTCATTTCGACGCTCGCCAAGCATGAGGCCAACGATGAAGGCTACATGGAGTGCGTGTTCCTGGACGCGAAGGAAGGCAAGTACCTGGAGGAAGGCTCCTCCTGCAACATCTTCGTGCGCCTGAAATCCGGAGAGCTTGTCACCCCGGAGCTCGGGGACACCATCCTTCCCGGCATCACCCGATTGAGCGTCATCGAGCTGGCCAAAGACCGCGGCGTGAAGGTGAGCGAACGCAAGATCTCGATCGACGAGGCCCTGGACCAAGGCGCCGAATGCTTCGTCACCGGCACCGCGGCCGGCGTCACCCCGATCGAATCCCTCACTCACAAAGGCAAGACGGCCGTCTTCAACGGCGGCAAGGTCGGCGACCTCAGCGCCGAACTCCGCGACGCCCTCAAGGGCATCCAGTACGGCACGCTTCCGGACACCAAGGGCTGGATGGTGAAAGTGTAAATCCATCGCACCAAACCCTGAAATGAAAGCGGCCCCGAGGGGGCCGTTTTTTTTGGGAAATTGAGTCCTTGTATTTGACAATCTGCATTTGAACTGCATATTATCTAATATATGCATTTCCAGAGATCTCTCGATCAGGAACTGCGCGCCGCAGCGCGAACGCGTCCGAGCCTAATCCTTACCGGCGCCAGACAAGTAGGCAAGACGACGCTGCTCCGCCATGCCTTTCCCACTGCTGAATATGTGACTTTCGACAATATGCTGTTGGCAGCTTCGGCTAAGGAATCGCCGAATACCTTTCTCGACCGCTTCGACGGTCCGGTCATTCTCGATGAGATTCAATACGTGCCGGAACTCTTCCCCGCATTGAAGGAGCGCATCGACGCAGACCGAGACGTGAACGGTCGCTGGCTCCTCACCGGAAGCCAACGATTCTCCCTCATGCGGAATCTAGGCGAAAGCCTCGCCGGAAGGATTGCTATCTTCGAACTACTCCCTCTGTCTGCCGAAGAACTGGGATCAGAGCTTATTGATTATTCGTCGGAATGCATTCGTCTGCCCTATCGGGGAGGCTATCCGGAACTATGGACGAATAGGGAGATCGACTCCAAAGCCTGGTTCGAAGATTACATCCGAACATACCTGGAGCGTGATCTGCGCGAATTGGTCCAAGTAAAGAATCTGCTCGACTTCCGCCGCTTCCTGGGAATGGCGGCCGCACGTTCGGGAGAACTCATCAATTACAGCGATTTAGCGCGGGGAATCGGCGTTTCGCTGAACACCATCAAAACCTGGATTTCAGCTTTGGAAGCGTCGGGCATCGTGTATATCCTTCCCCCGTTCCACCGCAACTTCGAAAAGCGGCTGATCAAGACTCCGAAACTCTATTTCACGGATACGGGGCTGCTCTGTGCCCTACTCAACATCGGGAGCGAAGAGGAAGCGGCTAAAACGCCCTTCGCCGGATTCATCTGGGAAACATTCGTATTTTCCGAATTGATCAAGACGATGGACGCCCGGCCCGGACGCGACTTGTTCTTCTACCGCGACGCCGCGGGAGCCGAAATCGATTTCATCATCGACCGAGCGGACAGGCCCCTGCTGATCGAAGCCAAGAACTCCCAACGGATCCGATCCGATCGACTCGCTTTCGGTACCATTGATGAACTCTTCCCCTCCGCGGAATCGAGACGGCTGGTTGCCGCTCCAAGCGGAGAACGCCGTCCGCTGCGGATGAACGGCTATACCGTGTACGACCCGCGGCTATCAGGGCCTGACGAAGCTTGATAGGGCAACGGCGGCAAGGTCGGCGACCTCAGCGCCGAACTCCGCGACGCCCTCAAGTTCAAACACGAAGGGCTGGATGGTGAAGGTGTAGGAAGGAATCTTCAAATAATCAGATCGGTTCCTGGTTATCGCGAGCAACCGATCTGAAACAACCCGTAGCGGCTTTTCTTGCACATTAAGGTTTATAGACGAGCGGATATTCGTTCGGGTTTCTGATAGTTTCTAAATCAAGATCAATATCGAGGGATTGCCAGTAAAAATGCCCCGGCGATACTTCTTCGACATCGCACACCGCTTCGATGGAAGCGGAACGGAACCAAGGAAAGTTCTGAAAGTCGATAAAATACTCAGAGTCAGAAACGGCCAGCCAAAGGCCGTGTCGCGTCACTTGAACGATCTCAACGGGGGAAGTGACGATTCCAGGCATCTAGGATTTCCTTCATTCGATTCTCAATCACTCGCAATAACCGCCCAATTTCCTTGTCCGAAAGGCCAGTTCGATCAGCGCAAGACACTGTTGGGGACAACCAGAACTTTGCTTCACCCCCTGCTCAATTATATGAACATGAATACGCGATTCTTCTCTCGAGAAGAAATAGAACCGCGCAGGACCATCGCGAAACACCGTCGGGCTCATGAATTAAACTTACAACTATATGTTAGATCAATCAATTGCTGAAGACGAATCAGGAACATGCGCAGCGCGCAGGCGTTAAAATCGATTTCCTAGCAGCCCGCGTGCCGAACAAAAAGCGCTGTCTTTAAATGAAAATCGACTTCCCAATCTACGGACCTCGACTAATGTCCTTACCGCCCCTCAACCCGCACTTCCGTTCCGTTCGTCCTGAACACGAATACCGCCTTCGGGGTCTCGACTCTCGGAACGACGCCTTGGAACACGTACACCCGCTCGAGCGTCTTCCGGGTTGAATGCTTCAAAGCGCGATCGTCCAGATACGTTCGGAAAAGCGTCTCTTCCATCGCGTCGGTATCGTCCTGGGAGAACGAATACGTGCTCCAGTAGGTCCGCATGTCGGAGAGGCTCAGGCCCTGAGCTATTTCTATTCCCGCTTGATCCGCGATGGACGCGGAAACCAACTCCGTACGAATATTCGCCGCCGGAGGGAAACGCACTGCATACACGTAGAATACGGCTTGATCGTTCTTAGATAGCAGATTCATCATCGGTACGTAGGGATTGAATATGGCGCTGCCGTACTTGCCGACGTCGGCAGTTTTGAGATGCACCGCGCTGATCCGTCTCGATGCGCCGTCGGAAGCGATGTCGCGAGCAGGCGGACCTCCCGCGCACGACAAATGCAGCAGTGCGACAATTAACCCGATAAGCAGAAATCGTAACCGCATCCTTCTCTCCATAAAAAAACCGGCCCTTTCGGGCCGGTTCGTACTAGTTGTTCCGCCTAGATTAGAAGGAGAACACGTACTGGAGGAGAACGGTGGTGGTCTCGGCGTAGGTGTTGTACTCGACCTGGCCGTAGAACTTGGAAGCCTTGTCGAACATGTAGGACATGTAGGCGCGGGGCTTGATCGTCGAATCGTCGACGGAGGTGGTGCCGGCGTCGGTCACGTAGGCGACCTGGCCGTAAACGGTGAGCGCGGGGGTGACGGCGTAGCCGACGCGGGGAGCGATGGAGATGTACTCGCTGTCGAGCATGTCGTACACGACGACCTGAGCGAAGAGCGGGCCGGCGGTGTACTTGACGGTGGCGTCGATCCAGCTGTTGGCGGTGGTGGCCATGCCTTCGGAAAGGTAGCCGCCGCTGATCATGAGGTTCTCAATGCCGGTGTAAGCGGCGCTGATGGACATCTTGTTGAGGTCGGAACCCGCAGAAGAAGCATTGAAGCGAACCTTGAGCATCTTCTCGAGATCGTACGCGGCGCCGAGGACGTAGCCGGTGTCGGCGACAGGGGCATAGGTCGTGGTAGCGGTCAAGCCGGCGCCGAGGGTGAGCCCGGAGATGGAATAGGTGGCGGAAGCGCCTTTGGAATTGAAGTAGTCGTTGGAGTCATCGTCGACGCCGTCGAATACATCGCTGTACGATACACCGGCGAAGATCTTCAGGCCGGCGACCGGCATGCCATAAGCGTAAGCGTCATCCATGCTGAACGCAGAAGTAGAGCTGCTGCCGTCATGTTTAGCTTTCATGCGAATCTTGAAGCCGGCGGTGTCGCTGCTGTAGACGGCCTGGAGGAAAGCCACGTTACCGGTGGCGCCTTCATAATCATCGTTGTAGAGCGCGACGGTCGTGTCGGACGAATCGCTGACGACCTTGAGACCGGAGTTGACGTAACCGGAAACCTTGAGAGCCGGGTCGGCGGCGTAAACCGCGCCCACTACGGAAAGAGCAAGGAGAGCAGTAAGAAGCTTCTTCATTATGAAA
The DNA here is from genome assembly GCA_003245635.1 of Treponema sp. GTDB lineage: Bacteria > Spirochaetota > Spirochaetia > Treponematales > Breznakiellaceae > SZUA-426. The sequence continues at coordinate 18,892 of QKCO01000064.1, forward strand.
GTCCTCCTAGATCATATCAGAGGGAACAACCGACGGTTATTCGTATCCTCTTTTTTATCAACGGTAGTATACCCACCCGTTTTTAGCGGTGTCAAGTTTTTTCAAGGAAGTAATAGATATGAAATAAGTTAGCAAACCGTAAGGATTTCGCTCCTTTTCCAGCTATCGCGCGCCGTGCAAGAACAGCACGAAAAAATCGAATAACGCTTTTCGACATTTTGAACATTGAATGTCAAATCAGCCGCTATAACGCCCGGAGCTCGGATCAGCCCCATAGGCCCCTTGCTCTCACGAGCATCGCCGGCGTATCGTTCCTTGATGAACGAACGACGCCCCTACCGCCTCCCCCACGGCCTTTCCATCCTTTACGAGGACCGCGAAATCATCGCGGTCGACCAGCCGTCGGGCCTCCTGACGACCGCCGCGGGCGCCGAGCGGGAAAAGACCGCCTACTGGATACTCTGCGAATATTTAAGGAAGAAAGGCGAGAAGCGACGCGTCGCGGTGGTGCATCGCCTGGACCGAGATACCTCGGGCGTCCTCGTCTTCGGCAAGTCCGAAGCGGCTAAAAGGACGCTGATGGAGAACTGGAACGAAGCGGTGATCGACCGCCGCTACGTTGCGCTCGCGGAAGGCGAGATCGCAGAAGACGAGGGCCGCATCGACGAGCCGCTCGGAGAAGACCGCGGCGGACGGGTCATCGTCGTGGGCCATGGGACGAAGGACGCTCTGCCGGCTTCGACGCGCTGGCGGGTGATCGGCAGGGGGAACGGACTGACGCTGCTCGAGCTGACGCTGGAAACCGGAAGACGCAACCAGATCCGCGCGCACCTGGATTGGCTCGGGCATCCGGTCGCCGGGGACAGGAAGTATGGAGCCCGAACGGATCCAATTAGAAGGCTCGCGCTCCACGCCGAAAAGCTCGTGATCCGTCACCCCATCGACGATCGGATCATGGACTTCGAGGTGCCCGCCCCGGCTGAGTTCGCGCGGGCCCTGCGGGGGAACGGCCCGAGACGACCGCCGAACGGCGAGCGGCGGCGGATCAATCCTTCCAGGGGAAGATGAAGCTCTTGAGGCTCCGCGTTCCGGTCGTTTCCCGGTCCGATACGATCAGCTCCTCCCAGGGAATCTTGCGCCGGTCGGCGTCGGGGTGCGCCTCGAGGTAATCGTACTTGAGGAGCCGGAGCCGGAGCGCCTCGTCCAGGAAGAGGAGGATGCCCGCAGGACCGGGCAGCAGGAACGCGAGCATGATCGATATCGCGAAAGCGATTGCGTTGTTGACCGCGAGGAACAACGAAAAGAGCGGATTGTCGAAGAACACGATGAAGCATTTCTTCACGATTTTGCGGATATCGGTATCGAGCCGGGCGCGGATCGGCAAATAGTATTGCAGAGCCAGAACGGCGACCGCCATCGTCCAAAACACGAGCGCCGCGGCGAATAGGCCGAGCAGATTGCCCAGCGCGAAATAGAAGGGAAACACGACGGCCGACAATAGGCTGCCGACAACCACCGCCGCGCCGAAGACGAGCCCGGCCGGCCAGGCCTCCTTCAGCGCCGCGAAGAACTCGGCGAAGCCGAAAATCCCGTAATCGGATATCTTTCTGAGCGCCAGAGCGGAGGCCGCGAGGTAGACGCCGCACCAGAGCGCGCCTACGGCCAGCGACGCCATCGATAGGACCGGCGCCGTCGAGAACGCGTACGCGAGAGCGATGAAAACGCCGGCCGACGCGATAAAGCCGATGTTCAGCAGCGCGACTCGGAAAAGATTGTCCCAGAGATCGTAAAAGTTCTTGCGCAGAAGGAATCCGATCATGCAGATGACTATAGCGCGACTCGCCGCGATCGGTCCACCGTTCGTGTGCCGCGTGCGTGTTGACAGTCCGCCGCCCCGGTGATAGTATGCGCCTCGTCCTGCTTCGCAGGCAGTTTCTGGGCGATTAACTCAGTGGGAGAGTGCTACCTTCACACGGTAGAAGTCACAAGTTCAAATCTTGTATCGCCCAATAGTCGATTTTTTTAACTTCAAGTCTGTCCACCACTTGCTTCATACGTCTCCAATCAGCTTACTTCGTCCTTCAACCTCCTTAAAAATCGGTTCCGCAATCTCGCCGGGAAACCCTTTCGGCAAAGATGCGGCTACCATAGCGACGGCTTTGGGAATAGTCGCAATCAGCTTGGTGAGCACGGCGTCGATCGAGCCCTCCATGCCGCAGCGCCGCGCGGTTTCTCGGAGGTGCCTGATGTTGATCTTGTCCAACTCGTAGTGGCGGTTCTTCCCCCTGAAGGCCATGGCCAGCTTCAGCTTCTCGGGAGGGATCAGTCCTTTTCCGTGACCCATTACCGGATAGGCCGACATGATGTCGTACAAAGGCGTCAACCTGAATCGGCCGCCGCGTTCGATGAAGACGGAAAAGTTCTTCGCGTGGCCGTCGGGAGCTGCCAGGAGCCAGAACAGGACTTGGGCAGTGAAGAAGGCCTCGCGGTCTTTGGCGGCGTATTGTGATCCGAGCAGGATGCGCATGATCGTCTCGATGCCGGGTCCTCCGTCACTCTCGTATTTACCGCTCGACGGCGTGCCCGTGATCTGGCAGAAGTCCTCCTGAGGGAGCCGAAAAATCTTCGTGCCGTCTTCGGAGCGCCTCCTATCGAAGCGCTCCACGACGAGAGCCGTCACGTCCTCGAAGCGACCGATTTCGCTGTTGGCCGTCTCAAGGCCTATGGCGGCCGCCAATCTTCCGCAGAGCCATTCGTTCTCCACCGAGCCGGTCATATCGAGTCCGAGACCGCCTATCCTCCCGAGGGGCAGCTTCAGAATGTGGGTCGACGGCGTCGAGCCGTGGGGGACGAGCCATCGACCATTGTGGCGGAGCAAGGCCGTCTTCTCCTGCGCTCCTGCCAAGGAGATGCGGAACTCCTCATCGGCCGTTCTTCCGCCCAACCCTACGGCAGTCAGCCCTTTCAAGATACCTGCGATCTCATGCTCATCGATCGATCTGCCTTCTATGCGATCTA
>QKCO01000116.1 GCA_003245635.1 Treponema sp.
CTGTCCTTTTTTCGGGACGGGGACCGGGCGTTCCTCTATCGAAACGGTTCGATAACCTCTGGCGACGACGGCTTTCATATTTGTGCCTTTATCGGTGGAAGGGCAGCGGCCGTCCGTACGATTCGGACGGCCGCCGTTCATCGGCTTACGCGAAGCCGAGCATTCTCGGTACGATCAGAACGAGTTCAGGGATGTAGGTCATGACCATGAGCGCGACGAATTCCATGATGAGGAATGGGAAGATCGCCTTCGCAATCTGTTCAAGGGAGACTTTCGCGATCGGGCAGGCTACGAAGAGGCAAACGCCCAAGGGCGGGGTCGCCAGTCCGATGTTGAGATTGACGATCATGATGAGCGCGAAGTGGAGCGGGTGGATTCCCAGGCTCGTGGCGATCGGCATGAGGATGGGTCCGAGCAGGATCGCGTTGACGCCTGTCTCCATCACCATGCCCATAAAGAGCAGGAATAGGTTGATAACAAAGAGGAAGGTGTATTTGTTAAAGTGGAACGAAAGGATGAGCTTCGCAAGGCTCTGCGGAATCCGTTCGATCGCCATAGCCCAACCGAACACGTTTCCCATTCCGATGATCATCAGGACGATGGAGCTGGTTACCGCGGAGCGGATCAGGGCGTCCATCAAGTCTTTGAACGTGAGAGTCCTTTTGATCACGAAGCCGACCAAGAGCGCGTACATGACGCAGATCGCCGCTGCTTCGGTGGCTGTGAAGAAACCGGAGAAGATGCCTACGATCATGATGATCGGCATGAGGAGGGCGTAGACGGCTTCTTTCGTGGCGGAGACGAACTCTCCGAAGGTTACCTTCTCCGTGCGGTGGGGATGGTGCTTCTTCTTCGCGATGAAGTAGGTGATGATCATCAGCGAGATGGCGACCAGCAGCCCGGGCACGAAGCCGGCGGCGAACATGGAGCCGACCGAGAGTCCCATGACCGACGAGAATACGACCATGATGATGCTCGGCGGGATGATCGGTCCGATCACGGAGGATGCCGCGGTGACCGCGGCCGCGTATTCGGGCTCGAAGCCTTCCTTCTCCATGGCGGGGATCAGGATCGATCCGAGGGCCGAGGTGTCGGCGACGCCGGCGCCGGTGAGGCCCGCGAAGAAGATGCTCGCGACGATGTTCACCTGCGCCAGGCCTCCGTGCATCCTGCCGACGACGACTTTCGTGAACTTAACCAGGCCGTCGGTGATGCCGGTCTTGTTCATCAGTTCGCCGGCCAGGATGAAGAACGGAATCGCGAGGAGTACGAACATATCGATCGAGCTGAAGAAGCGCTGCGGGATGACGTCGAAGCCGAATTTGCCGCCTGCGGCGAAGAAAACGAGTGAGCTGATGCCGAGCGTGAAGGCGATCGGCATCCGAGATACGAGCAGGACTATAGCGGGAATCATCAGCCACCAGATCATGACGCGGCTCCTTCTTCGCCGTACATAAGCTTGGTCACGTCGGCGGCCATGAGGTATAGGCAATTGAGGATGATGACGACCGATCCTACCGGCAGCGCCATCTTGGGCCAGAACATGGTCAGTTCGAAGGCGGAGGCGAGCATGTCTTTCGCAGCGATGGCGGCGATGAGGCTCGTCTTGAAGAATATGCCCATGAAGATGAGAATACCGGTTTCAGTCAGGAGGCTGATGGCGTATCGAGCTTTTTCGGGGAGCGGGTCGACGACGAAGCCGATGGCCGCGTGTCCGCCTTCGCGTAGCGCGATTCCCGCGCCGAGCATGCCTATCCAGATGAGGATGTACCGGGACGCTTCCTCGGTCCATGAAACGGTGATGCCGACGGTTCGAGAGAAAATCTGCAGGCTGACGATGATGAACATGACGAGCACGAGCGTTCCGCACAGGTACGCGGCGATCTTTTCGACGAATCCGGAAACGGCTTTGATCGCTACGAAAAACAGCGGCTGGCGCGCTTTGGCGTTTTCCAACGATTTCCCTCCTTTGTCATGAAAACCGGTCGGGGCGGGGCTCCGACCGGTCGGACTCATTGTTGCTTGAAGCGGAAAGTAGGCTCTAGCGGTAGCCGAGGGCCTTTTCGGCCTGGGCGACGGCTTCAAAGATGCCCTGGATGGGCTCTTTGCCGAGCTTGCCTTCAAGGTACTTGCGGACGGCGGGCTGGCAGACGTCGGCGAAGGCCTGCTTCTCGGCGTCGGTCGGGACGTACACCTTCATGCCGCGTTCCTTGAGGGTCTCGAGTCCGGGGCCCATTGAGTGGATCGTCTCGATACCGCGGTTGGTGGTCTCGGCCTGCTTGGCGGCCTGCTTGATGATGACCTGGTATTCCTCGGGCAGGCTGTTCCAGAACTTGTCGTTGATGACCAGGGAATCCTCGCTCCAGAGGTGCGCGTCCAGGGTGATGTACTTCTGGACTTCATAGAGCGAACCGCCGATGATGACGGAGATCGGGTTCTCCTGCCCCTTGACGACGCCGGTCTGCAGGGCGGAGTAGAGCTCGGACCACGCGATCGGGACCGCGTTCGCGCCGAAGGACTTCATCATTTCGACGAAGATCGGTGACTGCATGACGCGGATCTTCTCGCCCTTGAGGTCGGCAGGCGATTTGATGAACTTGTCCTTGTGGGTGAAGTTGCGTACGCCGTTCTGTCCCATGGCCAGGAGCCGCATGCCGGTCCTCTTGCGCAGGCGCTCGGCGAAGCCCTTCCAATAGTCGGAATTGTCGAAGACCCACCAGGCGATCTCGGGGCTCTTGAACAGGTAGGGGATGCTGATCACTTCCATCTCGGGGAAGAAGATCGGCAGGACGCCCGTCGCGATGACGGCCTCTATGTTGCCCGCGCGCAGCATCTCGTAGGACGCTTTGTTGTCGCCGAGCTGCGCGTTCGGATAGAGTTCGACTTTGATCGCGCCATCGGTGCCCGATTCGACGATGTTCTTGAAGATCGTGCCCATGCCGTGCTCGGGCTCCCATTGGACGATCTTGGAGTTCATCAATTCAACTGCGTTGTAGGAAATACGGATGACGGCGGGTTTCTGCGGGGTCGGGTGAATCTTCTGCGCGAAGACGAGCGAGGGAGCGAGGGCCAGGGTCAAGACTGCGAAAACGCTGGTCACCATTCTTCTCTTCATACGATCCTCCTTGTAAAACTTTCTTGGTTCGCGAGGCGTAGCGCCTAATTAGAATGCAACCTCCTCTGCCCAGGTGTATGGCCGGGAGGCTGCGGCTTCTTGGCTCGCAGGTATTCTCTCCGGCTTAATAAGTGTAGTTTATCATGGGTTTCTAATATGTCAAATAATCTTTTTTATTGAATTAGTTATTTGATATGTGCTTGTATTACAAATGCATATCAAGTATTGATAATAATTATCACTAAAAAAACTATAGATATAATCCACTAAAAACAACTAAAGTATTTAGTTGTTTAGCTAAAAATTCAGGGGATGATGAATCCGCGCAGGTAATCGAGGAACGCGTCGTAGCCCGTGAAGAACTCGCGCATCGTGTCGCCGAACGGTCCGAAAGCTTCGAATTCTTCCGGCCGGAGTCCCGTCTCGTCGTAGGCGCGGCGGAAATCGGGCAGCCGGTCGTGCAATTCGGCGACGATCTCGGCGGGAACCGGGTCGTCGATCGTGCGGCGGATCTCCATGCGGCAGCCTTCCATGCGCCGCCACCAGACGGGGTTCACCGTGATGAGGATCTCGGCGCCGATGAAATTCGACCAGAGGAAGTGGCTCCGGTTCGAGGCTACGAGCAGCCGCGCCCGGTATTTGCGCTCCTTGAAGAGCGCGTAGGCTTTCTTGAACACGGCGACGCCTCCCCAGTCCAGGAGCTGGGGCAGAACGGGGACGCCGTCGCGCTCGACGCATTTCTTCAGCCAATCGTCGAGCCGCCCGATCATGATGGTGCAGCTCGGGGAAATGCCGTCGATCGAAAGCCCTTCGGCTTCCCGCCGCGCCAGCCCCCGTTCGATGGCTTCCGCCACGGCGATCGCCTGGGGAATGCCGAAGCAGACGGTCCCGTTGACGCTGACCCCCGCGTAGGTGGAGTCCTCGAGCGCCTTGAGGCCGCTGCGGGAAACGGGCATCTTCACCAGGATGTTCGGCGCGGTCGCGCTCAGCTCGACCGCGTGGGCGGTCGTCCGCGCGGCGTCGCGGTAGAAGCGCGGATTGACCTGCATCGCCTGGCGGCCCTTGCGGCCGCCGGTCGACTCGAACATCGGCGCGAGCAGCCTCGCTCCCGCCGCGCCCATCTCCTTGGATATAAGCCAGCAGATTTCCTCGTCGGTGGCTGCGGGGGCTTCCCGTTCGATGATGGACGCTAGCCGTTCGCTCCAGAGCTCCGGCTCCCGCCGGAGCACGCCGCCGACGATGACGGGGTTCGAGGTGGCGCCGACCGCCCCCCTGCTCAGGGCGAATCGGAGGTCCGCGTCGCCGCAGGAATCGTTCCAGAGCTCCGTCATCGGGAAACGAACCGCGGACTCGTGCAGCGGATTGGTGAAATCGCCCATTGGTACC